>JBBQEF010000078.1:0-18628 GCA_038320445.1 Mycobacteriales bacterium
GGCCGCACCCGCAACCCCCACCTCGGCTTCGGCGCCGGTGTCCACTACTGCCTCGGCGCTCCCCTGGCCCGTCTGGAGGTGGCCGCGACGCTGGACGCGCTCCGCACGAGCCTCCCCGACCTGCACCTGGCCGCCGAACCGGTCCGCCGCCAGACCTTCGTGATGAGAGGCCTGACGGAACTCCGCGTGACAGCCCCCCGCTGAGCATCGCGCGGGCTCGTTGCGGTCAGGCGGGCGATCTCACTGCCATCAGCAGCTCTCGGCGGGCTGCGCGGGGCGGGCTCAACAGGCGGGTCAGGTACGTGAGCAACACCGCCGTCGTGGCGGCCGTCGCGGCCGCGAGCAGGTCCAGCACCGCGTGCAGCACCACCCCGTCCGCGCGGGCCTGCACGCCGGTGCGCAGCGACCACAGCAGCGCCACCCCGGCCAGCAGCACCCCCGCGGCCCACAGCACCCACCACACCAGCAGCAACCGGGACGGGCGCGGGCGCAGCGCGGCGGGACGGTCGAGCGCGGCGTGCTCGATCTCGGCCAGGACCGAGCCGGGGCGTACCAGGTTGAGCCCGGGCACCACCCAGCCCAGCAGGATCGCGCGGGTCGAGCGGAGTCGTTCCGCGTGCGCACGATCGGCCGCCGCCCGCACGGCCCGCACCGTCCACGTCACGACCAGGATCCCCGCGAGCGCCGCGAGCACCGGGGCGACCGTGCCGGCCACCGTCACCAGCGCGTCGGACGCGGCGACGACGCCGGGCGCGAGCGCCGCGTCCCGGCTGGCCAGCAGCAGGACGTAGCGCCAGACCTCGGCGCCCGCCGCGAGGGCGGCCACCGAGGCCGCGGCCCAGAGCAGCGGCACGACCGTGCCGAGGGTCGAGCGGGCCGCGGTCAGCGGATCGGCCGGGAGCGGGCCGGGCGGTTCCGGCGGCACCCAGGCGCGGACGGGGAAGCCCCAGCGCGGCGGGAAGGGGTGGCGCGGCGGACCGGCGTAGGGCGCGCGGGACGTCAGTGCGGGGGCGGGCGCAGCGGACGGGGGCGGCTCGGCCACCCAGTGCAGGGTTGCGAGGTAGCGGCCGCAGTGCGGGCAGAACGGGCCGTCGGTCAGCACCGATCGCCGCCCGCACCGCGGGCACGTGACCGGGCCGTCCGGCATCAGATGACGTCCGGCGGCACGCCGTCACGCTCGCCGACCATCGGTCGTCCGGCCGCCGCCCAGGCCTGCATCCCGCCCTCGACGTTGACGACGCTGCGCCCCTGCTGGCTCAGGAACCCGACCACCCGCCCGGAACGTCCTCCGGAGCGGCAGATGACGTAGAGCGGATCGGCGTCGGGCAGCTCCGTGAGCCGCGCCGGCACCTCGTTCATCGGGACGTGCTGGGCGTCGGGGGCGTGGCCGGCGACCCATTCGTCGACCTCGCGGACGTCGAGCAGGATCGCATCGGCGGGGAGATCGGCCGCTGGCACCGCGTTCATGGCGGCATCCTGCCACGGGCGGGGTGACACCGAGGTGAGAGGCCACCACCGACAACGAGCCCGCGCGATGCCGCACGGGGGCCGTGCTGACGACAACGAGCCCGCGCGATGCGGCCTGGTCGTCGGGGTTCGGCTGCGGGCGTCGTCACGCTCCGGGACGGCGGGTGCGCTCGTCGAGCCGGTCGCGGCTCAGGCCGAGGCGTTCGGGGGCGTGCAGGCGCAGCAGCACCTGGTCGGCGTCCACCGGCACGCGTTTCGCCGTCAGCTTGCTGACCACGACCATGACGAGGAACGCCGCCGGCACGCTGACCACCGCCGGACGGTAGAGCAGCACGCCCTCCCAGCCCGGGCCGCCGACCCCGGCGATGCTCACCCCGACCGCGCCGGCCGAGAGGATCCCGCCGACGAGCACGCCCGCGATCGCCCCGGGCGCCGTGAGCCCGCGCCACCAGACCCCGAGCACCAGCAGCGGGCAGAACGTGGACGCGGCCACCGCGAACACGAGCGCGACGGCCTCGGAGAAGTCCAGCCGGGTGACGAACAGCGACAGTGCGAGGGGGACCGCCCCGGCGATCACCGCCGAGAACCGGAAGTCCCGCACCCGGCCGGTGCCCAGCACGTCGGTGGACAGCACGCCGGCGATGCTCACCACCAGCCCGGACGACGTGGAGAGGAACGCCGCCCACGCCCCCGCCGCGACGACGGCGCCCAGCACCGCGCCGGCCACGCTGCTGCCCAGCACGGCCGACGGCAGCAGCAGCACGGCGGCGTCCGTGTCGCCGCTGACCAGGAGTTGGGGTGTGTACAGCCGCGCGAGCGCCCCCACCAGCGACGCGGTGATGTAGAAGGCACCGATCAGGGCCAGCACGATCACTGCCGTGCGACGCGCCGTGCGGCCGTCGGGGTTGGTGTAGAACCGCACGAGCACGTGCGGCAGGCCCATGGTGCCCAGGAACGTGGCGATGATCAGCGAGTACGTGGCGAGCAGGCCGTAGGGCCGCCCCTCCGGGAACGGCGTGAGCCAGTGCCGGTCCTCCACCGGGGCGCCCGTCACGACCGGCACGGGTGAGCCTGCGGCGAACTGCAGCGTCGCGCCCGCGGCGACGGTGTGCGTGCCCGGCTCCCACCGCAGCGGGGTTCCCGTGCGCACCACCCCGTCCACGGTGCCGGTGGCCGTCAGCGGGATCGCGGTGCGCACCTGCAGCACGACGTCGGTGCGGATGTCCACCGTGGTGGCGCCGGTGAACTGCGGCGGAGCGGGCCGGTCGAACGTGTGGCCGCCCTGCAGGAAGAAGACCAGCGCGATGGTGGCGGGCAGGGCGAGCGCCGCGAACTTGAACCAGTACTGGAACGCCTGCACGAACGTGATGGAGCGCATCCCGCCCAACACGACCGTGCCGACGACGACGACGGCGGCCGCCACCGCGCCCGTCCACGACGGCAGCGACGTGATGACGGCGACCGTGAGCCCGGCGCCCTGCAACTGGGGCAGGAGGTAGAGCCAGCCGATGAGCACCACGAACGCCGTGCAGATCTTGCGCAGCGCGGGCGACCGCAGGCGCGCCTCGGCGAAGTCGGGAACGGTGTAGGCGCCCGAGCGCCGCAGCGGCGCGGCCACGAACAGCACCAGCGCCAGGTAGCCCGCCGTGTAGCCGACCGGGTACCAGAGCGCGTCCACCCCGTCGCGGAGGATGAGCCCGGCGATCCCGAGGAACGACGCCGCGGAGAGGTACTCGCCGGAGATCGCCCCCGCGTTCGCGGTGGGCCCCACGGTGCGCGATGCCACCAGGAAGTCCGAGGTGCTGCGGGCGACCCGCACTCCGATCGAGCCGATCACCGCCGACAGGACCGCGATCAGGATCATCGCCCCGATGGCGAGGATGGCAGCGGTCGTCATCGGCCCACTATGTCAACTCCGGACGCCCCCGGTCACCGGTGCGGAAGCGGTCGATGCGATCAGGGTTGAGCCCGAGCCGCTCCGGGGCGTGCAGCCGCAGCAGCGCGCCGTCCACGTCGGCCGGGATCCGCGCCCTCGTCAGCAGGCTGCCGATGATCATCGCCAGGAACGCGGCCGGCACAGCGACGAGAGCGGGCCGGTAGAGCAGCACGCCGACCCAGTTCGCCGGAATCGCGGCGAACAGGCTGATCCCGGTGGCCGACACCGACAGCACGCCGCCCACGAGCACCCCGGCGATCGCGCCGGCCGCCGTGAGCCCGCGCCACCAGATGCCGAGCACCAGCAGCGGGCAGAACGTCGACGCGGCCACGGCGAACACCAGCGGCACGGTCAGGGAGAAGTCCAGGCGCGTGACGCTCAGCGCCATCGCCATCGGGATCACGCTGGAGAGCACGGCAGCGAGCCGGAAGTCCTGCAGCCTGCCCCTCAACACGTCGGTGAACAGGACCCCGGCGAGGCTCACCACCAGCCCCGACGACGTCGACAGGAAGGCCGCGGCCGCGCCGGCCGCGACCAGGCCGCCGAGCAGCCAGCCGAGCCAGCCCGGCCCGAGCGCGGCCGTCGGCACCAGCAGGACCGCCGCGTCGGTCTGGCCGCTGACCAGCAGCTGCGGGCTGTAGAAGCGCGACAGCGCCCCGAGCAGCGTCACCAGGCAGTAGACGCCGCCGATCATCGCCAGCACGACCACCGTGGTGCGGCGGGCCGCTCGCCCGTCGGCGTTGGTGTAGAAGCGCACCAGCACGTGCGGCAGCCCCATGGTCCCGAGGAACCCGGCGACGAGGATCGAGTAGATCTCCAGCAGCTGGTCGCCCTTGTCGCCCGACATCGGGCGCAGCCAGTCGCGGTCCGTCGTCGGCGTGCCGACCGGGGTGGGCACCGGCGTGCCCGCGGCGAAGACCAGCGTCGTGGACGCGGACACCTCGTGCCGGCCCGGCGCCCACTGCACCGCCCCCTGCACCGGGCGGCCGTCGACGGTGCCGTGCGCGTCGAAGCCGACCGGTCCGACCACCTCCAGCACCACGTCGGTGCGCACCGACACCGTGGTCCGGGCGGGGAACTGCGGCGGGGCCGGACGGTCGAACGTCCGCGCGCTGGAGAGGAACAGGCCGGCCACCACCAGCGCGGGGATCAGGAGCGCGGTGAGCTTGAGCCAGAACTGGAACGCCTGCACGAACGTGATGGAGCGCATCCCGCCGCCGATCACCGTCAGCAGGACGATCACGCCGGCCGCCGCGATGCCGATCCAGGCCGGCAGCGCGGTGAGCGTGGTGAGCGCGAGCCCCGCGCCCTGCAGCTGGGGCAGCAGGTAGAGCCAGCCGATGATCAGCACGCACACGGTGCAGATCCGCCGCAGCGCCGGCGAGTACAGCCTGGCCTCGGCGAAGTCGGGCACCGTGTAGGCGCCGGAGCGGCGCAGCGGGGCCGCGACGAACAGGACCAGCGCCAGGTATCCGGCCACGAAGGCGACGGGGTACCAGAGCGCGTCGACCCCCTCGCGGAGGATGAGACCCGCGATGCCGAGGAACGATGCGGCGGACAGGTACTCACCGGAGATGGCGCTCGCATTGGCCATCGGGCTGACGGTGCGCGAGGCCACCAGGAAGTCCGACGTGCTGCGCGCCACCCGCACCCCGAACGACCCGATCACCGCCGAGACCACGCCGACGATCGTGATGGCGACCAACGCCACGAGTGCGGGGGTGCTCACTCCTGCACGTGGTCGGCGAAGTTCTGCTCCACGCGCTCCGCCATGCGTGTGTGCCACCACCCGAGCCCGAGCAGGAACGGGTACACGAGGACGCCGAGGAGCAACCAGGGCAGCCGCAGCCCCAGCACGTCGACCTCGCCGATCGCGGGGAACCACGCGAAGAGCAGCGGCAGCGAGCCCAGCGTCACGGCCGCGAAGGCCGCGAAGCGCACGGCAACCCACAGCTGCGACCCGATGAGGTTGGTGCGCAGCAGCTCGCCGACGGCCGTTCCCTCCTGGATGTCGACGACCGTGCGGACCGGCCGGGCCACGCCCTTGCGTTCGGCGAGCACCACCCGCACCCGCTTGACGGTCAGCTCGGCGTCGGTGTCATCCGACCCGGGGGAACAGGCCCCGTGCGGCGGCTCGGCCTCCGGTTCGGCCGCACGTTGCTCCGGAGGGGCGATCGGCCTCGCGGGCGGCAGGTCATCGGCCGACCACAGGATCTCGTCCTCCGGTTCGGGCTCGCCGGGCTCGTCGCGCACCGGTCCGGTCGGCGGGCCGGGATCGGGCCGCCGGACCATCGGTGGCAGCGTGTGGTGCGTCAGGGCGTCGCGGGACGGGGCGCCGCGGGACGGCGCGCCGCCGGCGGGCTCCGCGCCGCTGGGCGAGAGACCGTTCGGCGGGGTCGGCGGGCGAGCCGGGGGCGAGGACACGGGCGCACCGGCGACGGGGGGTTGCGCCAGCGGCGCGGGCGCGACGGGGACCGACACCGCGGCCTGCGGCGGCTCGGCGGGCGGGGACAGCAACCGTGCGGCAGCCGCTCCGGACGGTGGCGCCGGACGGGAGGGCAGCCCGGCCCCGGAGCGTGCCGCGGTTGCCGGCCGCAGGGGGACACCGGGCTGCGCGGGGCGGGTCGGCGGCGGGGTGCGGGCCAGCGGATCCGCCGGTGTCGGCAGCGACGGGCCGCCCGGTACGGCGCCCGGGCTCCGCCGGGCCGGGCGCGGACCGGTCCACGGATCGGGTCGCAGCCCGGGGCCGCCGGGATCGAGGCGCTGGTCATCGCGCGCCGGGTGTGCGGCGCCCTGCGGATCCCCGGGGACACGGTCGCGACGCGGGGGCCGGACCGGGAGTGCGGGCCCGCCCACGGGGCGCGCCGGGGAGGCGGAGTGCCGGGCGGGGCCGCCTGCGGAGAGGGCCGGGGCGGCGTTGTCGCGACGGGCGTGCCGGCCCCCGGAACTCGAGTTCGCCGTGGCGACGCGACGCGCCAACTCCTCGCGCAACCACGCCGAGCCCTCGTCGGGCCGGTCCTCACCGGCGTGCCCGGTCTGCTCCCCCTGATCGGGCTCCGGGCGGGAGTCGTCCGGATCGGGTGCCACCGACGGCGGAGCGCCGTCGATGAAGGTGCTCACCGACCCCGCTCCCGCATGGGTGTCATCGCTGGCTCCACGCCTGCTTCGTCGCACGGACCAGGCGGTCCTTCAGCTCACGGGTGTGGCGACGGCTCACCGGCAGCTCGGCGCAGTCCGGGCCGCTCCCGACGCGCACGACGTAACCCGACCCGGACAGCCGCAGCTCCGTGACCAGCGGCAGCGAGACCAGGAACGAGCGGTGAATGCGCACGAAGCCGGCGTCGCGCCAGCGGTCCTCGAGCACCGACAGCGGGATACGCACGAGGTGGCTGCCCTCGTGGGTGTGCAGGCGCGCGTAGTCGCCCTGGGCCTCGACGTAGCGCACCGCCGAACGGGGGACCAGCTTCGTGGTGCCGGCCAGCTCGACGGGGATGACCTCGTCCTCGCCGTTGTCCTCGCGGACCGGCTCGGATCCACCGGTGGCCCGGCGCACGAGGATGCGGTCGATGGCGGCGGAGAGCCGCTCGGCCCGCAGGGGCTTGAGCAGGTAGTCCTCGGCACCCACCTCGTAGGCGTCGACCGCGCGGTCGTCGTGGGCGGTCACGAACACCACCGCCGGCGGGACCGCCATGGAGGAGAACACCCGGGCCAGCTCGAGGCCGTCGAGGCCGGGCATCCGGATGTCGAGGAACACGACCTCGACGTCGGTGCGCTCGGCGACCCGCAGACCCGTCATGGGGTTGGCCATGCCACGGCTCACCGCCTGGCCGGCGGGCTGGGCCTCCCGCACGCCCTGGCGGCTGTTGAGCACGCGGAGCGCGTCGGTGGCGTTGGACGCCTTGAGCACGACCCCCACCCGGGGCTCTTCGCTCAGCAGGTAGGCCAGTTCTTCGAGGGCCGGCTCCTCGTCGTCCACTGCGAGGACGACCAGGCCGCCGGAGCTGTCGTTGCTGTCCACGATCTCCTCATCCTGCGTGTCCGGTGCGCACCGGATCCTCAGGCGATCACGCCCGGGTCCGCGACCATGGTGACGGGCGAACCGTGTGAGTGCCAGAGTCCAGCACCAATCGGGTTCATCCGATCACACCCTGCTACAGACCGTACCGCGCCCACGCTGCACGGATCCGTGCAGCCTCGACGATCCCCACGAGAAGGTCCGTACCCGACGCCGCGGCACCGGGCGGCCCACCCAGGCCGAGCCGCGCCAGCAGCGGCCTGCGGCCCTCCATCGGCACGAGCTCCGCATCCGGGAACCGCTCTCCGAGCACGCCGCGGGCGGTCCCGAGGCCGTCCACCAGTCCCAGCTCCAGCGCCCGGCTCCCGGTCCACACCTCCCCGGTGAACAGGTCGCCCTGCAGCGTGGCGCCCCGCCGCTCGGTCACCCACTCGCGGAACATCGCGTGCAGCTGGTCCTGCAGGCCGCGCAACCACTCCACGTCCTCGGCCTTCTCCGGCAGGAACGGATCGAGCCGGGACTTCGACTCCCCCGCCGTGTAGAGCCGCCGCGAGATGCCGAACCGCTCGATGAGCCCGTCGAGGCCGAAGCTCTGGCTGATCACGCCGATGGAGCCGACCAGCGACGTCGGATGGGCGTAGATCTCGTCCGCCGCGCACGCCAGCCAGTAGCCCCCGGAGGCGGCGACGTCCTCGCAGAACGCCAGCACCGGCACGTCGTGCTCGACGGCCAGCCCGCGGATGCGGTCGGCCACCATCGCGGACTGGGTGGGCGACCCGCCCGGGGAGTTGATCAGCAGCGCGACGGCGGCGAGCCCCTCGGGCGCGAACGCCCGCTCCAGCGTCTTCTCCAGGGCGGCGGCGTTGATCACCGACCGCGGGACGGGCCCGGTGACGGCGGCGATCACCCCCTGCAGCCGCACCAGCGACACGACGGCCTTGTTCGAACGCTCGCCGAGCCGTCCCGGCAGGTGGGAGACGACCCGATCAGGAAGGCGCAACACATCCATGCGGACACGCTACGCGGATCACCGGTGGCCGTCCGCCCAGAACCCCCCGCGAGTCGGCACGTTCCCGCCCGCGAGTCGGTACGAATCCGCGGGGTGTCAGACGCGGATGCCGGCCCGGAACTTCGGGACCCGCAGGGTGATCTTCATGCCGGCGCCCGGGGCGGTGTCCACCACGAGGCCGAAGTCGTCGCCGAAGGTCGAGCGCATGCGGTCGTCGACGTTGCCCAGGCCGACGTGGGCGCCGGAGAGGTGGGCGTCGTCCAGGTCCTCGGTGAGGCGGGAGGGGTCCATGCCGATGCCGTTGTCCTCGACGATGATCACGCACTCGGAGCCGGCGTTCTCGGCGGTGATCGTGATCGTGCCGCCGTTGGGCTTGCTGGCCAGCCCGTGCCGCACCGCGTTCTCCACCAGCGGCTGGAGCGCGAGGAACGGCAGGACCACCGTCAGCACCTCGGGCGCGATCTGCAGCTTGATGTTGAGCCGCGCACCGAAGCGGGCCTTCTCCAGCCGGACATAGCGCTCGATGTTGGTGAGCTCGTCCTGCAGCGTCGTGAACTCGCCCGCGGCACGGAAGGAGTAACGGGTGAAGTCGGCGAACTCGATGAGCAGCTCGCGGGCCCGCACCGGGTCGGTGCGGATGAACGACGCGATGGTGGTCAGCGCGTTGTAGACGAAGTGCGGGGAGATCTGCGCGCGCAGGGCGCGGACCTCGGCGCGGTTGAGCCGCGCGCGGGACTCGTCGAGCTCGGCCAGCTCCAGCTGGCTGGAGACGTACCGCGCGACCTCTGCGGTGGCCCGCAGCAGCACCGGCCCCGCGGTTGCCTGGGTGAGCGCGGCGAGGGTGCCGACGATGGCCCCGTCGGTCTCCAGCGGGACGACGACGATGCCGCGGACCGCGCAGTCGTTGCGCTCGCAGGAGATGGCCGAGTGCGACATGACCTGCTGGCGTCCGGTGGAGATCACCTGGTCGGCCAGCCCGCGGACGTCGGGCTCGTGCTGGTCGGCGTCGCCGTCCCAGGCCAGGGTGACGCCGCGGTTGTCGGTCATCGTGAGGGCGCAGGTGTCGAGCAGGGTGCGCAGGTAGGGCAGGGCGAACCCGGCCGACTGGGCCGACAGGCCCTCGCGCAGCGCGGGCGCGGCGAGCGCGACGGTGTGCAGCGTCGCGAAGGTGGCCCGCTCCAGCGGTGTGGCGAACGTGTTGCGCCGGTTGCGGACGAAGTAGAAGATCGCCGCCGCGAGGCTGGCCACCGCGAGGACGACCAGCACCAGCAGAAAGGTCTGCGACGCGAGCAGGTTCGCCACTGTCAGCTCCTCCCGGCCCTACCGCACCAGACGGGACAGCCTCCGGTCGGCGAGCGGTTTGCCACCCGTCTGGCAGCCCGGACAGTACTGGAAGGACTTGTTCGCGAAGGACACCTCCCGCACGGTGTCGCCGCAGACGGGGCACGGCATGCCGGTGCGGGCGTGCACCCGCAGCCCGGAACGCTTCTCCCCCTTCAGCTCGGCCGCCTTCTGCCCCAGCGACCGCTCGACGGCGTCGGTCAGCACCGAGTGCAGCGCCGCGTACAGCGTCTCGACCTGCTCGGGCCTCAGCCGCCCCGACGACGCGTAGGGGGAGATCTTGGCGGTGTGCAGGATCTCGTCGCTGTAGGCGTTGCCGACGCCGGCGAGCACGGTCTGCTCCACGAGCAGGGTCTTGATCCGCTCGGTGTGCCCGGCGAGCAACGCGGCGAACTCGGCCTCCGACAGCGCGAGCGCATCGGGCCCGAGCCGCGCGATGCCGGGCACCTCCTGCGGATCGTGCACGAGGTAGACGGCGAGGCGCTTCTGCGTGCCGGCCTCGGTGAGGTCGAAACCCGGGCCCCCGACGTGGTCGAGGTGCACCCGCAGCTCCAGCGGCCCGCGCCCCGGCTTCGGCGGGGCGACCCCGCACGTCTCGTGCCAGCGCATCCAGCCCGCGCGCGACAGGTGGGTGATGAGATGGAGGGGGTCCGCCGGCCGGTCCAGGACCTCGACCGCGAGGAACTTGCCGTACCGCGCGGCCCCGGTGACGACGCGGCCGGCGAGCGACTGGATCGCCGGGTCGAAGGTCTTCACCGCACTCATCGACGCCACGTCGACCCGCGCCACCGGCCGGTAGATCGCGTGCTCGCGCAGATGGTGGGCCAGCGCTTCGACCTCGGGCAGCTCGGGCACGGCGCCTCAGTTCACCGGTTGCAGGGGGCTGTCGGCGTGGCCGGGGGTGCCCTGCTGGCGCAGCCTGCGGACGACGATGCGGATCTCCTCGCGGGACTTCTGGCCCCCGCGCACGAGGCCGGTCCAGCGTTCGGCGGGCTGGTCGTAGCTGCCGGCGGTCTCCGCCACCACCGTCCACGGCCTGCGCAGCCACCACCGCACCGGGAAGAACAGCACGGCGATCAGCGCGAGCGCCCACAGGTACCAGGGGACGTGCACCTGCGACGGCGCCCAGACCACGAGGATCACCCAGAACACGAACAGCGCGGAGAGGACGAGGACGGCGGCGCCGCGCCCGCCGTCGACGTCGTGCTCGAAGTCGTCACCCGTGGCGGGCAGCGACCACTCGATGTTGCGGCGCACCGACCAGGTGCGACCGTCCACACCGGCCACCGTCTTCGACCCCATGGGCCGAGTTTCCCACACAGCGCGGAGCTTCAGCAGGGATCGGGGATACCCACGCGATCCGGGACGCCCGGGGCCAGCAACGTGGTGATCACCAGCTCGGCGGGGACGGCGCCCGCGTTGCGCATGAGCTGCGGCCGGGCGTCGGGGACGAACACGGCGTCGCCGGTGGCGAAGCGGGTGCCGCCGCAGTCCTTCGAGGTCAGGACGGTGACGGCCCCGGAACGGACGATCGACGTCTCGGTGCCGGGCCGCCGCAGCCACCCGGTGGTCGCGCCGGGTGGCATCGTGACGGTGCGGACGGCGAACACGGCGGGCCCCGGGGTGCGCACCGTGACGGGCACGTCCACCAGCCCGCTCTCGTCGAGGCCGGGATCCGGCGTGCGGACCGGGACCGGCGCCGCGGCGGGGACAGGGGCGGCGTCCGGGTGCCCGAGCTGGCCGGGCTGTGCGCACCCGGCGAGCAGGGCCAGGGCGGCGGCGATCGTCACGGCCAGCGTCACCCGAATCACGGCCGAAAGGCTATCGGGCGTCAGCCCGGGCCCTGAACCCCGGCCGTGAACGGCGCGAACGACGAGGCCAGGTGGGGGTGGGCGGCCGGATGAGGCGGAGCAGGCATCCCACCGGTCCGGCGCAGGAGACGCGGCGGGTCGAGTGACCCGGTGATCGTCGGGGGTCCACTGACGGCCGGCCGGCCGGCCTCCTGCGTCGGTGGCCGGGATCACGGTTCCCGATCGGGTCACCGAGTTGCCGATCTCCGACGCCGCGTTCATGCTTGGGCCACGCAAGTCGTTGCGTGCTACAACCAAAGCATGGGTAAAGGCGGTGGGGAGTGACGAGCGTGGACACTGCGCCCGCCGACACCATCGCCCCGGCGCTGATCGAGGAGCACGCGGCGGACCTCGTCGCTGCCGACCGGATCGGGCAGGAGCTCGAACGCCTGATGCGGATCGTCGCGAAGATGCGGCACCACAGCGACAGCGCCGCCGGGCACGTGCTCGGCGTGCTGCTGGAGCGGGGCCCGCTGCGGGTGGGCGCGATCGCCCACGCCGTCGGCACGGACCCGTCCACGGTCAGCCGGCAGATCGCGACGCTCGTCGAGACCGGCCTCGTCGAGCGTCGCGCCGACCCGGACGACGGGCGGTCGCACCTGCTCGCGGCCACCGAGACCGGCGCGCAGCGGTGCGTCGTCGGCCGCCGCCGCCGCGTCGAGGCGATCGCCACGATCCTGGCCCGCTGGCCCGAGGACTCCCGGCACCGGCTGGCCGAGCTGCTCGGCCGCTTCGCCGACGACATGCAGGAACGGGACGTGCGGACTGCCCGCCGTCCAGGAGGAGAGAGCTGATGTCCACCGAAACCGCTGTCGAACCCCGGTCGTCGGGTGAACTCACCCATCGCCAGATCCTGACGATCCTGGGCGGCCTGCTGCTGGGCATGTTCCTGGCCGCACTCGACCAGACGGTGGTCTCCACCGCCATCCGCACCATCGCCGACGACCTCGGCGGGCTCAGCCAGCAGGCGTGGGCCACCACCGCGTTCCTCATCACCAGCACGATCACGACACCGCTGTACGGCAAGCTGTCGGACATCTACGGCCGCAAGCCGCTCTTCCTGCTGGCGATCTCGATCTTCATCATCGGGTCGGTCACCTGCACGTTCGCCGAGTCGATGTACCAGCTCGCCGCGTTCCGGGCCCTGCAGGGCATCGGCGCGGGCGGCCTGTTCTCGCTGGCGCTGACGATCCTCGGCGACATCGTGCCGCCGCGCGAGCGGGCCCGCTACCAGGGCCTGTTCCTCGCCGTGTTCGGCACGTCCAGCGTGCTCGGCCCGGTCATCGGCGGCCTGCTCTCGGGCCAGGCCACCATCTGGGGCCTCGACGGTTGGCGCTGGATCTTCCTGGTCAACGTGCCGATCGGGCTCCTTGCACTGGCCGTCGTGGCCAAGGTGCTCAACGTGCCGCACACACCGCGCTCGCGCCGCATCGACTGGCCCGGGGCGGTCATGCTCGCGGTCGGCCTGGTACCCCTGCTGATCATCGCCGAGCAGGGTCGCGAGTGGGGCTGGGACTCGGGCCGCGCGTTCCTCTGCTACGCCGTCGGCGCCGTCGGCCTGATCGTCTTCGTGCTCGTGGAGCGGTTCTACGGCGACGACGCCCTGCTGCCGCTGCGGCTGTTCAAGAGCAGCGTGTTCTCGCTGGTCACGATCGTCGGTGTGATCGTCGGCATGGGGATGTTCGGCGGCATCGCGCTGCTGCCGCAGTTCCTGCAGATCGTGCACGGTGCCACGCCCATCGAGTCCGGCTACCTGATGCTCCCGCTGGTCGGCGGGATCATGATCTCGTCGATCACGTCCGGGCAGCTGACGTCGCGAACCGGCCGGTACAAGATCTTCCCGGTCATCGGCGTCTTCCTCATGGTCACCGCGATGGTGCTCATGTACTTCCGGGTGAACGTCGACATCCCGCTCTGGGAGCTCGACCTCTACATGTTCATGTTCGGCATCGGCCTCGGTGGCTGCATGCAGACGCTGGTGCTCGCGGTGCAGAACGCCTCGCCCGCCCGCGACATGGGCGTGGTCACCGCGTCGTCCACGTTCTTCCGGCAGCTCGGCGGAACGCTGGGCACCGCGGTCTTCCTCTCGATCGTGTTCTCGACGGTGCCCGACAAGATCGCCGGCGCGTTCACGGCCGCACAGAGCGACCCGAACTTCGTCGCCGCGATCAGCGACCCCGCGGTGCGCGCCAACCCGGTCAACGCGCCGTTCTTCGCGGCCCAGGCCGGCGGGGCGGACGCCTCGGGTGTCCTGAGCGACTCGGCCTTCCTGCAGACGATCGACCCCCGGCTGGCCCGGCCGTTCCTGGTCGGCTTCTCCGACTCGATCGTGCTGACGTTCATCATCGTCGCGGCCATCCTCGCGGTGGGGTTCATCCTGGTGCTGTTCATGAAGGAGCTGCCGCTGCGCACGATGTCCGGCGCCCAGGCGGCCGCGCAGGAGCTCGCGGACGCCGCGGCACCGGCGGGCTCGACCGTCGCGGCCGAGTCGGTGCCACCCGCTCAGCCCGAACCGTTGACGGTCGGCGCCGCCGCGGCGGCCGCCGAGGCCGGGCGGCACGCGCTGACCTCCTACGCCGGCAACGGGAACGGGCGGCCCGCGCCCGACTCGTCGGACACCCCGACGCCGGACCCGGCCGGTCCCTCGCTGTTCGGCACGGTCAACCGCGGCGACGGGTCGGGCCTCGCCCAGGCCGTCGTCACGGTCGCCGACCCCACCGGTCGCCAGGAGGCCCGCGCCACCACCGACGGCGTGGGTGACTACCGCGTCCCCCTGCGGCACGGCGGCACGTTCCTCGTCGTCGCAGCGGCGGGCACCTACCAGCCGCATGCCGCTCTGGTGGCCGTCGCCGACGGCCCGGTGCGCCACGACGTCGCCCTGAGCGGCACCAGCTCGGTCCGCGGCACCGTCCGCACGCCGGACCTGATCAGCGGGATCCGGGCCGTGCCCGGCGCCACCGTCACGCTCATCGACGTGCGCGGCGACGTCGCCGCGGCCGGGGTCACCGACTCCGACGGCCGCTACCAGCTCAACGGCGTGCCCGACGGCAGCTACACCCTCACGGCCACCGGCACCGGGCACCAGCCCGTCGCCACCGGCCTGACGCTGGACATCGGGACGGCGCTCGAACGCGACCTGGAGCTGCCGCGGCGTTCGCGGCTGCGCGGCACGGTCACGGCGGCGAGCACCGGCCGCGGTATCGCCGAGGCGACGGCCACCCTGGTGGACGCCGGTGGCACGGTCGTCGGCTCGGCCGCCACGGGTCCGGACGGAACGTTCGTGTTCGAGGACCTCGCCGAGGGCACGTACACGCTGACGGCGAGCGGGTACGCGCCGGTGGCGCAGGTGGTGCAGGTGTCTGCGGGCGTCGAGGCGTCCGCGGCCGTGCAGCTCGGCACCCCTGCGGTGCACGCGAACGGGAACGGGAACGGTCATCTTCCGGTGGCGGCCGCGGTCGCGGATGCGCGGTGACCGCCGACGTGATCGGTCCCGCGGAGGCGGCGACATGACCGCCGACGTGATCGGTCCCGCGGAGGCGGCGACATGACCGCCGACGTGATCGGTCCCGCGGAGGCGGCGACATGACCGCCGACCTGCTGACCGTCGGCCGCACGCTGCGGATCGACATCGACATCGAGGCCGTCCTGAGCTGACAGTCCCGCCCGCCCGCCCACGCCGCCGCCGTCCCACACCCCCCATCCGACGCCACACACCCCGTCGACCGGGGGTGCGGGGCGCGAGGGGGGGTGCGAGGCCCACTCGCCCACCCGGCCGCCCGCCCACACCCCCCGCCCGACGCCACACGCCGCGTCGACGGCGGGTGTGGCGCGCGAGCGGGGGTGCGGCTCGTTCAGTCGAAGTCCAGCGCCGGGGTGAGCACGCCCTCCAGCGCGAGCAGCCACTCCTTCGCCGCACGGCCGCCGCCGAACCCGCCCAGCCCGTCGGCCGCCATCACCCGGTGGCACGCCACCACCACCGGCAGCGGGTTGGAGCCCATGATCGCGCCGACGCCGCGGGCCGCGGTGTGGCCCGCGCCCAGGCCGGAGCGCGCCGCCAGCTCCCCGTAGGTCACGGTCGCGCCGTAGCCGACCGTCGCGAACAGCGACTCCAGCACCCGGCGCTGTGAGCCGGCCGTCAGCCGCCAGTCCAGCGGCACGTCGAACACCCGCCGCTCCCCGGCCAGGTACTCGCGCAGCTCCCGCGCGGCATCGGCGGTCGCGCAGGAGCCGTCTCCTCCGCGCAAGGTCGGCCGGGAGCGCGCGCCCTCGGCGAGGACGGGTTCACCCATCCGCTCCGCCGCCCGTGTCGCCACCGTCGGGTCGTCCCCGAACGCCACGAGCGCGAGCCCGGCCTCCGTCACGCCGACCGTCAGCGCACCGATCGGCGCGGGTGCGGGCACCACGGTCCAGATCAGGGTCACGCCGACAGTGTGCGCTTCCATCCGGCAGAGTTAGTTGCTAACATGTGTTAATGACTAACACGAATGTTCTCGTCGTCGGCGCCGGCCCCACCGGGCTCACCCTGGCGTGCGGGCTGCTGTCCCAGGGCGTCGCCGTCCGGGTGGTCGACGCGGCGGCCGGACCCGCCGTCACGTCCCGGGCCCTGGGCCTGCAACCCCGCGGCCAGGAGGTGCTCGACCGGCTCGGCGCGCTGGCCGAACTGCCCTCCCGGAGCATCGCGATGCACCGGGTCGTCGTGCACGTCGGAGGCCGGGAGATCGCCACCCTGCCGGTCGGGATGCCGACGCGGCGGGTGCCCCGGCCCGGCCTGGTCGTCTCGCAGGCCGAGATCGAGGGCGAGCTGCGGCGCCGGCTCGCGGAGCTGGGCGGCATCGTGGAGTGGAACCGGCGCGTCGCGGGCATCGACGGCGGCACCGTCGGTTTCGAGGACGGCGGTGCCGCTGCCGCCGCATGGATCGTGGGCTGCGACGGCGCGCACAGCGTCGTCCGGAAGGCGGCCTCCATCGGCTTCCCGGGCGTGCCGCTGGTGGAGCGCTTCCTGCTCGCCGACGTCCGGGTGCGGCTGCCGCTGCCCCGCGACGGCGTCGCCGTGTGGCTCGACGGCGACGCGATGCTCGGCGCCTTCCCCCTGCCCGGTACGGACGTCTGGCGGCTGATGGCGCCCGATCCGGATCCGGCGGCCGAGCCGGATCCGCTCGCCGTGCTCACCGACCAGCTGGCGCGGTTCTCCGGGATCACCACGGCGGTCGAGCCGCTGTGGACCTCCACGTTCCGCTTCCACCGGAGGCTAGCCGACACCTACCGCAGCGGCCGGGTCCTGCTCGCGGGCGACGCCGCGCACATCCACAGCCCGTTCGGCGGCCAGGGCCTCAACACCGGGATCGGCGACGCCGAGAACCTGGCGTGGAAGCTGGCCATGGTGATCGACGGGCGCGCGAGGACCGCACTGCTCGACACCTACGAGGCCGAACGGCGCCCGGTCGCGGAGGAGGTGCTCGCCACGACGAGCGGCATGACGGCCACGCTGCTGGGCGGGAGCATCGCGGCCCGGCTGGTGCGCGACCATGTGCTCGTGCCGTTGCTGAACCTGCCGCCGGTGCAGCGGCTGATCTGGGAGCGCGCGTCGCAGCTGCTGGTGAGCTACCGGAGCGGGCCGCTGGGCGGCCGGTCGCTGCGCGGCCCGCGGCCCGGTGACCGCATCCCCGACATCGCGTGTCGCCGGGCCCACGGCTCGGCCACCCGCCTGCACGCCGAGCTCGGCTCCCGCTGGGCGGTGCTCGGCGCCGACGCGGCCGTGGTCGACGCCTGCGCGGACGTCGCGGACGTGCGGCTGGGAACGGTGGCCCGGCTCGCCGGAGGCACCGGTCCGGCCCTGCTCGTGCGACCCGACGGCCACCTCGCCTGGCGTGGCGCCGACCCGGCCGCCCTCCGGCGCCGGCTCGCCGACCTGGGGATGGTCGCGACGGCCACCGGGGACGGCCTCGCACCGGCCCGGACCGCACCGCCACGCGACGCGACGGCCACACCCTCGGCAACCGGATGACGGCTGCCCCGAACCGGCGGGAGGCCCGCAAGGCCGCCACGCGACGCACCATCCAGGAGCACGCCCTGCGCCTGTTCCTGGAGCGCGGCTACGACGCCACCACCGTCGAGGAGATCTCGACGGCGGCCGGCGTCTCGCACATGACGTTCTTCCGGCACTTCCCGACGAAGGAGTCGGTGGTCGACACCGACGACTACGACCCCTTCGTCGCCGGGCTGATCCGCGCACGGCCGGCCGCGGAGGACCCGGTCACGGCGATCCACCACGCCCTCACCGAGGGGCTGACGACCATCCTGCCGACCGACCGTGACGCGCTGCTCGAACGCACAAAGCTGATCTTCGAGACGCCGGCCCTGCGCGCGCGGCAGGCCGACAACCTCTACGCGACCCGGGAGCTGTTCGCCGGCGCCGTCGCGGACCGCGCCGGGCTCCCCGCTCCGACCTACGCGCTGGAGGTGCTGGCGGCCGCCGCGCTCGCCACCGTCACGCTGGCCCTGGAGACCTGGGCCGCGGACGGCGGCGCCACCGACATCGTCGCGCTGGTCGACGAGGCGTTCAGAGCGCTGGCAGCAGGTCGGCCGTGAGGTGCCGCAGCGCCCACTCCGACCAGTCCGCCATCGTCCAGCCCTGCTCCGCGACGAGCAGCGCGTAGGTCTCGGGCGCCAGCAGCGCCGCCATCACCTCGGTGGCCCGCTGCAGCGACAGGTCGGGCGTGAAGCCGGGCTTCTCGGCCAGCTCGTCGACCGCACGGGCATGGGCCGCCAGCGACGCGCGCCGTACCGTCGCGAGCAGCGCCGCCGGCTCGGGATCGGCGGCGGCGGCCCGGAGCACCGCGTCGAGCGGGTGCCTGCGCTCGACGGCCGCGCAGGTCAAGGCGACGTGCGCGGCCAGCAGGGCGGCGCCGTCGAGCTCGGCGGGCCACCCGGACGGCTCGTCCCGGGTCGCGGCGTCGAGCGTGGCCTCCAGTACCGCGGCCTTGCTGCCGAAGGAGAGGTACAGCGTCTGA
>JBBQEF010000079.1:0-18622 GCA_038320445.1 Mycobacteriales bacterium
TCGTCGGCGAGCGCGGCGAAACGGGGACCGCTCGCGAGGGTCATCGCACGCATGACGTCGGTGCCGTGGCCCGGGATGTAGGTGGCGGCCGAGCGAGCCGTGGAGTGCCGCGCCAGCTCCGGCTCGGCCTCGAGCAGCAGCACCGACCGCGACGCGGCCAGCTCGTAGGCGACCGATGCGCCCGCGATGCCGCCACCGATCACGACGACGTCCGGGGAGCCCATGCGGGCGACGGTAATGGGGTGGCGGGCACGCGGCGAGCGCGGTTACCGTCCCAGCCATGTTCTTCCTGTGACACGCCGGGCGCATCGCCCGCCACGGATCCCGTCGGCCCCGTCACGTTCAGGAGAACCCCATGCCTGCTTCTCATCCGTCCCTGCCCGATCCCGTACCCGCCAACCGGGCGGCGCGCCGGGGGAAGGCGAAGAAGCACGATCTCGGAACCGATCGCCACCGCGGTTCCGACGGTCCCGCGAGGCCCGCCCGTTCCACGGCGCGCGGCCGCCGGGTCAACCCCATCCGCCGCTCGGGTTGACCCGATGTCACCGGTGCCGCCGGCCCCGCGTCCACGGGCCCGGCGGCACCGAAGACGTGTGACGATGGGGTCGTGACGACCACGTGCCACGTGTGGTGGGCCGCCCCCGTCGCCCCGGATTCGGCTCCCCACCTGCTCACGCTGCTCGACGCTCACGAGCGTGAGCGGATCGGGCGCTTCCGCCGCACGGCGGACCAGGCCCGCTACCTCGCCGCGCACGCGCTGACGCGGCTCGTGCTGGCCGATGCCGTCGGCCGCCGCGCCGACGCGCTCGCGTTCGACCGCACCTGCCGCTGCGGCGAGCAGCACGGCAAGCCGGTCCTGCCCGGCGGGCCCGCGTTCTCGTTCAGCCACGCCGGCGACCTCGTCGGGGTCGCGGTGTGTGACGAGGGACCGGTCGGCCTCGACGTCGAGCAGGAACGCACGCTGCACGACCTGGCCGCACTGGCCCGGCACGTCAGCTCCCCCGCGGAGCCGGCACCGGACACGCCCACCGCGTTCTTCCGGGCGTGGACGCGCAAGGAGGCGCTGCTCAAGGCCACCGGCGAGGGCCTCGCCAGCCCGATGACCGCCATCACGCTCGACCCGGACGGGCTGCGCGACTGGACCGGCGAGGGTGCACCCTCCTCCCCGGTCTGGCTGCGCGACCTGCTGCCGGCCCCGGGCCACCCCGCCGCCGTGGCCGGCCTCGGCGCGGTCACCCCGTCGGTGATCGAGACGCACGGCGACGCGCTCCTCGCCCCCGACTCCCCGCCACCCCGCATCGAGCCCGCTCGGCGAGCCGACTGAGCCGCGACGAGCCCGCGCGATGCGCTCGGTCGCCGGTTCTGTCGGGGCGCTCCCGCACAATGGACGGGTGGGCATCGCGGGGAGGTGGGTGTTGCATCTCGACATGGACGCGTTCTTCGCCTCCGCCGAGCAGCTCACGCGCCCCACCCTGCGCGAACGCCCGGTGCTGGTGGGCGGGCTCGGGCCGCGCAGCGTCGTCGCGGGGGCGAGCTACCAGGCCCGCGTGTTCGGGGCGCGCTCGGCGATGCCGATGGGCCAGGCCCGCCGGCTCTGTGCCCATGCCACCGTGGTGCCGCCACGGTTCGTGCTCTACCAGGCGCTGTCCGAGCAGGTCATGGCCGTACTGGGCGATGCGGCGCCCGTGCTGGAGCCGGTGTCGCTGGATGAGGCGTTCCTGGAGCCGGCCGCCCTCGCCGGAGCGGGCGTCGGCGAGGTCGAGAGGTTCGGCGTCGCGCTGCGCGCCGCGGTCCAGGAGGCCACCGGGCTGCCCTCGTCGGTCGGGGCGGGCTCGGGCAAGCAGGTCGCGAAGATCGCCTCCGGGCTGGCCAAGCCGGACGGGCTGCGGGTCGTCGGCCCGGAGGAGGAGCGCGCGGTGCTGGGGGTCTTGCCGGTGCGCGCGCTGTGGGGTGTCGGGCCGGTCGCCGAGGCGGCGCTGCACCGGGCCGGCGTGCTCACCATCGGCGAGCTGGCCGCGCTCGACGCCCGCGAGGCCACGTCCCTGCTCGGCTCCGCCGTCGGCACCGAGCTGCACCGGCTCGCGCGGGGCGTCGACGAGCATCCGGTGGCGCCGCGCGGCGCGGCGAAGCAGGTCAGCTCCGAGACCACGTTCGACACCGACCTCACGGCCATGTCCGCCGTGCACGAGGCCGTGGCGGCGCTGGCGGCGTCGGCCCACCGCCGCCTCCTCGCCTCCGGGCGCGCGGCGCGCACCGTCACGGTCAAGGTGCGCAGCGCCGATTTCTCCACGTCCACACGCTCCGAGACCGCGGCCATGGCCAGCACCGATCTGGGCACGTTCACCGCCGTTGCGCAGCGCCTCGCCGTCGCCGCCGTGCCGGAGGGCGGGGTGCGGCTGCTCGGGGTGTCGCTGGCGGGGCTGGGCGCGGAGCCCCCGCCCGCGCTGTTCGACACCTCCACGGCGGAGGCGCCGGCACCTGTGACCGTCGCGGACGAGGCGGCGCCGATACCCGAGGTCGGGCGTCCCTGGCGCCCCGGCGACGACGTGCGGCACGACGAGTGGGGCCACGGCTGGGTGCAGGGCGCCGGGCACGGGCGCGTCACCGTGCGGTTCGAGACCCGCAGCACCGGGCCCGGTCGCGCCCGCACCCTCGCCGCCGACGACGCCGCGCTCACGCGCGCCGATGCCCTCGCGAGCCTGGCGTGACCGATCCGACCCTCCGCGAACCCGGCGCGGCCGGGCCGCGCTCGGATAACATCATGATCGTGACGGCGGCCCGGTTGAAGGTCGCCACGTGGAACCTGCTCCACGGCCTCGACGTCCGCACCGGCCGCATCGACCTCGGAACCGTGGCGGCCGACATCGACGCACTCGACGTCGACGTCGTCGCGTTGCAGGAGGTGGATCGCGGGCTCCGGCGCACCGGCCGCCTCGACCAGGTCGACGAGCTGGCCCGCCGGCTGGGGTGGCACGGCACGTTCGCGCCCGCGCTGCTGGGCGATCCGCAGCGCGGCTGGACGCCCGGGCCCGGTGGGGGGCCCGATCCGGGCGGGCCCGCGTACGGCATCGGTCTGCTGAGCCGGGCCCCGATGAGCGGCATAGCACGAAGCGCGCTCCCCGGAGGCGGCCACGGCGAGCGCCGCCCGGAGCACGTCGGCCGCGTGCTACCGGGGTGGGACCGCGAGCCGCGGGCCGTTCTGCGGGCGTGCGTCGGGGACGTCGTGGTGGCCACCACCCACCTGTCGTTCCAGGTGTGGCGGTCGGTGCGGCAGCTGCGGGTGGCGCTCGCGTTCGCCGGGGACGGCCCGGCCGTCCTGCTGGGGGATCTCAACCTGCCGTTCCCGGTGTTGCGCGTGGCGCTCGCCGGTTCGGGGTGGCGCGCCGCGGGGGCGGGCAAGACCTACCCGTCCTGGCGGCCCAACATGCAGCTCGATCACGTGCTGCGCCGCGGGACCGCGGCCGGGCAGGTGCGGGTCGGTCCGCGCGGGCCGAGCGATCACCTGCCGGTCTGCGCGACGGTGACGTGGCGCTGAGCTCCGGGGAGGGCCGCGCTGCTCCGGTGGGGTGTCGGGACGCGTGCGTCACGTACCGTTCTTGTCCGCCACCCCGGCCGCATCGAACGTCGCCACGTCCTGCAGGGCCCGGGCCGCGGCCTGCACGAGCGGAAGCGCGAGCAGCGCGCCGGTTCCCTCGCCGAGCCGCATCCCCAGTTCGAACAGCGGTTCCAGCCCGAGGTGCGTGAGGGCGAGGCGGTGTCCCGGCTCGGCGGACCGGTGCCCGGCCAGGCACGAGCCCACGACGGCAGGCGCGAACGCCGCGGCAGCGAGCGCGCCCGCTCCGGCGTTGACGCCGTCGAGCAGTACCGGGACCCCGGCGGCGGCGCCACCGAGCACGAAGCCGGCGAGCGCGGCGTGCTCCAGCCCACCGAACGCCGCGAGGACGCCGAGCGGGTCCGCGGGGTCGGGGCGGTGCCGGTCGAGGGCGCGGCGCACCACGGCGGTCTTGCGGGCCAGCGTCGCGTCGTCGATCCCGGTGCCGCGGCCCGTCGCACCATCGGGGTCGGAAGCGGTGAACGCGCAGATCAGCGCGGCCGCGGCGGTGGTGTTGGCGATGCCCATGTCGCCGGTGACCAGGCAGCGGTTGCCGGCCGCGACCAGGTCGCGGGCGGTCTCGATGCCGACCTCGACGGCGCGACGGGCCTGCTCCCGGGTGAGCGCGGGCCCGGCCGTCATGTCGGCGGTGCCGTCGGCGACGCGGCGCGGGAGCAGGCCGGGCGCCGGATCGAGCGGCGCGGCGACGCCCACGTCGACGACGCACACCTCCGCTCCCAGCTGGCGGGCGAACGCGTTGACCACCGCCCCACCGGACAGGAAGTTCGCCACCATCTGGGCCGTGACCTCCTGCGGCCACGGCGTCACGCCCTGCGCGTACACGCCGTGGTCGGCGGCGAACACGGCGACGGCGGCAGGCGCGGGGATCGGCGGCGGGCAGGCGCGCGCGATCCCGGCGAGGGTCACGGCGACGTCCTCGACCCGGCCGAGCGAGCCCCGCGGCTTCGTCATGCGGTCGAGCCGTTCCCGCGCGGCGGCCCTGGCCGGCTCGTCCGGCGCCTCGATCGCGGCGATCGTCTCAGCGAGCAGATCCATCGGTTCCTCCATCATCCCACCTCACCGGGGTTGTGCGCGGAAAACGTCGCCGGGGCGACGTTCTCCACGCACAGGCGCGTCAGCGCACAGGCGGGTCAGCGCAGGCCATGGCCGCGGCCCGTCCGGCGGGGAGGCACGATCAGCGTCGAGAGGTAGGGCCCCCGGCCCATCGGGTCGAGGTCGCGCGCCGGGCGGATGTCCTCGTCGGGCAGGCCGAGGCCGGCGCCGTACACCGCGCCGTCCATGCGGCCGGTCTCGCGCAGCGCCGCGAGGGTCTCGGGCAGCATCCGGCCGAACTTGTAGGCGACCACGGCGTCGCCACGCTCCAGCGACGCGCGGAACCGGCCGGAACCGGCCGTCATCGGCATCAGCGCCAGCGCCTCGCGCCCCTCCACCAGCGGGGTTCCCGTACGGGCGGCGAGGTCCTGCATCGCGGTGATGCCGGGGATCAGCTCCACGGCCAGATCGTCGACGAGCTCGCGGACCGTCGACGCCAGGTAGGAGAACGTCGAGTAGACGCACGGGTCGCCGATCGTCGCGAACGCCGCCGTGCCGCCCGGATGCCCGGCGAACCAGCGTCCCACCTGGGCGGCGGCGGCGTCCCACGCCTGCTCGCGGCGGTCGGTGTGCTGCCGGTCGTGGAGGGCGAACACCACGCGTTCGATGCGCCACGCCTCCGCGTAGAACAGCGCGGTCTGCTCGGCGCGTCCGGTCTCGAGCGAATCGGCCACCGGCACGAACACGACGTCGGCCTTGGCCAGCAGGTTCGCGGCCTTCACCGTGACCAGGTCCGGGTCCCCGGGGCCCACGCCCACCCCCACCAGCGTCCTCATGATCCCCCCTCCAGGTCGCCCTCGAGCTCCAGGTAGGTCTGCCGCAGGCGGTCGAGCACGGCGTCGTCGGGCTTGGCCCACATCCCGCGGTCGGCCGCTTCGAGCAGCCGCTCGGTGACCCCGCGCAGGGCCCACGGGTTGGACTTCTCCATGAACGCGCGGTTGGTCGCGTCGAACACGTAGCTCTCGGCGAGCTGCGCGTACATCCAGTCGTCGACGACGCCCGCGGTGGCGTCGTAGCCGAAGAGGTAGTCGACGGTGGCGGCCAGCTCGAACGCGCCCTTGTAGCCGTGGCGCTGCATCGCGGCGATCCACTTCGGGTTGACGACCCGCGCGCGGAACACGCGCTTGGTCTCCTCGGCCAGCGTGCGGGTCTTCACCGCATCGGTGACGGCCGAATCGCCGACGTACGCCGCGGGCGTGCGCCCGGTGAGCGCGCGGACCGTGGCGACCATGCCGCCGTGGTACTGGAAGTAGTCGTCGGAGTCGACGATGTCGTGCTCGCGGGTGTCCTGGTTCTTGGCCGCGACCGCGATGCGCCGGAACGACTGCTCCATGTCCGCGCGCGCCTCGCGCCCGTCGAGGCCGCGGCCGTAGGCGTAGCCGCCCCACACCGCGTAGACCTCGGCGAGGTCCGCGTCGCTGCGCCAGTTGCGCGCGTCGATCAGCGGGAGCAGCCCGGCCCCGTACGCGTCGGGCTTGGAGCCGAAGATCCGGGCGGTGGCGCGGCGGCGGTCACCGTGCGTCGCGACGTCCTCCTCGACGTGCTCGCGCAGGAAGTTGCCGGGCTCGTCCAGCTCGGCGACCGCGGCGAACGCGTCGTCCAGCAGCGTGATGACGTGCGGGAACGCGTCCCGGAAGAAGCCGGAGATCCGCACGGTGACATCGACGCGCGGGCGGCCCAGCTCGGCGGCGGGCACGATCTCGAAGCCGGTGACGCGGCGCGACGCGTCGTCCCAGACCGGCCGGGTGCCGATCAGCGCGAGGATCTCGGCGAGATCGTCGCCCTGGGTGCGCATGGCCGACGTGCCCCACACCGTGAGGCCCACCGAGCGCGGGTAGGCGCCGGTGTCGGCGAGGTGCCGGTCGATCAGCGACTCGGCGAGCATCGACCCGACCTCCCACGCGCTGCGCGACGGGATGGCCTTGGGATCCACGGAGTAGAAGTTGCGGCCGGTGGGCAGCACGTTCACCAGGCCCCGGGTCGGGGAGCCCGACGGCCCCGCGGGCACGTACCCGCCGTCGAGGGCGTGCAGCACGCCCGCGATCTCGTCGGTGGTGCGGGCGAGCCGCGGCACCACCTCGGTGCACCCGAAGTCCAGCACCGCGACGACATCGGGAACGGCCTCCCCCAGCAGCTCCGCGCACAGGGATGCCCCGCCCTCCCACCCGAGCGCCTGCACCCCGAGAACCAGCCGCCGGGCGACGCCTTCGAGCACGTCGACGAGGTCGGCACCGGTGGCCGACGGCCCGCCGGCGAGGGCGACGAGCCGATCGACGGGAGCGGCCCCGGCGGGCGCCCGCACCCCGACCGGGGCGCCCTCGGACCGCGACTCGCGCACACCCCCGTCCCGGCTCGCGGGGACGGGGGCTCCCGGGTTCTTCAGCAGCGCCTGCTCGTCCAGCCCGGCCCACGCCGCGATGGCGGCACGCAGGCCGGGCAACGCGCGCCTGCCGCCCCAGACCTGGGTCGCGCGCAGGATGCTCAGCACCAGGTTGACCTGCGCCTCCCCCTCCGGCACACCGCCGAGGATGTGCAGGCCGTCACGGATCTGGACGTCCTTCACCTCGCACAGGTAGCCGTCGACGTGCAGCACGAACTCGTCGAAGGACTCCTCGCCGGGTTGGGTGTCGAGGTGCAGGTCGTGGTGCAGCTGCGCGGCCTGCACGACCTCCCAGATCCGGGCCCGCAGTGCAGGGAGCTTGGCCGGGTCCATCGCCGCGACCCCCGCGTACTCGTCGAGGAGCTGCTCCAGCTGGGCCATCTCGCCGTAGGTGTCGGCACGGGCCATCGGCGGCACCAGGTGGTCGACGACGACGGCGTGCCCGCGGCGCTTGGCCTGCGTGCCCTCTCCGGGGTCGTTGACGATGAACGGGTACACCAGCGGCAGCTCGCCGAGCACGGCGTCGGGCGCGCACCCGGCGGACAGCCCCAGCCCCTTGCCGGGCAGCCACTCCAACGTCCCGTGCTTGCCGAGGTGGATCACGGCGTCGGCGCCGAACTCGCTCTCGAGCCAGCGGTAGGCGGCGATGTAGTGGTGCGAGGGCGGCAGGTCCGGGTCATGGTAGATCGCGATCGGGTTCTCCCCGAAGCCGCGCGGCGGCTGGATCATCAGCACCACGTTGCCGAAGGTCAGTGACGCCAGCACGATGTCGTCGCCGTCGACGTAGAGCGAACCGGGCGGCGGACCCCAGTGCTCGACGATCCCGTCGGTCAACGTGGACGGCAGGGCGGCGAACCAGCGCCGGTAGTCCGCCAGGTGCACGCGGGCCGGGGCCGCTGAGAGCTGGTCCTCGGTCAGCCACTCGACATCGTGCCCGCCCGCGGCGATCAGCGTGTGGATCAGCTGGTCGGAGTCCTCCGGGAAGTCCCCGACGGTGTACCCGGCGCCGCGCAGGGCGCGCAGGAGCACCACCGCCGACGCCGGTGTGTCCAGCCCGACCGCGTTGCCGACGCGCGCGTGCTTGGTCGGGTAGCTCGACAGCACGACCGCGAGCCTCCGGTCCGCCACCGGCGTCCGGCGCAGGGTGGCGTGGCGGACGGCCAGCCCGGCCAGCCGCGCGGTGCGTTCCGGGTCGGCCCGGTAGACCGGCAGGTCGTCCTGGTCTCCCCCCGCCCCGGGCTCCTTGAACGAGAACGGCACGGTGATCAGCCGGCCGTCGAACTCGGGGATGGCGACCTGCATCGCCGCGTCCATCGGGGACAGCGCGGCGTCCGAAGCAGACCAGACCGCGCGTGAGGTCGTCAGGCACAGCCCCTGCAGCACCGGGACGTCCAGCGCGGCGAGCGCGCCGGCGTCCCAGGCGTCCTCGCCGCCTGCGCTCGCCTGTGCCGCGACGGTTCCGCCGGCCGCGAGCACCGTGGCGACCAGCGCGTCGGCGGGGCCGAGCAGGCCCACGAGGTCGGCGGACGCGCCCCGCAGGGACGCGCAGAACACCGGCAACGCGTTGGCGCCGCGCGCCTCGATCGCGTCGCACAGCGCGTCGACGAACGCGGTGTTGCCTGAGAGCTCATGGGCCCGGTAGAACACGACGCCGACCGTCGGGCGGGCCGGGTCCTGCGCCCGCGAGCCGTGCACCCCGAACTCGGGCGCGGGGACGGGCGCGGCGAAGCCCTCCCCGGTGAGCAGCACGGTGTCGGACAGGAAGCGGTGCAGCTCGCGGAGGTTGTCGGTGCCGCCGGCGCCCAGGTAGGCGAGCGCCTCCGACGCCACGCCCGCCGGCACGGTCGAGGCCGCCATCAGCTCCGCGTCCGGGGAGGCCTCCCCGCCCAGCAGCACCACCGGCAACCCCGACGCGACCAGCGCGTCGACCCCCAGCGGCCAGGCCCGCCGACCACCCAGCAGCCGCAGGACGACGACGGCGACCCCGTGCAACAGCGCGGGCAGGCCCTCGGGCTCGACACGGGCCGGGTTGGCGGTCCGGTAGAGCTCACCGGAACCGCGGGCGGCCAGCAGTTCGGTGTCCGCCGTGGACAGCAGCAGGACGGCGCCGGTCATCGCACACTCCTCCGAGGGTCCGCGCCCTCTGTTCGGGGGTACCGCGACGGCAGCGAGTCTCCTGGCTCCCGGATCGCCGCGGACGCACCCGACCTTCCCGCTCGCGCGGTGGTCACGAACTGGGTGGCCGCTCCCCGGTGACAGTGGCGGGACCGCGCCGGAATCCCACCGACTTCCTCCACTGCCGTCGCGAGAACTGGACCACATGCGGACGCGCGGGTCAACGCGCCCGAGGCGGCTTGCCCCGGCGAGGTTTGACGACCACGTCACATCGGGAACCAGGGGTTGAACGGTTCACTCCGACGAGTGTGTCGTCCCCCACACAGAGAGGTGTCCCGGTGGGAACCACCGTGATCGTACTGATCGTCATCATCGTGTTGCTGGTGGTCGCCCTTGCTGCGGCCGGTCTCGTCGTCGCCCGGCGCAGGCGCTCCGAGCAGCTGCAGGACCACTACGGGCCCGAGTACGAACGAACCCTCGCCCAGACCGGTGACCGGCGCGCCGCCGAGGCCGAGCTCGCCGAGCGGGAGAAACGTCACCACCAGCTCGACGTCCGGGATCTCCGGCCGGAGGAGCGCGACGGGTTCGCCGCGTCGTGGACCACGATCCAGCGGGGCTTCGTCGACGACCCCGTGCGCTCGGTGCGCGAGGCCGACGCGCTCGTCGTCGACATCATGCGGACGCGCGGCTACCCGGTCGAGGACTTCGAGCGCCAGGCCGAGGACATCTCGGTCGAGCACCCGCAGGTGGTGGCCCGGTACCGCGAGGCCCGCGAGATCCGGCAGGCCAGCGAGAACGGCGTCGTCGACACCGAGCAGCAGCGCCACGCCGTCACGTCCTACCGGGCACTGATCGACGCCCTGCTGGGCGACCGGTCGACGAACGATCCGGCGCAGGCCGGAGAACCGCAGTCCAACGGGCAGCACGCCCACACCACGACCGAGGAGCACACCCGATGACGAATCCCGACCAGACCCACCCCGACGAGCACGGTCACTCCGGAGGCGGCGTGCGCGGCGCCATCAACGACCTGCTGGGCCGCGGCGACCGCACCGACGACGACCGTCGCGTCGAGGAGCAGCACCTCGCCCACGAGCGCTCCGACGCCGGCCATGACGCCGGCACCGTGAACCCCGGTTCCACCGGGGGGCCCTCCCACGACGGCTACGGGACCGTCGGTGCGGCAGCGCCCCAGGGCGACGCCTTCGACGACCGGGCGGGCGCGACGGTCCCCGGCGGGGAGCGGCACCGCGACGTCGGCCCGGGCGGCCCGGGCTACGACTCGCCGGCCGATGCGTCCCAGGGCGCAGCCGGCACGGTCCAGGCACAGCGTCAGGACATGCACCTCCAGGACCCGCAGCAGGGCATCGACACGCAGCCCGGCATCGACACGCAGCCCGGCGCCGAGCACCAGTACGGCGCCGAGCACCAGTACGGCGACGGGCACCAGTACGGCGACGGGCACCAGTACAGCGACGGGCACCAGTACAGCGACGGCACCGGCGCCCACGCCACCACGGCTCCGGTCCACCCCGACCGGAACGACACGGGCCGGAACGACACGGGCCTGAACGACACGGGCCTGAACGACACGGGCCTGAACGACACGGACCGGGGCGACCACGACCGGTTCGGAGCGGGCAGCGACCGGGGCGGTCCCGTCGCCGCCGGATCGAACGGCACGGCATCGAGCGCCACGGCATCGAGCAGCACGGGCCGACCGGGCCACACGAGCGTCGCCGACACCGCCCAGGGCGAGGACGAGGACGGCCGCGAGCGCCTCGTCAGCACCGAGAAGGCGGAGTCCTACAGCTCCCGCTGGGACGCGGTGAAGGGCGAGTTCGTCGACGAGCCCCGCAAGGCGGTCGCCGACGCCGACGCTCTCGTCGGTGAGCTGCTCGACGAGCTGCAGACGCTGTTCACCGAGCAGCGCCGGGGCATCGAGCAGGGCCTGGACGCCGACGAGACCTCCACCGAGGACATGCGGCTCGCACTGCGCCGCTACCGGAGCTTCTTC
This sequence comes from Mycobacteriales bacterium, assembly GCA_038320445.1. GTDB lineage: Bacteria > Actinomycetota > Actinomycetes > Mycobacteriales > Pseudonocardiaceae > Pseudonocardia. Next base: position 11,218 of record JBBQEF010000079.1, read on the forward strand.
GACCGGCTGCTGTCCATCTGATCCCACCTGCTGACCGCCACGAGGGTCCTGGACGACTCCGCCCGGAGTGCGTTCAGGACCCTCGTACACTGCGCCGGTGACGTCCGATCACCCGGACCAGGGCATCCCCGGCCTGGTCGACACCGTGGAGATCGGCAAGGGTGGATTCGGAACCGTCTACTCCGCACACGAACCGGAGTTCGGTCGCGTGGTGGCGGTGAAGGTGCTGCGCGGGCGGCTCGAACGGGCCGACGTGCGGCGCGCGTTCGCGCGGGAGTGCCAGGCCATGGGCTCGCTCTCCGGGCACCCGCACATCGTCACGGTGCACCGCGGCGGCACCACGGCCCGCGGCGAGCCCTACATCGTGATGGACCTCATGTCCGGCGGCTCGCTCGCCACGCGCCTGCGGCGCGACGGCGGGCTGCCGTGGGCCGAGGTCGTCGAGATCGCGGTGACCACGGCCGGGGCGCTCGAGACGGCCCACCGCGCGGGCGTGCTGCACCTGGACCTGAAGCCGGCCAACCTGCTCGTGTCGCGCTACGGCGAGACGAAGCTCGGCGACTTCGGCATCTCGCGGATGCCCGGCCTCACCGAGACGCTGGACGGCCAGGTCCGGGTGAGCGCCGCCTACGCGGCCCCCGAGCGGCTGCTCGACGGGGCCGCCACCGTCGCGGCGGACCTCTACGGGCTGGGCGCCACGATGTTCGCGTTGCTCACCGGCCGTCCCGCGTTCCTCACCGACTCGGACGACGACCTCGTCGCCACGGTGGCCCGGGTGGTCCGTGATCCGGTGCCCGACCTGCGAGGACGCGGTGTTCCCCACGCCGTCGCCGGCATCGTCGAGCGGCTCATGGCGAAGGTGCCCGACAGCCGTTTCACCTCCGCATCCGACGTCGCGGTGGCGCTGCAGGCCGCGCAACGGGCCGCCGGCCGGCCGGTGACGCGGACCGTCGTCGAGGGCACGGGTTCCCGCCACGGCGACACAACCACCCAGCCTGCCCACCTCGTCGTGCCGCCGCCACGGCCGGAGCACGGGGCCCCGACCCTGGTGGGTGCGCCACCACCGGCCCTCGCCGGACCTGCGCGGCCCGTGCGGTCCGGACGGCCCCTCGTCATCGGAGCCGTCGCCGCGGTGCTCGTGCTCGGCCTCGGTGTGGCCGGGGCCGTGGCGCTGTCGGGCCGCACCGGGACCGGTGGCGCCGCCGTCCCGGGCCCGGCGTCCGTCACCCCGACCACGACCCCGGCCGCCGGCGTCGTGGCCGTCGCCGTCGACCCGGGCGTGGACCACCCCGCCGCCTCGGAGGTGCGCGCCGTGATGAGCGGCTACGTCACCGGGATCAACCAGCGCCGCTACGCCGAGGCGTTCGCCTACTTCAGCCCCGACTCGACATCGGCGAAGGGCGGGCTGGCTGCCTGGACGGAGGCCCAGTCCACGTCGTGGATCGCGGACCCGGCGATCTCGGCCGTCCGTGACGGCGGTCCGGACACGGTGGAGGTCGACGTGCGGTTCACCAGCCGGCAGGACGAGCGGTTCGGCCCCGGCGGTCAGACGTGCACGAACTGGGTGCTCGCCTACGACCTGGTCGGCCCCGGGCCGGGCTGGCTGATCCGGCGGGCCCACACGCTCCAGCCGCCCAGCTCCTGCTGACCGGCTACCCACGGCCGGTGGCGCGGTGCGCTCGGTCGCTCGCCTCGGACGCCCGTTCGCGGGCCCGGTCGGTGCGCGGGTCGGGCCCGAGGTTCTCGCCCACGAGCGCCGCCGCGGTCGTCGTGGCCGCGGCAGCCAGCAGGACGGCGGCGACCACGTCGCCCTGCAGGTTCGGGTTGCCCCGGTGGCGCAGGCCCAGGGCCAGCTCCGAGACCGCGTCCCCGAGCTCGGCGATCTCGGACGGCACGGCCGCGGCGCCCGACCTCGCCCCGGCGACCGCCGTCGCGCGCAGCGGGTCCTCCCGCGGCAGGCGCAGGGCCGTCAGGTAGGCCGCGTACGCGTCGGCGTCGGCGTCGGCGAGCGCCGCAGCCCGGACCCGCAGCGCGTCGGCCCGCTCCGCGATCGCGGCGAGCGCGTCCGCCGGGAGCCGGGTGCCGTCCGGATCGGGCAACGGCGGGACGGGGATGCCGTACCGGGCCGCCATCCCCGTCAGCGCCGCGGCGAGGGCGGTGGTCAGCGCCGCGGCGGCACCCCCGCCCGGCGCGGAGGTCCGGGCCGCGACGGCGTCGAGCAGCTCGCGCACGGTCAGGTCGAGCAGCGACCGTTCAGGCACCCGCTCCTCCCGTTGCCCGGCCGGCGGTCAGTCCGGCGACCGGTCCCACGACGATCACCGCGGGCGGGCTGATCTCGTGCTCGCGGACGGCGTCGGCCACCGTGGCGAGCGTCGCGCGCACCGAGCGCTGGATCCGCATGGTGCCGTCCTGCACCACCGCGACGGGCGTGTCGGCGGGGCGACCGCCGTCGATCAGGGCGGTGGCGAACGCCCCGATCCGCTCCACCGCCATGAGCAGCACGATCGTGCCGCGCAGCCGGCCGAGAGCGGGCCAGTCCACGAGGGACCGGGGGTCGTCGGGGGCCACGTGCCCGGAGACGACGACGATCTCGTGTGCCACTCCCCGGTGCGACACCGGCACGTCGGCGACGGCGGGGGCGGCGAACGCGCTGGTCACCCCGGGCACGACGGTGACGGCGACGCCGGCATCCGCGCACGCCTGCACCTCCTCGAAGCCGCGGCCGAACACGTAGGGATCACCGCCCTTGAGCCGCACCACGAACTTCCCGGCCCGCGCGTGCTCGATGAGCAGCTCGTTGATCCGGGCCTGGTTCATCGCCCGCCCGTACGGGATCTTGGACGCGTCGATCACCTCGACGTGCGGGCCGAGCTGGTCGAGGAGGTCGCGCGGCCCGAGCCGGTCGGTGACCACGACGTCCGCGCGCGCGAGCAGCCTGCGCCCGCGGACCGTGATCAGCTCGGGGTCACCGGGGCCGCCGCCGACGAGGGCGACGCCGGGACGGGTGGGCTCGGCGGAGTCGTCCACCAGCCCGGCGTGGAGGGCCTCGACGAGCGCGGTCCGCACCGCCGCCGACCGGCGCGGGTGGCGGCCCGCGAGCACGCCGACCGTCAGGCCGTCGTGGCGGCCGACCGCCGGGGTGACGGCGCTGCCACCGGGCGCGTGGTCGGCGCGCACGCAGAAGACACGGCGACGCTCGGCCTCCGTGCCGACGGCGGCGTTGACGTCCGGAAGGTCGGTGCAGGCGACCGCGTACCACGCGCCGTCGAGGTCGCCGTCGAGGTAGCCGCGGGCGGTCCAGCGCAGCTCGCGGGCCGTGGCCATCCCCTCGACGGCCGGCGTGACCTCGGGCGCGACCACCTCCACGTCCGCACCCGCGGTGAGCAGGCCGGTGATCCGCCGCTGCGCGACCGAACCGCCGCCGACGACCACGACGCGACGCCCGGCGAGATCCAGGCCCGCGAGGTAGTGGTCAGGCCTGGGCATGGCCGTGACCGTGTCCGTGCGCCGGATCGTCGGGGTGGTGGTGGGGCGTCTGGGGTGCGCCCAGCTTGTCCTCGAAGCCGGGCAGCAGCACGCGGTAGGCGCAGGTGTCGCAGTTCATCCGGATGTCGCCCGCCAGCGACTCCCGGTAGCGCTCGACGACGAGCCCGGCCAGCTCGTCGCAGTCGCCGAGGTGGCCCGCGGTGCGGACGTCCACGTCGGTGTGGGCGGCGCCGAACGCCCGTGCCTGGTCCCCGACGCGGCGCGGCAGCACCCCGTCGAAGAGGAAGTAGGGCGCGACGACGACCCGCCGTGCGCCGAGCGCCCGGCAGCGCGCGAGGCCGGTCGCGACATCGGGGCGGGCGAGCGAGACGAACGCGGGCTCGACGAACTCGTAGCCGCGGCCCTCCTGCAGCAGCCGCGCGACCTTGCACACCTCGGCGTTGGCGTCGGGGTCGGTGGAGCCGCGGCCGACGAGGAGCACGGCGGTGCCCTCCGCCGGTGCGACCGCGGCGATGCGCTCGGCGAGGATCTCCTGGAGCACCGGGTGCGGGCCCAGCGGCCGTCCGAAGACGTAGGACGTGCCCGGCTCGCGGCGCACCTCCCGCTCCAGCGCCGCCGGGATGTCGCCCTTCGCGTGCCCGGCCGCCACCAGCACCATGGGGACCGCGGCCCGGTGGGTGTGGCCGCGGGCGGTCAGCGCGGCCCACGCCTCGTGGACCGTGGGCTGGGAGAGCTCGATGAACCCGCCGTCGACGTCGATCCCGCCGGCCGCGAGCAACCGCCGCAGCCGGCCGGTGAAGGAGACGAACTCCGCGACACCCGCCGCGTCGACGGTGCCGTGCCCGGCGAGCATGAGAGGGGGGTTCACGGGGTGTCCTCGCTGGAGTCGGTGTAGAGCAGGGCGTTGACCGCGGCGGCTGCCGCGGCGGCGCCCCCGCGTTCGGAACGGTTGGAGACCGAGGGCAGGCCCGAGGCGCGCAGCGCGGCCTTGGCGACCACCGATCCGACGAACCCGACCGGAAGGCCGATCACCAGCGGGGTCCGGACCCCGCACCGGACCAGCTCGGCGAGCGCGGTCGGGGCGTTGCCGATCACCCAGACCGCGCCGTCCGGGTGGGCCGCAGCGGCGGCCCGCACACCGGCGGCGCTGCGGGTGAGTCCCTCGACCGGTCCGGCGAGGTCGAGCGCGACCGTGCACGGACGGCTGGTGATCCCGACCGCGACCATGCGCACGTCGGCGATCAACGGCGCACCCGCGAGCAGGGCGGCCCGGCCGGCGCGCAGGGCGTCCTCGTCGCAGACCAGGTCACCGGCCCAGCTCGGGTCGGCGCTGGTGTGCACCACGCGCTCGACGACGGCACGGGTCAGCGGGGGCAGATCGGTGGTGTCGAGGCGCGTACGCAGGATCTCGTACGACCGGACCTCGATCGGGTGCACGCTCGTGCGCACGGATACTCCTCGCCGGGGGTCCTCGCCCGGATGGGGACAGTGTTCGGGCAGGCGGCGCGAGGTCTGACTCTCACAGTGGCGGGACCGTCCCGGAGTCGCACCGGGTTCTCACGCTGCCGTTCGGAACCCGAGCATAGACGGCAGCTCGGCCGCAACGCGCGGGCTCCTTGCTGATGGGTGGGCCACAACACCGCATCGCGCGGGCTCGTTGTCGATGTGATGCGCCTACGACCAGCGATATCCGCGCGGCGTCACCATCCGTCCGGCCACCATCCGGGTCGCGCTGGAGCCGACCACCACCGTCGTGAGCATGTCGACCTGCGCCGGGTCGAACTCCGACAGCGGCGCCGTCCACACCCGCTGGCCCGGCCGCCCGGCCTGGCGTACGGCTCCGACGGGGGTGTCGGCGGGCCGATGTGCGCGGAACGCGTCCAGCGCGGCGCCGAGCTGCCAGTGCCGGTCGCGGCTGCGCGGGTTGTAGAAGCAGGTCACGAGGTCGGCCGCGGCCGCCGCGGCGACGCGCTGCTCGATGACCGGCCAGGGGGTGTGCAGGTCCGACAGCGAGATGAGCACGTGATCGTGGCCCAGCGGCGCGCCGAGCAGCGAGGCCGCGGAGAGGGCCGCCGTCACGCCGGGCACGCCGACGACGTCGATGTCGGCGCCCGCGCCCTGCAGAGCCGGGCTCGCCATGGCGTAGACGCCGGCGTCGCCGGAACCGATCAGCGCGACCGCGTGCCCCTTCGCCGCGAGCGCGACGGCGTCGGCGGCCCGCTGCTCCTCGTCGCCCAGCCCGCTGGCCCGCACCTCGGTGCCGGGCCGGAGCAGGTGGGCGATCTGGTCGACGTACTGGTCGAGCCCGACGACGATGGACGCGCGACGCAGCTCGGCGTCGGCGCGCGGCACCCGCAGATCGGCGGCACCCGGCCCGAGCCCGACGATCGCCAGCCGGCCGCGGGGCCGGATCCGGGCCGCGGCCACCGTGACGTTCACGCCCTTGATCTTGGAGACGGCCAGCTCGACCGGCGCTCCGCCGCCCAGCTCGGCCGCGGCGCACAACGCTGCGGCCTCGGCCACGCTGGCCGTCCCGACCTCGGCCCGCACCACCTCGCTCGGGTTGGGCACCTCGACCCCCGACAGCAGCGCCGCGGGGTAGGTGAGCAGCTCGGCCGGGGCGATGGCGGCCAGGATGCCGTCCTCCGCGGCCTTGAGGTCGAGGCTCGCGTAGGCCCGGACGGCACGCGGGTCGAGGCCGTGCTCGGTCCGGAGCCGGTCGAGGGTGGCGCGGACGGCGTCGGCCGACACCCCGCGGGCACTCCCGATCCCGACCACGAGCGTGGGCGGCACCAGCACCGTCCGCCCGCCACCCCCCGCGAGCCGGGGTCCCGGCGTGCCCGGGTCGGGGCCGGGGTGTGCGGCGTCGACGCGATCGGTGATCGTGATCGTGTGCCGCACCTCGCCGGTGACGGGCGGGAGCGGCGGCAGCGGGAAGCCGAGCGGGTTCTCGATCCGCGCCGCCCCGTCCAGCAGCGCGGTGCCGGCCGCCGCGAGGTCACCGTCCACCCGCGCCCCGAGCAACCCGACGAGCTCGTCCAGGCCGGTGCTGCCGGTCGCGTCGGAGGCGGTGGTGATCACCGGTTCCGCCCCCAGAACGGCGCCGACGCGGCTCGCCAGCGCGTTCGCCCCACCGTCGTGCCCACCGGCGAGAGCGACGGCGAAGCGGCGCGCCTCGTCCACGCAGACGACGCCGGGATCGGTGCGCTTGTCGGCCAGCAGCGGGGCGATCAGCCGGACGGTGGCGCCCGTCGCCAGGAAGAACACCGCGCCGTCCAGCACGGGCCAGAGCGCGGGCAGCTCGTCGAGCGGGTGGAGGGTGGCGCCGAGGGCGGACCCGACCTCGGTGGCGGCGCGCCGGCCCGCGTCGGTGACGGCGAACAGGGCGATCACAGCTTCACCCCGGACAGGATGGTGATCGGGTTGGTGGCGGCCAGCCGGACGGCGCCGTCGGGCAGCGGGGCGAGCCGGGACGCGGCGAGCTGCACGCCCTCGACCGTGTAGCCGGCGGCGAGCAGGGCGGCGCGGGTCGGGGCGATCCGGTCCAGCGCGGCCAGCGCGACGACGACCCGGTCGGGTCCGGCCGCCGCTGCGGCGGCGACCACCTCCGGCCCACCGCCGCCGACGAACACGGCGTCCGGACGCGGCAGCCCGACCAGCGCAGCCGGTGCCTCGCCCTCGACCACCCGCACGTCGACGCCGTGCGCGGCCGCGTTCTCGACGACGCGTCCGGCGTCGTCGGCACGTCGTTCGACGGCCAGCGCGGCCGAACCCAGCCGCGCGCACTCGACCGCGACCGACCCGGACCCCGCGCCGACGTCCCAGACCATCGTCCCCGGCCGTGGCGCCAGACGGGCCAGTACGACGGCCCGGACCTCGACCTTCGTGACCATGCCGGCGCGGTGGGCGAACGCGTCGT
>JBBQEF010000080.1:0-18515 GCA_038320445.1 Mycobacteriales bacterium
CAGGCCTCGATGGCCCGGCAGGCGCCCAGGTAGCCCTCGTCGGAGGTGTCGGCGACCATCCCGGCGGCCTCGGCGACGGTGGCCGGGTTCGCCGCTGCCCAGTCGGGCGTGAACCAGCGGGCGACGACGGCCTCGGCGATCGGAGCGGTGCCGCCGCTCTCGACCGCGGCGATCCGGTCGCGCCACGGCGTGAGGTCGGTGAAGCAGGCGGTGGTGCAGCAGAGGGTCAGGCTGGTGAGGCGCCCGGGTGCCTCCGAACCCAGGTACATGCCGACCATGCCGCCCAGCGACAGGCCGCACCACGCCACCCGGTCCAGCCCGAGGGCGTCGAGCAGGGCCAGCGAGTCGGCGGCGAGATCGGCCATCCGGTAGGGCGCGGGCGGCACCGGGGAGCCGCCGTGGCCGCGGTGGTCGATGCGGACCACCCGGAAGGTCCCGGTGAGCGACGCCTGCGGGCGCCACATCTCCAGCGTCGACCCGAGCGAGCCGGCCAGGACGAGCACCGGGGCGTCGCGCGGTCCCTCGTCGACGTAGTGCAGCTCGGTCACGACGGCGCCTGGGCGGTGAGCAGCACGTCGGCGGTCACGCCGACGCCCCCACCGTCGTCATCCCGCGCAGGGTCGACAGCTCCCGCTCGCTCGGTTCGGCGGTGATCATCAGATCGGCCGAGACCTCCAGCGGCCAGCCCGTCTCGGCCCGCACCTGCTCGACGGTGACGCCGTGGTGCAGGGCGGTGAGCACCAGCTCGGCCGTCTCCGGATCGGGCTCCAGCACGCCCAGGTCGGTGATCACCCGGACCGGCCCGGCGCCGCGCAGCCCGAGGATCCGTCGGTCGTCCGGCCCGTCGCCGTGGCCGACCGACGTCACGAAGTCGACCCTCTCCACGAACGCGCGCATCGCGTGCCGCATCACGATGATGACTTCGCGGCACGATGCCGCGATCTCCGGGGCGCCGCCGGAACCGGGCAGCCGCACGCCCGGCTCGTCGTACTCGCCGATGACGGTGGTGTTGATGTTGGCGAAGCGGTCGATCTGGGCGCCGGAGAGGAACCCGACGTCGATCCGGCCGGGCTGCAGCCAGTAGTTGAAGATCTCCGGGACGCTCACGACGGCCAGTGCCGAATCGGCCAGCAGGCCGTCGCCGATGGAGAGCGGGAGCTGTTCGGGCTTGGTGTCCAGCGTGCCGGACTCGTAGATCAGCACCAGCCCGGGCGCGTGCAGCCGCCGCGCCAGGTTGGCCGCGCTGGACGGCAGCCCGATGCCGACGAAGCACGCCTGCCCGTCGCGCAGCGCACGGGCGGCAGCGATGGTCATCATCTCGTCGGCGGACCAGGTGGTCATGACGGGTACTCCTCGGGGGGAGGCGCAGCGAGGATCGGGACCGTGGTCGGCCCGGTCATGCGTCCAGTTCCTTCAACCAGCGGGAGAACGCGTCGCGGTCGCGGCTGATCGCGTCCCACGCGCGGTAGGCGGCGTTGTCGCGGTGGTAGTAGCCGTGGGCGTAGGACGGGGCCGCGCCGCCCGGCGCGACCGCGACGGCGTCGAGCACCCAGGCCGGCAGGACCACCGCTCCCGGCACGGGCGACAGCTCGTCCACGATCTCCTCGACGGTGACGATCGCCCGCGCGGCCGCGAGCACCGCCTCCTTCTGGACGCCGGTGATGCCCCAGAACTGCACGTTGCCCGCGCGGTCGGCGCGCTGGGCGTGCACGACCGTGACGTCCGGGTTGAGCGCGGACACCGCGGCCAGCTGCTCGCCCGTGAACGGGCAGGTGACCGAGGAGATGCTGGCGGTGTGCAGTGGCAGGTCGGTGCCCGCGTAGCCGCGCAGGATCGCGAACGGCAGCCCCGACGCACCGGCGACGTACCGGTTGGCCATGCCGGCGTGGCTGTGCTCCTCGATCTCCAGCGGGCGCGGCCAGCCGGTGGCCAGCGCGTCCCTCATGCGGTGCAGCGAGCCGACCCCCGGATTGCCGCCCCACGAGAACACGAGCTTCGCCGCGCAGCCGGCGCCGATCAGCTGGTCGTAGATCAGGTCGGGGGTCATGCGCACGAGCGTGAGATCGCGGCGACCCTGCCGGATGATCTCGTGGCCCGCGGCGAACGGGATGAGATGGGTGAAGCCCTCGAGCGCGACGGTGTCACCGTCGCGCACGAGCTCGGACACCGCCTGCGACAACGGCACGATCTTGGCCACCCCGGAGAAGCTAGTAGGCGAAGGAGTGTCGGGCAATGTCGCCCGTCACGATCGGCTGCGGGGTTCGCACCGACGGTGTCAGGCTGGGTGCATGAGTACCGCCCAGGACGTCCGCCCCGCCACTGCCGCCGGCCGGTTCGCGATCGGAGAGAACGGGGTGAACCGGATCGGATTCGGCACCATGCAGTTCCCCGGCCCGGGTGTGTGGGGGCCGTCGCCCGATCCTGCGGGTGCCGTCGCCGTGCTGCGCCGGGCGGCCGAGCTCGGTGTGGACCTGTTCGACACCGCTGACTCCTACGGGCCCGCGGTGGCCGAGGACCTCCTGCGCGAGGCGCTGCACCCCTATGACGGCATCACCATCGCCACGAAGGCCGGGCTGATGCGCACCGGGCCCGGGAAGTGGCACCCGTGCGGGCGGCCGGAGTACCTGCGCCAGCAGTGCGAGCTGTCGCTGCGCCGGCTCGGTGTGGAGCGCGTCGACCTGTTCCAGCTGCACCGCATCGACCCGGGCGTGCCCGCCGACGAGCAGTTCGGCCTGCTCGCCGCGCTGCGCGACGAGGGCAAGATCGCGGCGGTCGGTTTGTCGGAGGTCGGCGTCGAGGAGATCGAGCGGGCGCGCAGCGTCGTCGACGTCGCCACGGTGCAGAACCGCTACAACCTCGTCGACCGTTCCAGCGACGCGGTGCTGCGCTACTGCACCGAGCGGGGCATCGGCTTCCTGCCGTGGTTCCCGCTGGCGGCCGGGGAGCTGGCCGAGCCCGGTGGGCCGGTGGCGGAGGTGGCCGAGAAGCTGGGCGCCACCGCGGCGCAGGTGGCACTCGCCTGGCTGCTGCGGCGCTCCTCGGTGATGCTCCCCATCCCCGGCACCAGCAGCGTGGTGCACGCGGAGGAGAACATCCGTGCGGCCGAGCTGGAGCTCGACCCGGAGTCGGCGGAGAAGCTCGACGCCGCCGCATAGCCCCGCGAGCCGGCACGTTCCGGTGCGCGAGTCGGCACGAACCGGTCCGCGGGTCGGTACGAATCCGTGCGCGAGTCGGCCCGCTCCGATGCCCGATCAGCGGCGGGACCGTTGATCGAGAATCCGTGCCCGGCCGCCCGGTCGGCGAGCGGACCGTCACGGAGTGGTAGACAGGCCCGATCGTCGATCGAGGGGGTCGGACGCCGTGGCCGAGGACGACCCAGCGGCGCGTCTCGCCGAGGTGCTGGCCACGGGCCACGAGTGGGACCTCGCCGGGGCCGCTCTCCCGGCCGCCCTGCTCGTCGCCGTCCTGACCGCGCCCTCCCCGCCGGGCGCCCCCGCGCTGCGACTGCGCCGGGCCACCATCACCGGCGCGCTCCGGCTCACCGGTGCCCGCGTCGGGGTGCCGGTCGAGCTGCGTGGCTGCCGCTTCAACCACGCCGTCGACCTGCGGATGGCCGATCTCGCCGGGCTGGCCCTCACCGGCTGCCGCGTGCCCGGTCTCGACGCGGGCAACCTGCGGGTCGCGGCCGACCTGTTGCTCGACGACGGGTTCACGGCGCACGAGCTGGTGAACCTGACCGACGCCCACATCGGCGGCTCGCTGCGGCTGTCCGGTGGCCGGCTGGACGGCGCGGGCGGCCGGGCGCTGATCGCGGACCGGCTCGTCGTCGAGGGCACGTGCTACGCGCGGCGGCTGCGCAGCACCGGTGAGGTGCGGCTGCCCGGCGCCCGGATCACGGGCAACCTGGACCTGGCCGGTGCCGATCTCACGAGTCCCACCGGTGACGTGCTCGACGCCACCGGGATCACGATCGGCGGGAGCATGCTCGCCGGTCGCCACGGCGCCGGGCCGGACCTCGCGTTCGGCGCCGGCGGGCGCGTGCTGCTGGCCGGGGCCAGGATCGGCGGCGATCTCGCGTTCTCCGGCGCGCGCATCGCCTGCAACCCCGAGGCGCTGCGCGATCCACCCGATCCCTCCCGCGAGGAGACCAGGCTGCCGGTGGTGCCCGGTGGCATCGTCGACCCGGCTGCGTGTCTCGTGGCCGACCGGGTGCACGTGGACGGCAACCTCGAGCTCGACGACGGCCTGCGCACCGACGGCACCGTCCGCCTGCCCAACGCGGTGGTCGGCGGCTACCTGCGCCTGTCCGGGGCGCAGCTGTGCGGGCCCCGCGGCGCGTCGGACCGCGGGATCGCGTTGCTCGGCGACGGGATGTCGGTCGGCGGGGATCTGGAGGGCCGCGACAACGGGCGCGGTGCCTTCACCTGCGCGGGCCAGGTCAGGCTGGTGCACGCCCGGGTCGACGGCAGCGCGAGCATGTCCGGCATCACGGTGGCGGCGCCCGACGGCTACGCGTTGCTCGCCGACCGCCTGCGCGTCGGCGGTGAGCTCTACCTGCGCGGCGCGCGGTGCTCGGGCACGCTGCGGCTGCAGAACGCCGACATCGGCGCCACGTTCGACTGCACCGGTGCGCAGCTGGACGCCCCCCGGGTGCGGCCGGACGGCTCCGTGCGGCCCTCGCTCGACGTCCGCGCCGTGACGATCGGCAAGGACCTGCTGTGTTCCGGCGGGTTCACGGCCACCGGCGGCGTGCGCGTCCAGCGGGCCGAGGTGAGCAAGTCGGTGCGGTTCGTCGGCGCGACGCTGGGCGGCTCGCCGCGAGGGGCGCGCTACGCGCTCAACGCCTACGGGCTGGCCACCGCGGAACTGGTCGTCCAACCGGCCGCCGCGCCCGGCGGGGCGGTGCGGCTGACGCAGGCGTCGGTGGGCACGTTCGCTGACTCCGCGTTGTTGTGGGATGCCGCGGGTGGAGTAGCGATCGACGGATTCCGTTACGATCTGTTGACCGACACCCGGACAGTGGACGTCCGGACGAGGCTGCACTGGATCGAACAGGTGATGCCCGACTACGCACCGGGACCGTACGACCAGCTGGCCGCCGCCTACCGACGCGCCGGGCACGAGGAATGGGCCGAGCACGTGCTCGTGGCGCGGCAGACACGCCGCTACGCCGAGTCGGGAATCGCCGGCCGGTCCTGGGGTGTGCTGCAGCGCCTGACCGTCGGGTTCGGGTATCGGCCCTGGTTGGCCGCCTGCTGGTTGGTGCTGTTCTGGGTGGCGGGGGGCATCTGGTTCGCCGGGCACGAGCCGTTGCCGGTGGACGACGGGCAGCACCCCGTGTTCAACGGCTGGCTGTTCGCGGCCGACACGCTGCTCCCGATCGTCAATCTCGGTCAGGACGGCTACTGGCGAATGGAGGGCGCGTCGCAGTGGATCAGCAGCGCGCTCGTCGTCGTCGGCTGGATTCTGGCGACGACGGCGGCGGCCGGTGCTGCCCGAATACTCAAGAGGGTGTCGTGATCGCGGCGATGCACTCGAGCGCGTGCTCACCGACGTCCTCTGCACGGTCCGGCCGTCCACCGCGCTGGCGATCCTCGACCTGGCTGCTCTGGCGGCTCGTGGATCTCGGTTTCCCGGTACCCGCGGTCCACCACTGGGTCTGCACCATCGACGGCGTACCGATCTTCAGGCTCGATCTCAGCCGGCCGGCCCTTCGCATCGCCGTGGAGTACTGAGCGACCACTCGCGCACGGAAACGTGCCGACTCGCGGGTTCTGCGTCAGGGGCGCAGGCTCGCCGCCACCGCCCGCAGCGTGGCGGTGGCCGCCACGCGGTCCACCCGCGTCGGCTCGCCACCGGCCAGCACCTGCTCGCCCGCGACCCAGACGTCGCGGACGAGCCGCGAGCCGCCCGCCCAGACGAGGTTCGAGATCAGCTGGGCGTCGTCGGAGGGGTCGACGAACGCGGGGTCGTCCAGGTTGATGTGCACGAGATCGGCCCAGGCGCCCGGAGCGAGCGTCCCGAGGTCATCGCGCCCGATCGCGGCCGCCCCCTCGCGGGTGGCCATCAGCAGCAGCTCCGACGCGGTGAGCGCCGCCGCATCCGCGCCCGTCACCCGGGCCAGGAGGCCGGCGAGCCGCGCCTCGGCCCACATGTCGAGGTCGTCGCCGGACGCGGGGCCGTCGGTGCCGAGCCCGACGCGCACCCCGGCGCGGCGGAGCGCCGTCACGCGCGCGACGCCGGCGGCGAGCTTCGCGTTGGAGCCGGGGCAGTGGGCCACGGCCGCGCCGCGGGACGCGAGCAGCGCGATGTCGTCGTCGGAGAGCTGGACGCCGTGCGCGGCCAGCACCCGCCCGCCCAGCGCTCCGAGCTTCTCCAGCAGAGCCGGCACCGAACCGTGCTCGGCGCGCTGCACCACGTCCTCGTCGGCGGACTCCGCGACGTGGATGTGCATCAGTGCCCCACGCGCCCGCGCCTGCTCGGCGACCGACGACAGCGCCTCGGGCGGCAGCGTGTAGGCCGCATGCGGGCCGTAGCCCAGCTCGATCCGCTCACCCGGTCCCGAGCGCAGCCCGACGTCGTCGATGCGGGCCGAGATGTCGTCGCGCATCTCCTCCCAGCTGCCCAGCCGGTCCCAGCCGGGCGCCGCGATGATGCCGGGCGTGAGCACGACGCGGGACCCGACGGTCGTGACCGCGTCGATCACCGCATCGCTGAAGAAGTACATCTCGGTGCTGGTCGTGCATCCGGTGCGCAGCAGCTCGACGCAGCCCGACGTCATGCCGGCGTGCACGTCGGACGCGGTCAGCCGGCCCTCGGCCGGCCACATGACCTCCTGCAGCCAGCGCATCAGCGGCAGGTCGCCGCCCATGCCGCGGAGCAGCGCCATCGGCGTGTGGGCATGGGTGTTGACGAGCCCCGGGAGCAGGGCGCCGCTCAGCTCCGTCACGGCGTCCCGGCTCGGAGGGGCCGACGCCCGCGGGCCGACCCAGGTGATCCGGCCGTCCGCCACGTCCACGACGGCGTCGCGCAGCACCGTGCACGCCGAGTCGCACGGCAGGACGACCGGCGCGGCGAACCTCACCTGCGCGGCTCCAGCAGCGACCGGAGCGAGCGGAACGGCGGCAGCCAGGCACCGCCGTCGGGCAGGGCGTCGAGGGTGATGCGCGGCAGCGGCTCGCGGAACACGCCCTCGATGTCCTCGAGGTCGACGAACTCGAAGACGTCCGAGGTGACGGCGAAGCTCGCGTGCTCCCGGAACCCGATGACCGTGACGTAGGTGCCGAGCTTGTGGAGCTCCTCGAGCGGCTCCTTGAAGGCCCGTCCGTCGCCCGACGCGATGACGACGTGCTCCAGATGGCCCTCGTCGGCGCGCAGCCGGATGTGGGCGAGCATGTCGACGTCGACGTCGGAGTCGTCGGTGACCTTCGGCTTCGCGAACACGGCGAAGCCGACGTTGCGCAGCGCCTCGACCCACGGCCGCACGACCTCGGTGCTGCCCGGCACGACGTTGGTGAACACGGTGGCCTCGGCGACCGAGTCCGGGCCGGCCAGATCGAGCAGCCAGCGGCCGACCGCGTCGAAGCGCGGACGGAACGCCGACGTGGGACGGGCACCGAGGAGAGAGCCGAGGCTCATGTCCATGTTGGGGGCGTCCCAGACGAGCAGAACGCGCGGTGCCGGGCCCGTCGTCTCGGTCATGGGCGCACCACGGAACGGGTCGGGGACATGCAGGCAACCCTATCTCGCTGACTAGGGTCCCCCTGATGGACACCGATGACGCGCAGGCGGTCGCACAGCGCGCCGCCGACGCGATGCTGCGGGCTGACGCGGCCGGGAGCGGGGCCGGTGTCCGCCTGCTCGGGGTCGGTCCCGGGCGCGCCCGGGCCGCGCTCACCGTCGAGGCCCGGCACGTCAACGGACACCGCATCTGCCACGGCGGCTACCTGTTCCTGCTCGCCGACGCGGCGTTCGCCTACGCCTGCAACAGCCACGGCGTCTCGACGGTGGCGTCCGGCGGCGACATCACGTTCCTGCGGCCGGTGCAGCTGGGCGCGGAGATCACGGCGGAGGCCGTCGAGCGCGCGTTGACCGGGCGTTCCGGGCTCTACGACGTGACGCTGCGGGTGGACGGCCTGCCGGTGGCGGAGTTCCGCGGCCGCAGCCGCCAGGTTCCGGGCCTGGCGCCGCCGGTCTGAGACCGCGACGCTCGGGTCAGGGGGCCTGGAGGTAGGCGGGGCGCGTGGTGGGGTCGGGGTCGGCGTAGTAGCGGTGGTAGACCGGCGTCAGGCCGCCCGATACCGGGGGCACGATCCAGCTCCAGTCGGCCGGACAGCTCCGCCCGGCCCGCTCCTCACGGTCGAGGTGGGTGAGGAAGCGCTCGGACTCGCCGTGGTGGTCGGCCATCGTGACGCCGGCCAGGTCGAACGAGTGCTGCACCGCCCGCACCATCTCCACGAGCGCGCGGTCGCGCCACAGCGTGCGCTCGGAGCTCATGTCCAGCCCCAGCCGCTCCCCGACGACGGGCAGCAGGTCGTAGCGGTCGGTGTCGGCGAGGTTGCGGGCGCCGATCTCGGTGCCGAGGTACCAGCCGTTGAACGGCGCGGCCGGGTAGGTGATGCCGCCGATCTCCAGGGGCATGTTGCTGATCGCCGGCACCGCGTGCCACCGCAGCCGCAGCTCGCCGAACCAGGCGTGGTCGGGATGGTGCAGCGGCACCTCGAGCACGGCGTCGCGCGGGACGTCGAACAGCTCCGGGCCGCCGCCGCCACTCGAGATCATCAGCGGCAGCACGTCGAAGCGGCCCGGCGGCTCGGGGCGCCGCCAGCCGAGCCCGACGGCGACGTCGGTGAACTCGGTGTAGCGCCCGTCACCGCGGACCCCCCCGCTCGCGGTGCGGTGCCCGGCATAGCGGATGAGCTGGTCGTTGTGGATGCGCGGTCCGCGCACGCCCGGCCGGTCGGGGGCGAAGACCGTGATGGTGGACCGGATCGCCCCCTCTCGGGTGGTCTCGCGGAGGTGCTCGACGCACTCGTGCGCCACGTCCGCGGGGGCGTCGAGGTGGCGGCGGTCGCGGACGCGCAGGCTCCGCCAGTACAGCCTGCCGATGCAGCGCGCCGCGTTGCGCCACGCCACGCGGGTGCCGAAGGTCAGCTCGTCGACGGTGTGGGTGTAGGTGCCCGTGCGTTCGATCTCGGACAGGACCACGCGCAGGCGGCGGGCCAGCGGCATCGACGGCGAGGTCTCGGCGTGGAACTGCTCGAGGAACTCCCGGGCGACGGCCTGGTCGACCGACCCGGGGAGGTCGGACCGGTGGGCGACCGGGCAACGGTCGACGAGGGATGTCATGCACTCCCCCGCGAAAGGGCAGGCACGGTACTGCCGGGCGACCCCAAGCACCTGGTCACCCGAAACCTCCACATCGCCCGTCGGTGGCCCCTCGACGGCCCCTTCACCTTCCTACACGTTCACACTACGTGATCGGAAGGTGGCCCACCGAGACGATGTTGGAAAATCAGGTCGTGGACGTCGCGGCCCTCGACCCGGGCGCGCTGCTCGAACTTGGTGACGGGGCGCCACCCGGGGCGGTCGACGAAACCCGCGGCGGTGTTCTCCAGCTGCCCCTCGGCGGCGCAGACCGACAGCATCTGCGCCGCGTAGTCGTCCCAGTCGGTGGCCAGGTGCAGCGTGCCCCCGGGCCGCAGGCGCGACGCGAGGAGCGCCACGACGTCGGGCTGGACGAGGCGTCGCTTGCGGTGCTTGCGCTTGGGCCAGGGGTCGGGGAAGTAGATCCGGATCCCGTCCAGCGAGCCGGCGGGGACGCGCTCGCGCAGCAGGGCCACGGCGTCGCCGCGGAGCAGGGCGAGGTTGGTGAGGCCGGCGTCGGCCATCCGCATGAGCAGCTGCGCGAGGCCCGGCTCGAACACCTCGACGGCCACGTGGTCGGTCCCGGGCGCGGCCGCGGCCATCGCGGCCGTGGACTCCCCCATGCCGGAGCCGATCTCCAGGACCAGCGGCGCGGTGCGGCCGAACCAGGTGGGCGGGTCGTAGGGGACGGTGCCGTCGAGCACGTCGGCGACGTCGCGGCCCCGCTCGGGCCACCAGCGGTCCCAGGCCGCCTGCTGGCCCTCGGTCAGCCGGGCCCTGTGGTGGACGAAGCTGGTGATCGGGGGGTGGTTCACCCGCGCGGGCCGGGCGCCCGACCGTCGAGGGGGACGACCGGCATCCGGGAGGTGAACATGTCCTCGGCCGTGGCGGCGGGCGCGGGTGCGGTCGTGGCGGCCGGCAGGCGAACCCCCGACGTGGCGCCCGGCAGCTTTCCGCGGAGGTAGCCGGCGCTGGTGCAGGCCAGCGCGAGGATGACGGCGGCGGCCGAGGAGAACCGCCGTGCCTTCAGCTCCCGCAGCACGGCGGCCGGGAGGATCTTCGCGACGTAGCTGCGCTCGGTGGACAGCGCGTCGTCGCTGCCCACGAGCTTGGAGACGGCCGCTTTCGACAGGCCCTCGGCCCAGCTGCGGCGCCGCAGGTAGGCCCAGCCGACGCGGTCGTCGCTGACCCGGTGGTCCACGGCCGCGCGCGGCTCGAAGACGATCCGGATCTCCTCCCCCGCCGCGGTGTAGGCCTGCCGGGCGCGGATGCAGAGCTCGGTCTCCTCGCAGCCCAGCGGGTTCTTGCCGATGCGGCCGATGTCCTCGGCGAAGCCGCCGACGCGGTCGAACACCCCGCGGCGGAAGGACATGTTGCAGCCCATGAGGTTGCGCACCTCGGCCTGCCCGGTGGGCTGTCCGGTGTAGGTGCAGCCGACGATCCAGTCGAGCTCCCCGGTGGCGTCGCCGTCGGTGGGGTCGGCCCCGGGGAGCACCGCGGGGCGGGTGTCGATGCGGGCGCCCGCGGCGCTGCGCCGCACCGGCCAGCGCGGATGTGCCACGCCGCCGACCCCGGCGACGGTCGGGTCCGAGTAGGGGGCGAGCAGCGCGCCGAGCCAGCCCGGACGGGCCCGCGCGTCGTCGTCGAGGAAGACCACGACGTCACCGGACGCCACCGCGATCGCGGTGTTGCGTGCGCCGGACAGGCCCTGGGCGTGGGCGTTGGGCAGCACCCGCACCCCGCGGGGCCCGAACTCCTGCTGGGCCCGCGAGAGCAGCGGCGCGTTGTGGTCGACGAGCACGATCGTCTCGGCCGCCGGCACGTCCTGCGTGACGACCGATCCCACCGCCTCCACGATGTCGTCCCACCGCTTCTCGGTGTAGACGCAGATCACGACGGTGGCGGTCGTCACGGAGGCTCCAGTCAGCGTAAGCGGGCCGCCTTGCGGCGGTGTTCGGCGAACAGGGTACGCAGCACGCGGGTGCCGTCCGCGAACGTCCGGAGGTTGGTGTCCCCGAACATCCGCTGCCGCTCGATCGAGGGCACCTCGGTGATCTTCAGACGGGCCGCGGCGATCCGGCAGTTGAGCACCGTCTCGATCTCGAATCCGTCACCCCAGAGCATGCCGTCGGCCGGGCCCGGGGCGTCCACCGGGGGGAGTTCGAGCACCGCCAGGATATCGGCCCAGAACGCGTTGTAGCCATAGCAGAGATCGGTGTACGCCGTGCCGAACAGCGCGTTCGCGACGCCGTTGAGGCCGAAGTTGCCACTCTTACGCAGCAGCGTGATGTCGTCGCTGCCGCCACCGGCGGCGAACCGGCTGCCCTTCGCGAAGTCCGCGCCCGCCACGAGCGCCTCCACGAAGCGCGGGATCTCGGCCGGGTCGGCCGAGCCGTCGGCGTCGAACATGACCACGACGTCGCCCGTGACCGCCGCGAACCCGCAGGCCATGGCGTTGCCCTTGCCCTTGCGGGTCTGGGTGATGGTGCGCACCGACGGCAGCACGCGGCGGGCGACGTCGAGCGAGCCGTCCGTGGAGTTGCCGTCGACGACGATGATCTCGTGCACCGCGGGCCGCACAGCGGCGATCGCGGGCAGGATGATCTCGAGGTTCCTCGCCTCGTTGCGCGTGGGCACCACGACGCTGACAGCCGGATACGGCGTCCGGGTCGGGTTCGGTCGGGGCTCGGGCCGACGCAGCGCCCGCGGCCCGTGTGACGGCGCGAAGGGCACCGGCTCCGCGGGGACGGGCGGACGGGCGGGCAGTACGGCGCTCACACAACCTCCAGGCAAGTCCGCTCCACCGGGGCAACGACACGGCTCCCGGGAGGGTTCGGGCACTGCGTCTCGATCGCTCGGACGGGCGATACGTGATGAAACCGTGATCGGGCGGGGGTAGTGGTACGCATCCGAGGCGGGGCCGTCAGGCCCCATCCTCGACGGCATGAGCACTCCGCCTGGCACCGCTGACCCGTACGTGGCCCTCGCCGACGAGTTGGGACGTATCGGACATCGCCTCGACGGCATGGGCGCCCAGCTGCTTGTGCTGCGCTCGTCGGCCGCAGCGGGAGCACCCGCGGCGGCGCCGGGATCAGCACCGTGGTCACATAAGGGAGACGCCCCGGCCGGGGCCGGGGTTGCCTCCGATCTCGAACGGGATTCGGCGGGACCGCCCAGCGGCGCGGCCCTGGCGGACCCGTCGCGCGTCACAGGTCCCGGGACGGCACCGGCCGCTCCGGGCGGCAGCGCGCCGGATCACCGCCCGGCCCGGGTCGACGCCGGCCTCACGGCAGGACGCGCGACCGCAGGCGGCGGGCCCGTCCGGGCCGGGGAGGCCCACCCGAGTGCCGCCCACCCGAGCGCCGGTCCGAGCGCCGCCCACCCGAGTGCCGCCGGTCCGGGTGTCGCCTACCCCGACGCCGTCGCGTATCCCGGAGCCGGCATCCCGGGTGGCGGCCACGCGCCCGGCGTCGGGTATCCCGGTGGCGGGTTTCCCGGCGCTGCGTATCCCGGCGCCGGCTACCCCGGCGCCGCGTATCCGGGCGCCGGGCAGCCGATGCCCGCCGGACCGGCCGGGTACGGCCAGCCCGCCTGGACGCCTCCCGGGCCTCCCGCCGCCGGCGGGGCTCCGACCCGCGCGCACACCTCCGGCGCCCTGTCGGGAGCTCGGCTGCTGGCGTGGGTCGGCGGCGCCGTCACGCTGCTGGGCGTCGTCATGCTCCTGGTGCTCGCCGCGTCGCGCGGCTGGTTCTCGCCACCCGTGCAGCTCTCCGCCGCCGGGGTGCTCGGGGTGGCACTCGTCGGGCTCGCGCTGTGGCTGCACCGCCGCGAGAGCGCGCGGGCGGGCTCGCTCGCGCTGGCCGCCACCGGCTTCGCCACGCTCTACCTGGTGGTGGCCGCCGCGACCGCCGTGTACGAGTACCTCCTGCCCGCCCCCGCGCTGGTGCTCGCGCTGGTCGTGGCCGGCGCCGGGCTCGGGATCGCCGACCGCTGGCGGTCCCAGCTGATCGCCGCGTCCGTGACCGGTGGCGCGGCGGTGCTCGCTCCGGTGCTCGCGCAGGACTGGCTGCTGGTGGCGCTGGTGCTGGCCCTCCAGGTTGCTGCGGTGGCGGTGGTCCTGCGCCGGAACTGGCCGGTGCTGATGCTCGTGGCCGCGGCGGGCCCGGTGCTCTACGGGATGATCGTCACCGCGATCGAGGCGGGCGGGACGCCGGGGGACACGGTGACGGCCGTCGCGCTCGCGCTCGCGGTACCGGCCGTCGCGCTCGGCACGGCGGTGCCCGCCGCCCGGCTGCTGTCGGCGCCGCCCGTGGCCGTCCTCGTCGGGGCCGCGTCGCTGCCCGCGCTGACGGCAGGGCTCGGGATCGGCGAGTGGCGTGGCGCCGCGCTCGTGGCCGTCGCCGGGCTGGCCATGACCGGTTTCGCGGTGCTGCGGCGCGCCGACCGGGTCCTGCGCACCGTCGCGGCCATGGCCGCCGTCGTCGACCTGCTCGTGGCCACCGCCACCGCGCTGGACGGCCGGGGTGCGGCGCTCACGCTCGTCGTGCTGGCCGAGGCGCTGGTCGCCGTCGTGCTGAGCGCGGTGCTGCGCAGCCGGTTCGCGCTGGTCGTGGGCATGGTGTTCGGCGTGCTGGGGGTCATCGCCGCGATGACGCAGCACGCTCCGCTCTCCGCGCTGGTGCGGTTCCCGGCCGAGCCGTACGTCGTGGCCGGGCTGCCGGTGACCGGCGTGCTCGTCACCGGGGCGGCCGTGTCGGCGCTCGTGCTCGCGCTCGCCGCGGCCGTGCTGGCGGCCGGGGGCAGGCTCGGCTGGATCCGGCCCGACGCGTCCTCCGCGGTGCTCTGGGTGCCGATCGGGCTGATCGGGCTCTACGGCGCCACCGGCCTCGTCGTCACGCTCGCCATCCTCGTCTCGCCCGACCGGGCCGGGTTCGTCACCGGGCACGCGCTCGTCACCGTCTCCTGGACGGTCGCGGCGCTCGTGCTGCTCGCCCGCGGCATCAGCAGGCCCGCGCTGCGCATCGCGGGGCTCGTGCTGGTGGCCGCGGCCGTCGCGAAGCTGGTGCTGTTCGACCTGGTCGCCCTCGACGGCCTGGCCCGGGTCGGTGCGTTCCTCGGTGCCGGCCTGGTGCTGCTCGCGGCGGGCACCCGCTACGCGCGCCTGGTGGCCGAGGCCGAGGCCGAGAAGGTGACTCCGCCGACCGGGTGATGGCTGTTCGCGATCGCACACCGCGTTCCCGCGTTCCGGCCCGGAGAGCACCGCCGGGCGGGAACGTTGCGGTCATGTCCGATCGCTATGGGGATGCGGTGCTGGCCCGCCGCGCCGAGCTGGCCGATGCGCGGGCGCTGTTGGCCGGCACCCACCGGGCGGAGCTGCGCAGTGAGCTGGCGCTGAGCCGCCTGGCCGCCGCCGATGCACTGGTGGCGGCGCTGGGGCAGCTGGGTCGCGAGGTGTCGGGCCACGTCGGGCACGCCGATCGTGCGGTACGGCAGCGGTTGCCGGTGGTGCTGGCGGCCGCGCCGGACCGGATCGCGGCCGCCGTGCACGACCGGTGGCGTGCCGAGCTCGCCCCGGCGCTGCGCCGGATCGGCACCGTCCGCTCGCTGGACATGGCCCCGGCCTGGCCCCGGCTGCCGCCCCCGCGCCTGCCCGTGCTGCCCGCGCCGCCCGCCGTCGAGCGGGTCCGGGCCGCCCGTTCGCTGCTCACCGGCGCCGTGGAGGGGTTGGCGCTGTGGCGGCTGGTGCTGCTCCCGCTCGCCGCGCTGTCGCTGCTGGGGATGGGGGTTCCGGCGTGGCCCGCGCTGGTGCCGCTCGCGGCGGGTGTCGGTGTGGCGGGCGCGGTGGTCGCGGTGCGGTCGCGGCGCCTGGCGCTGGAGCGGGCGGCGTTGCGGCGCTGGGCCGAGGAGATGCTCGCCGCGGCCCGGGTGGCGCTCGACGCCGACATCGGCCGCCGCCTGCTGGAGGTCGAGCGGTCGGCGGGCGCCGAGCTCGACGCGGCCGTGGCGCGGCGGCGGCGCGCCGTGGATGCGGAGCTGCGCGCACTGGCTCCGGACCGGGCGGCCCTCGATGCGTGAGCTGCGCAGGCCGGGGCAGGTGGCGGGGATCGACGTGACGCGCGGGCTGGACACCGACGGCGACGGCCACGCCGACACGGTCGTGACCGACGACGGAGTGGACCTGGTCCTGTGCACCGACCTCGACGGCGACGGATTCGCCGATCAGGTGCTGCACGTCGGGCCGGACGGATCGGTGTGGGAGGAGGTGATCTCGGTCGTCCACCGGCTGCTGGACGGGGAACCGTCCGGATAGGTTGGGCGCATGTCGCTCGACCGCATCGATCCCGGGTTCCGAGCCCTCCCCCTCGCCGCGCTGGCCGACGCCGCGCTCGGGCGGGCCCGCGAGCTGGGCGCGCAGCACGCCGACCTGCGGGTCGAGCAGATCGTCACGCAGTCGATCTCGTTGCGGGACGGCTCGGTCACGGGGATCTCCGACGACACCACCGTCGGGCTGGCCGTCCGCGTGATCGTCGACGGGGTGTGGGGCTTCGCCTCGCACGTCGAGCTCACCCCGGCCCGGGCGGCGGCCACCGCCGAGCGCGCCGTGCAGGTGGCCCGCACCCTGGCGCCGGTGGCGATCGAGCGGGTGGAGCGCGCGGGCGAGCCGGTGTACGACGGCGCGGTGTGGGTGTCGGCCTACACCGCCGACCCGTTCGCGGTGCCCACGCGCGACAAGGTGGAGCTGCTCACGGAGTGGTCGCAGCGCCTCCTGGCCGCCGACGGCGTCGACCACGTGCAGGCCGGCGTGGCGCAGGTGCGGGAGAACAAGTTCTACGCCGACCTGGCCGGCACCTCCACCACGCAGCAGCGCGTGCGCATCGCGCCGTCGTTCACGGCCACCGCCGTCGACCGGGCGGCAGGCGGTTTCGAGACGATGGAGTCGCTCGCGCCGCCGGTCGGGCGCGGCTGGGAGTACCTGACCGGGGACGGCTGGGACTTCGACAGCGAGCTCGCGATGATCCCGGAGCTCCTGGCGGAGAAGACGAAGGCGCCGAGCGTCCGGGCCGGCCGCTACGACCTGGTGATCGACCCGACCAACCTGTGGCTGACGATCCACGAGTCGGTCGGGCACGCCACCGAGTTCGACCGCGCCATCGGTTACGAGGCCGCCTACGCGGGCACCAGCTTCGCCACCCCGGACAAGCTCGGCACCCTGCGCTACGGCACCGAGCACATGCACGTCACCGGTGACCGCACGGTCGAGCACGGGCTGGCCACGGTCGGCTTCGACGACGACGGGGTGGCCACCTCCGAGTGGGACCTGGTGCGCGACGGCGTGCTGGTCGGCTACCAGCTCGACCGCACGTTCGCCCCCCGGCTGGGGCTCGCACGCTCCAACGGCTGCGCGTTCGCCGACTCCCCCCACCACGTCCCCATCCAGCGGATGGCCAACGTCTCGCTGCGGCCCGACCCGGCCCGTGACACGAGCACCGACGAGCTGATCGCGGGCGTCGAACGCGGGATCTACGTCGTCGGCGACAAGTCCTGGTCGATCGACATGCAGCGCTACAACTTCCAGTTCACCGGCCAGCGCTTCTACAAGATCGAGGACGGGAAGCTGGCCGGCCAGCTGCGCGACGTGGCCTACCAGGCCACCACCACCGATTTCTGGGGCTCGATGGACGCCGTCGGCGGGCCGTCGACCTGGGTGCTGCACGGGGCGATGAACTGCGGCAAGGCCCAACCCGGGCAGGTCGCGGCGGTGAGCCACGGGACGCCGTCGGCCCGGTTCCGGGGGGTCACCGTGCTGAACACGCGGGAGGAGGGCCAGTGAGGGCACAGGAGATCGTCGAGCGCACCCTCGCGGCCGCGGCCCCTCTGCACGGCTGTGCCGTGCTGGTCCGCGAGAGCAGCGAGGCGGTGCTGCGCTGGGCCAACTCGACGATGACCACCAACGGGCACACCACGGCGAGCCAGGTCACGGTGATCGCGTTCGTGGCCGTCGACGGGGGAACCGCGGCCGGCACCGTCAGCTCCAGCGTCACGGTGAGCGACGCCGCGCAGCTCGGGGCACTCGTCGCCGCAGCGGAGGCGGCCGCCCGGGACGCGGGCCCTGCCGACGACGCGTCACCGCTGCCCGATCCCACGGGCACCGACGCCACCTGGGACGACAGCGCCCAGGAGACCTCGATCGGGGTGTTCGCGCGGCTCGCCGAGGACCTCGCCGAGGTGCTGAGCGGGCCGCAGCGGCAGTACGGCTTCGCCAGCCACGAGCTCGCCACCGTCTGGCTCGGCACGTCGTCCGGGGTGCGCCGCCGCTGGGTGCAGCCCACCGGCTCCGTGGAGCTCAACGCGAAGACCCCGGACCTGTCCGGCTCGGCATGGGTCGGTGCGTCCACCGCCGACTTCGTCGACGTCGACGTCGTCGCGCTCGCCGCCAGGGCCGCCCACCGGCTGGAGTGGGGCAAGCGGCGCGTCACGCTCCCCGCGGGGAAGTACGAGACGCTGGTGCCGCCGTCGGCGATGTCCGATCTGATGATCTACCTGGCCTGGTCGATGGAGGGCCGCTCCGCGCAGGAGGGCCGCAACGCGCTCGCCGGCCCGGACGGCACGCGCGTCGGTGAACGCCTCACCGGGCTGCCGCTGACCCTGGCCTCCGATCCGGCCGCTCCGGGCCTGGAGTACGAGCCGTTCCTCACCGCCACCCGCTCCGGCGAGGGCATCTCGGTGTTCGACAACGGCGCCCCCACCCGCCGGGTCGACTGGGTGCGCGAGGGTGTGGTGTCCGAGCTCGCGTACTCGCGGGCCGAGGCCGCCGAGTTCGGCACGGCGTTCACCCCGGGCGGCGACAACCTGCTGCTCACCGGCGGCTCCGGTACGTCGATGAGCGACATGGTGGAGCGCACCGGGCGCGGGCTGCTGCTCACCTGCCTCTGGTACATCCGGCTGGTCGACCCCACCACCCTGCTGCTCACCGGCCTCACCCGCGACGGCGTCTACCTCGTCGTGGGCGGCGAGGTGGTGGGCGAGGTCGACCACAACTTCCGCTTCAACTACTCCCCCCTCGAGGTCCTGCGCACCGCCACCGAGGCGGGCGCCACCGAACGCACCCTGCCGCGCGAGTGGAAGGACTGGTTCACCCGCGCAGCGAT
>JBBQEF010000081.1:0-18431 GCA_038320445.1 Mycobacteriales bacterium
GGACCACGTGTTCGTCATGGCCGAGGACGTCGAGGCGTTCACCGCGTTCTTCACCGAGATCCTGGAGTTCCGGCTCACCGAGCAGATCGTGGCCAACGACGGCCACCAGCTCGCCGCGTTCCTGGAGCGCAGCCACACCCCTCACGACATCGCGGTGATCACCGGACCGAACGGCGCGCTGCACCACTTCGCGTTCTGGGTGGACGAGTGGAACGCGATCCGCGACGCCGCCGACACGCTCGCCTACCACGGCGTGACGATCGACGTCGCCCCCACGCGCCACGGAGTCACCCGCGGCTACACCACCTACTTCTTCGACCCGGTGGGCAACCGCAACGAGCTGTTCACCGGCGGGTACTGGGTGGACCCGGACTTCGAGCCGATCACGTGGACGGAGGAGGAGATGGGGCGCGCCATCTTCTACTACCACCGCCAGGTGAACGAGAAGTTCTTCACGGTGCACTCGTGAGCGATCCGCGCAAGATCGATCGGTACGAGGCCCCCAACTACCTGGCCAAGTACCGGGCCCGTCAGGACGCGAAGGCGGCGCCGCCCGCCGACGCCGACGGCCAGGACGACTCCACCCCGCTGTACCTGCGCCGGTTCCGCAACCGGGCGGCCTCACCCGAGGTGCCGGTCATCCAGGTCGACGGCGAGAGCTTCACGGCCGACTTCGCCGAGGCGTCGCGGGAGAAGGAGATCGTCGCCCCGCCGTCGAGGAAGGCCGCTGAGGACTTCGTCGCGGAGATCCGGATCATCCGCCACGGCATCACGCAGGGCTACTCCACCGATGCCGGCCTCACCCCGATGGGCGGGTGGCAGGCCCACCAGCGCGGCAACTCGCTGTCGAAGAGCCTCAAGGAGGGCCAGCAGGTCCGCATCGTCTGCGCCGACACGAACCGGGCGCGCCAGACCGCCGAGCAGATCCACCGGGGCATCCTCGACGGGCTCGACCAGTGGCAGCGCAAGGCCGAGGTCTCGGAGCCCGAGCCCATCCCGGAGCTGCGCAACTTCGGCGTCTGGACGCCCGACGGCCTGCGCGACGTCACGTCGGCGTTCCGGCAGTACCAGTCGATGATGGAGAAGCTGGAGCGGATGGCCGTCGGCGACCGCCCGCGCTGGCTCGTCGAGATCGACCGGTTCTACCGCGTCCAGCTGGGCGGTGCCGACCCGATCCACACGTGGATGACGATCCCGATGATGTACTTCGAGCCGCCCGCGCTGTGCGTCCGCCGGTTCTGGAGGGGCTTCCACCGGCTCATCGACGAGGGAGAGGACGGCCAGCGCATCATCGCCGCCACCCACTCCGGTCCGATCCGCGCGTTCGCCACCTGGGCCCACGGCTACGACCCGGGCGAGCCCTACAACACCGAGGAGGTCGTGGTGAAGGTGCGACGGGGCGGCCAGACCGCCCTGGTGGCCTACCGCAACCGCGTCACCGAGGTGAACGTGCCGCCGCCGGACGAGTTCCCCGCCTGGGAATCGTGACGTGCGAGTCCTGATCCCCGCCGAGAGATGAGTGCCATGACGCTGACGGATCTCGACGCCGCGATCCCGGTCCCCGCCGTACGGGTCCCCGCCGTCGCGGACCTCGTTCCCGAGCGGGACGAGGGACCGCTGCGATCGGTCTCGATCGCCATGGCGGTGCTGGGGTGCTTCGAGTCCGAGCGGGAGCTGGGCGCCACGCGCGTGGCGGCCGAGCTCGGGATCGCCAAGAGCACCGCCTGCCGGATGCTGGCCGCGCTGGCCACCAGCGGGATGCTGGAGCGTTCGCGGGCCGGGCGCTACCGCCTGGGCCTGCGGATGTTCGAGATCGGCCAGCTCGCCGTCGACCGGCTGATGCTGCGCGAGCTGGCCCTGCCGGTGCTCGGCGAGCTGCGCGACGTGCTGCGGGAGACCGCGCAGCTCGCGGTGCCCGTGGGTGCCGACGTGCTCTACGTCGACCGGCTGGAGGGCAGCAGCGCGGGCACGATGTTCCACACGCAGCTCTACCGGCGCGGTCCCGGCCACAGCTCCAGCGCGGCCAAGGTCATCGCGGCCTACAACCCGTCGATGGCGCGCGCCATCCTGGAGCGAGGGTTCGTGCGGCGCACGCCGTTCACGATCGTCGATCCGGCGCGCTACCGGCAGGTGCTGCACCAGGTGCGGGTGGACGGCCACGCCGCGTCGCGCGAGGAGCACACGATGGGGATGTCGTCGATCGCGGCGCCGATCCTGGTGCACAGGGGCGACCGGACGCTCGCGGTGGCGGCGATCTCCGTAGTAGGGGGAACGTCGCGCGTGCTGGGGGCGCGCAAGGTCGCCGTCGTGCAGAGTGTGCGCAGGGCCGCCGCCACCGTCTCCGCTGCGTTGGCGCGGTCGCAGGAGTAGGGAGGCGGCTGCCGCCGCCCGTGCGCGGCAAACGTTGCCAGGGCGACGTTTTCCACGCACGGGCCCGACGAAGGAGGGCATTTCGTGACGCTCCAGGACACCCAGCCCGTCGATTTCGACCTCGCCGCCCGGTACCGGGCCGGGGCCGGGCCCGTCCTGCTCACGGGCGTGCAGGCCATCGCCCGCATGCTCGTCGAGCAGCACGCGGCCGACGCCGCGGCCGGGCTGCGCACGGCGT
Organism: Mycobacteriales bacterium; assembly: GCA_038320445.1. Taxonomy (GTDB): domain Bacteria; phylum Actinomycetota; class Actinomycetes; order Mycobacteriales; family Pseudonocardiaceae; genus Pseudonocardia. The sequence goes on from JBBQEF010000081.1 coordinate 2,609, forward strand.
CGTTCGTCTCGGGGTACCAGGGCAGCCCGCTGGGCGGGCTCGACCAGACGCTCGCGAGGGCGCCGGAGCTGAAGGAGAACGCGGGGCTCACCCTCGTTCCCGGCGTCAACGAGGAGCTCGCCGCCACGTCGGTGTGGGGGAGCCAGGTCGAGGTGCCCGGGCACGAGCGCAGCGTCGACGGCGCCGTCGGCGTCTGGTACGGCAAGGCTCCCGGCGTCGACCGGGCCGGTGACCCGCTGCGCCACGGCAACATGTGCGGCGCGCACCCGAAGGGCGGCGTGCTGGTGCTCGCGGGCGACGACCCGAGCTGCAAGTCCTCCACCATCCCCTGCATCTCGGAACGGACGCTCGCCGGTTACGGCATCCCGGTGCTCTTCCCCGGCTCGGCCGAGGAGATCGTGCGGCTGGGCCGCTACGGCGTCGCGATGTCGCGGGCGTCGGGCATGTGGGTCGGGATGAAGATCACCGCGGACGTGGCCGACGGCATCTACACCGTCGAGAACGGCTGCGGCGACGTGGAGATCACGACGCCGACGATCGAGTGGGACGGGAAGCCCTGGGAGTACCGGCAGATCCCGATGCTGGTGCCGCCCGCCTCGCTGGAGGCGGAGGCGCAGATGTACGGCCCGCGGTGGGCGATGGTCAGGGCGTTCCTGGCCGCCAACCCGATCAACGTGGTCGAGGTCGACCCGCCGGGTGCGTGGCTCGGCATCGTGGCGGGTGGCAAGGCGTTCACCGACGTCCGGCAGGCGCTGCGCGACCTCGGTCTCGACGACGACGGCTGCCGCCGCGCCGGCATCAGGCTCCTGCGACTGGGCATGATCCACCCGCTCGAACGGGACCTGCTCCGCGAGTTCGCCACCGGCCTGGACACCGTGCTGGTGGTGGAGGAGAAGAGCCCGTTCGTCGAGTCCGCGGTGCGGGACGTGCTGTACGGCGTGGCGGACGCACCTGCCGTCATCGGCTCGGCCGACGGTTCCGGTGCCCCGCTGGTGCCCGTCGCCGGCGAGCTGACGGCCGGTGCGCTGGCCGGGCCCCTGCGGCGGGTGCTCGGTGACCGGGTCGACCTGGCGCCGGTCCGGCGCGATCCTCCGAAGCTGGAGCTGCTGCCGGTCAACCGCACCCCGTACTTCTGCTCCGGCTGCCCGCACAACCGCTCGACGGTCGTCCCCGAGGGCGCGGTGGCGGGTGGAGGGATCGGTTGCCACGCCATGGTCGCGCTGACCCACCGCCCGGAGAGCGAGGTCAGTTCCATCACGCAGATGGGCTGCGAGGGCGCGCAGTGGATCGGGCAGGCACCGTTCACCCGGGCCGTGCACATGTTCCAGAACATGGGCGACGGCACGTTCGCCCACTCCGGCCAGCTCGCCGTGCAGGCCTGCGTCGCGGCCGGGGTGTCGATCACCTACAAGCTGCTCTACAACCGCGCGGTCGCGATGACCGGCGGGCAGGACGCGTCGGGTGGGCTGGAGGTGCCGGAGCTGTCGGCGAAGCTGCTGGCCGAAGGCGTCAGGAAGATCATTGTGTGCGCCGACGAGCCGGCGCGGTACCGCACGCTGGCAGCTCTACCGACCGGTGTGGACCTGTGGCACCGCGACCGGTTCGACGAGGCGCAGCGCACGCTCGCGTCCGTCGAGGGGGTGTCGGTGCTGATCTACGACCAGCGCTGCGCGGCCGAGTCCCGCCGCCTGCGCAAGCGCGGCACGCTCGCGGTCAGGCCCACCCGCGTGGTCATCAACGAGGCGGTCTGCGAGGGCTGCGGCGACTGCGGCGTGAAGAGCAACTGCCTCTCGGTGCAGCCCGTCGACACCGAGTTCGGCCGCAAGACCCGCATCGACCAGACCTCCTGCAACACCGACTACTCCTGCCTGGACGGTGACTGCCCGTCGTTCGTGACGGTGGAGGTGCAGCCCGGCGCGACGGCGGCGCGGCCCGACCGCCGAACCCCGCCGCCCGTGCCCGACGTCGCCCGGCCCGCCACCGGCGACGTGTTCCTCGCCGGCATCGGCGGCACCGGCATCGTCACGGTCAACCAGGTGCTGGGCTCCGCCGCCGTCCGCGACGGGCTGGCCGTGCACGGCGTCGACCAGACCGGTCTCTCCCAGAAGGCCGGCCCGGTCACCTCTCACCTGCGGATCGCCGCCGACGCCGCCACGCTCGGCCCGGCCAACCGGGTCGGGGTGGGCGCAGCGGGCTGTTACCTCGCCTTCGATGCTCTGGTCGGCGCGGACGCCAGGAACCTGGCCTACGCCGATCCCGGGTACACCCTCGGCGTGGTCTCCACCAGCCCGGTGCCGACGGGCGCGATGGTGCGCGACGTCTCCGCGGTGACGCCCGACGTGCCTGCGCTGGTGGACCGCATCCGCGGCGTCAGCCGTGAGGTCGTCGCCCTCGACGCCCAGGCCGCGTCCAACGCCCTGTTCGGCGACGCGATGCCGGCCAACCTGCTGCTCGTCGGCGCGGCGTACCAATCCGGAGCGCTGCCGCTCTCGGCCGACGCGATCGAGTGGGCCATCGAGCTCAACGGCGTGGCCGTGGCCGTCAACACCGCGGCGTTCCGATGGGGCCGGGTGGCCGTCACCGATCCGGCGGCGTTCGCCGCGGCCACGACGCCGGCCGTCGCGGCGGCCCCCGTCCCGTCCCTGCCGCCCTCGATCGCGCTGCGCGAGCTCGACGGGGAGACCCGGCGGCTCGTGGAGATCCGGGCCACCCAGCTCGTCGCCTTCCAGAGCGAGCGCACTGCGCGGCGCTACGTCGACGACGTACTGGCCGTCTGGCGTGCCGAGCGCAGGATCGGTGCCGACACCGCGTTCAGCGAGGCCGCCGCGCGGGGCCTGCACCGGCTCACTGCCTACAAGGACGAGTACGAGGTGGCCCGGCTGCTCACCGACCCCGCGTTCGAGGCCGCGCTGGCCGCCGAGGTGCCGGGCGGGGTGAGGCAGCGCTACCGCCTGCACCCGCCGGTCCTCAAGGCGCTGGGACGGAACAAGAAGATCGCCTTCGGACCGTGGATGAAGCCCGTGCTGCAAGCCCTGGCCCGCGGCAAGGTCCTGCGTGGCACACCCCTGGACCCGTTCGGCCGCACCGGGATCCGGCGCCTCGAGCGGGCCCTGCGCGACGAGTACCGGGCCATGGTGCTGACCCTCGCCCGGGGCCTGACGGCACGGTCGCACCCCACGGCGGTGGCGGCGGCGGCGGCAGCCGACCTGGTCCGGGGCTACGAGGACGTGAAGCTGGCGAACGTGGATCGCTACCGGGCCCGCCTCGCCGAGCTGGGTCTGTGACCGCAACGGGACGCGCGCAGCGTGTCCCACCCGACGCGCCGCTCGCCGCGTGGTGGGGCCCGGCGGTCTCTACAACCCTCAGCAACCGCTGACGCGGCGGCGCCGGCCGTTAACGTTGCGTCCGGATCGATAACGGCTCGATCACAGACCGGACACGGATGCTCCCCAAGTAGTCCGCCCGAACCCCCCGTCGGGACGTCCGGCCGAGCCGCAGGATCCGGAAGGATAGGTCGTGTCCCGGCACCGCTCCCCCCAGGGTCGGCGCGCGCACCTCGGGCCCCCGCTGTTCGCCCTCCCGGCGACAGCGGGGGTCGGTGCCGCCCGCCCGATCCCGCAGCTGCAGCTCGGTCTGCCCGCGCGTTTCGTCGCCACCGTCGTGGCCGGCGGCGCCCTCGCCGCGGCCGGGCAGCATGCCCTCGTCGCAGCACTGCCCGCGGCCACCGACGGCGCCAACGTGCTCCGGCTGGGCGTCGCGGAGCTCGTCGGATCCACGCCGGCACCGGCCGACGTCACCGCAGCCCCACACGCCGCGATGGCCCCGGTGGTGCCCGCGGCCGCACCGGCCGTCGCCAACGCGTCCGGGCTGGTCAAGGCGGCCGGGTTGAAGCAGGCCGCCGTCACCGAGCAGGCGCGGGCGGATCAGGCCGCGCCTGCCCTCACCACGGACGGCACGCCCGGTGCCGCCTCGCGGGCGGCCGCGGCGCCCCGGACCGCCGCACCTCGTACATCGGCGTCCCGCCCCGCACGCAAGCCGACAGCTGCTGCCGCGGCCGGGGGTGTCCAGGTGGTCGCCGGGTCGGTCACGTCCGGCTTCGGCGGCCGCTGGGGCACGGTGCACGACGGCCTGGACGTCGCCTCCCCGATCGGTACCCCGATCCACGCCCCGCTGGCCGGCACCGTGATCAGCTCCGGCCCGGCCATCGGGTTCGGCCTGTGGGTGCGGCTCCGGCACGCCGACGGCACGATCACCGTCTATGGCCACATCAACCGCTCGCTGGTGACCGTCGGGCAGCAGGTGCGGGCCGGACAGGTGATCGCCGAGGTCGGCAACCGCGGTCAGTCGACGGGCCCGCACCTGCACATCGGTGTGATGGTCAACGGGGTGTACGTCGACCCGCGGCCGTGGCTCGACCAGCGCGGTATCCGCTACTAGGCAGGCGGGCCGGTCCTCGATCGCCGGGCTCGACCGACCTACGCGTCGGTGCCGTGCTCGAACGCGTGCAGCGCCCGCATCTTGTTCGTGACGTCCAGCGCCGCCACCTTGTAGGCCTCCGAGAGCGTCGGGTAGTTCAGGACGGTGTCCACGAGGTAGTCCACGGTGCCGCCGCAGCCCATGATCGCTTGGCCGATGTGGACCAGGTCGGTGGCGTTGGTGCCGAACACGTGCACACCCAGCAGCGTCCGGTCGGCGCTGGAGACCAGGAGCTTGAGCATGCCGTAGGAGTCGCCGACGATCGCGCCGCGGGCCAGCTCGCGATAGCGGGACATGCCGACCTCGTACGGCACCGAGGACGTCGTCAGCTCGGCCTCGGTCTTCCCGCAGTAGGAGATCTCGGGGATGGTGTAGATCCCGATCGGCTGCAGCTCCTGCAGCTCACGGACCGGTTCGCCGAAGGCGTGGCAGGCCGCGAGCCGGCCCTGGTCCATGCTCGTGGCGGCCAGCGCGGGGAAGCCGATCACGTCGCCGACGGCGAAGATGTGCGGAACCGGGGTGCGGTACTCCTTGTCCACCGTGATGCGGCCGCGCTTGTCGGCCGACAGCCCCGCCTTGCCCAGATCGAGCTCCTCGGTGACGCCCTGGCGTCCGGCCGAGTACATCACCATGTCCGCGGCGATCCGTTTGCCGCTGGCCAGGCTCGTGACCGTGCCGCGGGGGGTGATCTCGACCTTCTCGACCTCCTCGCCGAACCGGAACGTGACGGCCTGGTCGCGCAGGTGGAACTTCAGTGACTCGACGACCTCGGGATCGCAGAACTCGAGCATCTGGGGGCGCTTCTCCACCACGGTGACACGGGTGCCGAGCGCGGCGAACATCGACGCGTACTCGATGCCGATGACACCGGCGCCCACCACCACCAGGGAGCCGGGCACGCGCTGCATCTGCAGCACCGCGTCGGAGTCGATGACGTGGTCGTCGTCGAACTCCACCTGCGCCGGACGGGCGGGTTTCGTGCCGGTGGCGATGACGATGTTCGCGGCCGTGACCGTGGTGTGGTCACCGCGGGCCTCGCCCTGCACCGTGACGGTGTGCTCGTCCACGAAGTGGGCGGTTCCCCCCAGGATGTCGACGTGGTTGCGCAGCAGTTGGCTGCGGATCACCTCCACCTCGCGGCCCACGACGTGCGCGCTGCGGGCCAGCAGATCGGCGATGGTGATCTCGGACTTCACGCGGTAGCTGGCGCCGTACATGTCGCGCTGGGAGAACCCGGTGAGGTACAGCACGGCCTCCCGCAGGGTCTTCGACGGGATGGTGCCCGTGTTGACGCACACCCCACCCATCATGTTCCGTCGCTCGGCGACACCCACCCGCTTACCCAGCTTGGCCGCCGCGATCGCGGCCTTCTGGCCACCCGGTCCCGAACCGATCACCAGCAGGTCGTAGTCGTACATCGACGCCCCTCCGTGCCCCCTGGCCCCCGGCCGGCCGGCCGTTCGCCACCGATGCGTCAGCGTCGCGGGCGCGGGTGCGCTCGGCAAGCGGGGGAGGTTAACAGTCCACGACGACAGAACGGAGCCCTCGGCGACGGGCTGTCCCCATTACCGCTCCGCAGCGCCTTGCGCGACGCATCGTCCACAGCCGGACGGGTGAACCCCCCCACGCCCTCTCCCGCCCGTCGCATCCTCCGGGCATGACCTCCACCGACCGCACGCCACCCGCGACGATCCGGGTGAGCGCCGCCGCCGATCTGATCGCTGCCCTGCCCTACCTCCTGGGCTTCCATCCGCGCGAGTCGCTCGTGCTCGTGTCCACGCAGGGCCGATCAGGCGGCAGCCTGGGGCTCACCCTGCGGGTCGATCTGCCCCCGCCCCGACATCGGCGCGCGGTCGCCGAGTCCGTGGCCGGCAGCCTCATGCTCGGCGCCCCAGCGGGCGCCGCGGTGATCGTCGTCGGCGCCGGCCCGCCTGCCCGCCCGCTCGTCGATCGCGTGGTGAAGGAGCTGGAACGCCGTCGGATCGCCGTGCACACGGTGATGTGGGCCGAGTCCACCACCGGCGGCGGCCGGTGGGGCTGCTACGACCCGTGCCGCTGCGGCGGGATCCTGCCCGATCCCGCCACGAGCGCCGCCGTCGCGGCGGCCGTCGCCGAAGGCCACGTCGCGTTGGGTGATCGTGGCGAGCTGGAGCGGCTCGTCGTCCCGGTCGACGCGCAAGCCGTCCGGCGTCGCGAGGCGTTGCTGATCGCCGCGCGGGAGCGCGCGGCCGCCACCGGCCCCGGACCGGAACCGGATGACCTCGACGGCCTGGTCGGCGTGGTCGATTCCGCCCTGGCCGAGGCCGTCGCCGGCCGTCTCGTGCTCGACGACGACCGCGTCGTGGCCCTGGCCACGGCACTCGCCGAACCGCGCGTGCGGGACTCCGTGATGGCGCGGTGCGCTGGATCGACCGGCGTTCCCGCTTGGTCGAACGCACCCGCCACCGTGGCGGGCCGCCCCGAGCCGGTGGAGGGTGCTGCCCGCCTCGCCGCAGCGGCCGAGCAGCTCTGGGCCGCGCTCGCCCGCGAGACGCCCGATCCGGAGGCGGCCGAACCTGCGGCCCTCCTGGCCGTGTCGGCGATGCTGAGGGGCCACGGGGCGCTGGCGAACGTCGCTCTCGACCGGGCCGAGCAGGCCTGGCCGGGACACCGCCTCACCCGCCTGCTGCGGCAGGCGGTCGATGCCGGCATGCGTCCCGATGCGTTCCGGGCCTGCCTGGGACCGGGCCCGGACGAGGCGGAGGACATCACCGCCGCCACGGCGGGTCGGCCGTGATGCGCGGCGCCTCAGGGGCTGCCGTACTCCTGGGCGAAGCGCCAGGCGTCGGCCACGATGGTGGTGATGTCGGTGCGCCGAGGGTTCCAGCCCAACGCCGCGCGGACCGCCTCGCTGGAGGCGATCAGCACCGCAGGGTCGCCGGCGCGGCGCGGCGCGGCGACGGTCGGGATGGCGTGCCCGGTCACCGCTCGGCAGGCCTCGATCACCTCGCGCACCGAGAACCCGGTGCCGGATCCCAGGTTGTACACCGCGTGCGTGCCGGGCTGCGCATGCTGCAGCGCCAGCTGGTGCGCCTCTGCGAGATCGTCCACGTGGATGTAGTCGCGCACGCACGTGCCGTCGGCGGTGGGCCAGTCCTCGCCGTACACCGCCACCGACGCGCGCTTGCCCGCTGCCACCTGCAGCACGATCGGGATCAGGTGCGTCTCCACCGCGTGCCGCTCGCCGAAGCGGCCGTGGGCGCCGGCCACGTTGAAGTAGCGGAGGCTCACCGCGGCCAGGCCGTGGGCGGCGGCGTACGAGGAGATCATGTGGTCGATCGCGAGCTTGCTGGCGCCGTAGGGGTTCGTCGGCCGGGTGGCGGCGGTCTCCGGGATCGGCACCTCGTCGGGCTGGCCGTAGGTCGCGGCCGTGGAGGAGAACACCAGACGGGGGGTGCCGTGGTGGCGGATCGCCTCCAGCAACCGCAGCGAGGCCACCACGTTGCCCTGCCAGTACAGCTCGGGGTGCTCCACCGATTCGCCGACCAGCGAGCGGGCGGCGAAGTGCAGCACACCGTCGAATCCGTCGCCGAGCAGCTCGTCGGCCGCCTCGGCCAGATCGGCCTTCACGAAATCGGCGCCGTCCGGCACGGCGTCCGCGTGGCCTGTGGAAAGGTCGTCCAGCACGGTCACGGCGTGCCCGGCCGCCACGAGATGGGCGGCGCAGACGCTCCCGACGTAGCCGGCTCCCCCGGTCACGAGCAACTTCACGGTGGTCCTCCTCGGGCCGGTGCAGTGGGCCTCACCGTCTCATGCGCCGCTGCGTCGGCCGTGCCTCGGTGGCCGGGCGTGTCAGCGTGCGCGAACCAGCACCGCGTGGGCGATGAGCGGGGCCACGGCGGCGTCGGCCTCGCCGGAGCGCACGGGCACGGCGTCGCCGAAGCGGGCGATGGCCCGCACGTCCACGTCCTGGCCGGGCACGACGCCCGCGCCCTTCAGCTCGGCCATCAGGTCGGCGTCCACCTGCACGTGCTCGGCGATGCGTCGCACCTGCACACGGCCACCGCCCCGCCGGGCGAACTCGTCGAGTCGTTGCAGGCCCACCTCCAACGACGGCGGCATCGAGATGGCCCGTGCGGTCTCGGGCTGGCGGGCGAGCTCGTCGAGCCCGGGAATCGGGTTGCCGTAGGGGGAGATCGTGGGGTTGTCGAGCAGTTGCACGAGCTTGCGCTCCACGGCGTCGCTCATCACGTGCTCCCAGCGGCAGGCCTCGGCGTGCACCAACTCCCACTCCAGGCCGATCACATCGGTGAGCAGGCGCTCGGCCAACCGATGCTTGCGCATCACCGACACCGCACGGTTGCGACCCTCGTCCGTGAGCTCCAGGTGGCGGTCGCCCGCCACCACGAGGAGGCCGTCGCGCTCCATCCGGGCCACGGTCTGGCTCACCGTGGGCCCGCTCTGACCGAGGCGCTCGGCGATCCGCGCGCGCAGCGGTGTGACGCCCTCCTCCTCGAGTTCGTAGATCGTCCGGAGGTACATCTCGGTCGTGTCGATGAGCTCGTTCACGCGCCCAGCCCCTTCGTCAAGACTCCATCCTATCCGGGCAACGCCTCGTGGAGCCGACGCCATACCGGGCAGGATGGCCGGGTGACCGCACCGTCCTCCGCACTCGTCACACCCTCCGACCTCCACGCCGAGATGGCCGGTCCGCACCGTCGGGTCGTCCTGGACGTCCGGTACCGCCTGGGGGGCCCGCCGGGCCGGCCCGACCACGACGCCGCGCACGTTCCCGGAGCCGTGTTCGCCGATCTCGACAGGGAGCTCGCGGGCCCGCCCGGCCCGGCCGGCCGGCACCCGCTGCCCGATCCGGCCCGGCTGCAGGCCGTGCTGCGCCGCGCCGGCATCGGTGACGGCTCACGGGTCGTGGCCCACGACGACGGCAACGGCTCCATCGCCGCGCGGATGTGGTGGCTGCTGCGGTGGGCGGGATTCCCCGCTGATCGGGTGGCGGTCCTGGACGGGGGCTGGGCCGCCTGGCTCGCGGCCGGCCTGCCCGCCACGGCAGAGCCCTCGCGCCCCGAGCCCGGCGACGCCACCGTCCGCCCCGGTGGCATGCCGGTGATCGATGCCGACCAGGCCGCGGCCCTGGCGCGGCGCGGGGTGCTGCTCGACGCGCGGGCCGCGCCGCGCTACCGCGGCGAGGTGGAGCCGGTGGATCCCCGGGCCGGTCATGTACCGGGTGCGCGCAACGTGCCCACGGCCGATCTCGTCGGCCCCGACGGGTTCTGGCTGCCGCCCGCCGAGCTGGCGAAACGGTTCGCCGCGGAGGGCGTCGGCGGGGCGGAGGTCGCGGCCTACTGCGGATCCGGGGTCACCGCCGCGGCGCTCGTGCTCGGCGTCGAACGGGCCGGACTGCGCCCGCCGCAGCGCCCGATCGCGCTCTACGTGGGCTCGTGGTCGAACTGGTCGGCCGATCCGTCGCGGCCCGTCGCGGTGGGGGACTCGCCGTGAACCACCGCACTACAGTCGGTCCATGACTCCCCGTGCGGCGGTGGTGTGGACGCCGGAGTTCCTCCGTTACGACCTGGGCGACGACCACCCGCTCGATCCGGTCCGGCTCGACCTCACGATGCGGCTGGCCACGGAGCTGGGCGTGCTGGAGGGCGTCGAGCCGGTGGTGCCGACGTTCGCGCCCGACGAGGAGGTGCAGCGGATCCACCTGCCGTCGTACCTCACGGCGGTCAAGTCCGCGCCGGAGATCCCGTTCGGGGTGGGCCACGGGCTCGGCACCGACGACAACCCGATCTTCTTCGGCATGCACGAGGCCAGCGCGCTGGTCTGCGGCGGCACGCTGGCCGCGGCCCGGGAGATCGCCGAGGGCCGCGCGGATCGGGCCGTCAGCATCGCGGGCGGGCTGCACCACGCCATGGCCGATCGCGCGGCCGGGTTCTGCGTCTACAACGACTGCGCCATCGCGATCTCGTGGCTGCTCGACCACGGCTACGACCGCATCGCCTACGTCGACGTCGACGTCCACCACGGCGACGGCGTCCAGGCCGCGTTCTACGCCGATCCCCGGGTGCTCACGATCTCGCTGCACCAGCACCCGATGACGCTGTGGCCGGGCACCGGCTGGCCCGGGGAGTACGGCTCTGGCCCGGGGGAGGGGTACGCGGTGAACCTGCCGCTGCCCCCCGGTACGGCCGATCCGGCGTGGCTGCGCGCGTTCGAGGCCGTCGTGCCGTCGCTGCTGGCGGCGTTCCGCCCGCAGATACTGGTCACACAGTGCGGTGCCGACACCCACGCCGAGGATCCGCTGGCCGATCTCGGGCTGTCGATAGACGGGCACCGGGAGATCTACCGCAAACTCCGTGACCTGGCCACGAGCACCGCAGGCGGCAAGTGGCTCGCCACCGGCGGGGGCGGCTACGGCCTGTTCCGGGTGGTGCCGCGCTCCTGGACACACCTCATCGCCACGGTGCTCGACCGCGATGTCGATCCCGCGCGACCGCTGCCGGCCGGCTGGATCGCCCACGCCGCCGGGCTCACCGGACAGGAGCTCCCGAGCTCGATGACCGATGGCCGCGACACCGCATACGCCGTCTGGACCGACGGCACCGATCGGGTCGACACCGCCGTGCTCGACACGCGCCGTGCGGTGTTCCCGCTGCACGGCCTCGACCCCGACGACCCCCGGGACTGACGATGTCTTCCGTTGAGCCGCTCGACCCCGAACCCGGCTACCCGCGGCACTGGGAAGCCGATGTCGTGGCTTCGGACGGCGGCATCGTGCACGTCCGCCCGATCCTGCCCTCGGATGCCGATGCCCTGGTGCGCTTCCACGGGAGCCTGTCGGAGCGCACCCGCTACCTGCGGTTCTTCGGCCCGTACCCGAGGATCTCGCCGAAGGACCTGCTCCGCTTCACCACCGTCGACCACCGCGCGCGTGTCGCCTTCATCTGCCTGCTCGGCGACGAGATCATCGCCGTCGGCCGCTACGAGGGCCTGCCCGGTGGTGTCGATCCCACCGCGCGGCCCGAGTCGGCGGAGGTCGCGTTCGTCGCGCGCGACGAGCACCAGGGTCGAGGGCTGGGCTCGATCCTGCTGGAGCACCTGGCCGCCGCCGCCCGGGAGAACGGGCTGCGGCGGTTCGAGGCCGAGGTGCTGGTGGAGAACCACACGATGGTGCGGGTGTTCCGCCAGGCCGGCTACCAGGTGAGCCGCAATTTCTCGGAGGGTGTCCTGCATCTGGAGTTCGACATCGACCCCACCGACCAGTCGGTCGCCGTGCGTGATGCGCGCGAGCAGCGGGCCGAGGCGCGCAGCGTGCACAACGCCCTGCACCCCGGCTCGGTCGCGGTGATCGGCGCGTCCACCGACCCCTCGAAGATCGGGCACGCGGTGCTGGCCAACCTGCTGCGCGGCAACTTCACGGGTCCGGTGTTCCCCGTCAACCCGGATGCGCGATCGGTCAGTGGCGTCCGGGCCTACGCCTCGGTCACCGACATCCCCGACGAGGTCGACCTCGCGGTCGTCGCGGTGCCGGCCGCGGGCATCGACGAGGTCATGGACTCGTGCCTGGCGAAGGGCGTCACCACCCTCGTGGTGATCAGCGCGGGGTTCGCCGAGGCGGGTGAAGGCGGCACCGTCGCCGAGCGGCGGCTGGTCACCGAAGCCCGGGCCCACGGTATGCGGGTGATCGGTCCCAACGCGCTCGGTGTGGCCAACACCGCGCCGGAGGTGCAGCTCAACGCCACCCTGGCGCCGGACATCCCGGGCCGCGGCCGCGTCGGGTTCTTCTCGCAGTCCGGAGCGCTGGGCACCGCGATCCTCGCCGCGGCCAAGGATCGCGGGCTGGGCCTGTCCACGTTCGTCTCCGCGGGCAACCGCGCCGATGTCTCCGGCAACGACCTGCTGCAGTACTGGCAGACCGATCCGGCCACCGACGTCGTCCTGCTCTACCTGGAGACGTTCGGCAACCCGCGCAAGTTCGCCCGTCTCGCGCGGCGGCTGGCCCGCACCAAGCCGGTCGTCGCGGTGAAGAGCGGCCGGCACACCGGTCCGACGCCGGGGCTGGCCGCCAACGCCGTCCGCATCGACGACGCGAGCGTCCGGGCGCTGTTCGAGCAGTCCGGCGTGATCCGGGTCACGACGCTCTCGGAGCTCTTCGACACCGCGCTCCTGCTCGCCTACCAGCCGCTGCCCGCCGGGCCCGCGGTCGCGGTCGTCGGCAACTCCAGTGCACTGGGGCTCCTGGTGAGCGACGCGCTGCTCGACGAGGGCATGGAGCTCGCGGGCGCCCCGGTGGACGTCGGCACGGCTGCGCCGCCCGACGAGTTCGCCGCAGCGGTGGCGAAGGCGGCGGGCGACGCCGGCACCGACGCGCTCGTCGCCGTGTTCGTGCCCCCGATCAGCACCCCGGGCGCCGCCTACGCGCGGGCGCTGCGGGAGGCCGTCGCGGGGGTGGAGAAACCGGTGGTAGCGGTGTTCCTCGCGGCCGAGGGCGTTCCGGCGGAGCTCGCGGTCCACGGGCCGGACGGCACACCGATCCGCGGCTCGGTGCCGAGCTACCCGAGCCCCGAGCGCGCGGCGGCGGCGCTGGCGCGGGTCGGCTGCTACGCGCGGTGGCAGGCGCAGCCGGTCGGCGAGTTCGTCGTGCCCGACGGCGTCGACTCCGATCGGGCCCGCACGGTCGTGGCGCGGCTGGGCTCGGCGGAGCGGCACACGTTGGGCGACGAGGACGCGTGCGAGCTGCTCGCGTGCTACGGCATCGAGCTCTCGGAGTTCCGCCGGGTCGTGGGCGCCGATGCCACCGTCGCGGCGGCGGAGGAGCTGGGCTACCCGGTGGCGGTCAAGGCGGCCGGCCAGCGCTGGCGCCACCGCACCGATTTCGTCGGGGTGCGCCTCGACATCGTCACGCCGGTCGGGGCCAGGCTCGCCCACGCCGATCTGGTCGCCCTCACCGGCGACGACGAGGTGTACGTGCAGCGGATGGCCCCGAAGGGCGTCTCGTGCGTGCTCGAGATCGTCGACGACCCGTCGTTCGGTTCGCTGCTGTCGTTCGGCCTCTCGGGGATGGCCACCGAGCTGCTCGGCGACCGCGCGTTCCGCGTGGTGCCCGTCTCCGACCAGGATGCGGCCGCGCTCGTCCGGGCCCCGCGCGCGGCCCCGCTGCTGGACGGGTACCGGGGCACCGAGCCCGCCCGCCTGGAGGCGCTGGAGGACCTGGTGCTGCGCGTCGGGCGCCTGGCCGAGGATCTCCCGCAGGTGCGGTCACTCGCCCTCGACCCCGTGCTGGCCTCCCCGGACGGCGTGGCGGTGGCCGGAGCACGCATGGTGCTGGGTCCACCCCCCACCAGAACCGACAACGGGCCCCGCCGCCTCCGGTGATCACGCGGGCGTGATCACGGGCCGATGCGCGGGGACGGCGGAGTCAGCGGCGGAAGGTCACCTGCAGAGTGGGCACGCTGACGTCGGCGAAGAAGTCGTTGCCCTTGTCGTCCACCACCACGAAGGCCGGGAAGTCCTCGACCTCGATGCGCCAGACGGCCTCCATGCCCAGCTCGGCGTACTCCAGCACCTCGACCTTGCGGATGCAGTCCTGCGCCAGGCGGGCCGCGGGCCCGCCGATGGAACCCAGGTAGAAGCCGCCGTAGGTGGCGCACGAGGTGGTGACCTGCTTCGAGCGGTTGCCCTTGGCCAGCATCACGAGCGAGCCGCCCGCGGCCTGGAACTGCTCGACGTAGGAGTCCATGCGCCCGGCGGTGGTGGGCCCGAAGGAACCCGACGCGTATCCCTCGGGCGTCTTGGCCGGGCCCGCGTAGTAGACGGGGTGGTCGCACAGGTACCGCGGCATCGGCTCACCCGCGTCCAGTCGCTCCGCGATCTTCGCGTGCGCGATGTCGCGGGCGACGACGAGCGTGCCGGTCAACGCGACGCGCGACTTCACCGGCAGCGTGGAGAGCTGGGCGCGGATCTCGTCCATCGGCCGGTTGAGGTCGACGGTGACGGTCTCGTCGGCGACGCCGTCGGCGACGTCGGGCAGGAACCGGGCGGGATCGGTCTCCAGCTGCTCCAGGAACACGCCGTCGGGAGTGATCTTCGCCTTGGCCTGGCGGTCGGCCGAGCACGAGACCGCGATCCCCACCGGCAGCGAGGCGCCGTGGCGCGGCAACCGGATCACGCGGACGTCGTGGCAGAAGTACTTCCCGCCGAACTGCGCACCGATGCCGAACTGGCGGGTCAGCTCCAGCACCTGCTGTTCCAGGTCGTGGTCGCGGAAGGCGTGCCCGATCTCCGATCCCCCGGACGGGAGGTGGTCGAGGTACCGCGCCGAGGCGAGCTTCGCGACCTTGAGCGTGTACTCCGCCGACATGCCGCCCACGACGATCGCCAGGTGGTACGGGGGACAGGCCGCGGTGCCCAGTGCACGCAGCTTCTCGTCGAGGAACTTCGCGAGCTTCGACGGGGTGAGCAGCGCCTTCGTCTCCTGGTAGAGGAAGGTCTTGTTGGCCGAGCCGCCGCCCTTGGCCATCACGAGGAACTCGTAGCGGGGGTCCTGCCCGGGCACCGAGTACAGCTCCACCTGGGCCGGCAGGTTCGTGCCGGTGTTGCGCTCGTCCCAGAACGACGTGGGCGCCATCTGGGAGTAGCGCAGGTTGAGCTTGTCGTAGGCCTCGAAGACGCCCCTCGACACCGACTCCTCGTCGTCGCCGCCGGTCAGCACGGTCTCGGTGCGCTTGCCGACGACGATCGCGGTGCCCGTGTCCTGGCACATCGGCAGCACGCCGCCCGCCGAGACGCACGCGTTGCGCAGCAGGTCGGTGGCCACGAAGCGGTCGTGGGGGGAGGCATCGGGATCGTCGACGATCGCGCGCAGCTGGGCGAGGTGTGACGGCCGCAGCAGGTGCTGGATGTCGTGCACGGCCTCGGCGACCAGTGCCGTGATCGTTGCGGGTTCGATCTCGAGGAAGGTCCGGCCCGCGGCCTCGACGACGCGGCCGGGGGACAGGTCGAGGCGGCGGTACTCGGTCCCGTCCGGGCCGAGTGGGAGGACGTCGGTGTGGCGGAACTGGGGCACGCAGGCGAAGCTACGCCAGCCGGTGGAGTGGTCGGGAGGCCGGACCGGCCCCCGACCAGTCCGACCTCCCGTGGGTGGCACGGCAGGCGAACCGGCCGTGCAGGTCTCCGAATGGAGACCCTCCCGTGTCGGGCGGATTGCGTCAAACGCAGGCAGGCGTCCGGCGCGTCCTCGCCGTAGGGTCAGGGTATGCCTGGATCGATTCTCGGGACCTCCGTACGCCGCGTCGAGGACCTCGACCTGATCACCGGAGCGTCCACGTACGTCGGCAACCTGCGGCTGCCC
>JBBQEF010000082.1:0-18397 GCA_038320445.1 Mycobacteriales bacterium
CGCGCCGACCAGGGTGCCGAGCACCAGGCCGCGGCCGCCGAACAGGCTCGTGCCGCCCAGCACCACGGCGGTGATCGAGTCGAGGTTGTACTCGGTACCCACGTTGGGGCTGGCCGAGGCGAGGCGGCCCATGAGGATCCAGGCGCCGATCGCGTAGATCAGGCCGGCGACGGTGTACACCGACAGCAGCACGCGGTCGGTGCGGATACCGGCCAGGCGCGCGGCCTCGATGTCGTCACCGGTGGCGTAGACGTGCTTGCCCCACGCGGTGTTCGCGAGGGCGTAGAAGAAGAACGCGAACATCAGCAGCATGATGATCGAGCCCCAGGTGACGCTGAAGGCCCCGAGCCGGAACGCGGTGCGCCCGGTGGCGGTCATGATCGCCGGCATGTCCGAGCCCCGGATCGTCTCGCTGCGCGAGACCACCGAGTTCAGGGAGAAGAAGATCGACAACGTGCCGAGTGTCACGATGAACGGAGGCAGCTTGATGCGGGTGACGAGGAACCCGTTGAAGGCGCCCATCGCCGTTCCGAGGACGAGGCCGATGATCAGGGCCAGGAAGCCGGGCACGCCGAGCTTGGTGGCGATGTTGGCCATGAGGATCGAGGAGAAGACGGTGATGGCGCCCGCCGCGAGGTCGATGCCCGCGGTGAGGATGACCAGCGTCTGGCCGAGCGCGATCGTCGCGATCACGGTCACCTGCTGGAGCACCAGGCCCAGGTTCGCGGCCGACAGGAACCGGCCGCTGGCCAGCGAGAACGCGAGGATCGCGATGACCAGCACCGCGAGCGGGCCGAGGATGGGATTGGCGTGCAGGACGTGCTGGACGCGTTCGAGCGGGGTCGCGTTCGGACGCTCGTCGAAATCCTGTGTGGGCGCTGCGGTGGCCGTGGCCCCGGCGCCGGGTGGGTCGTTCGCCATGCGTGCACTCCTTCGTGCGGTGCGGGTCTCGGGCGGGCGGCTGGGGTGAGGGGTTGTGACCGGCCTCACCCCAGCCTGCTCTACTGCCGGGCGACGGGCCAGGGGATCAGCCCCAGCAGTTCGCCGCGCCGAACGTGGTGTCCTTGGAGTCGACGCCCGACTGCGGCGCGTCGGTGATCAGCGTGACGCCGGTGTCGGTGAACGTCTTGCCCGCGGTGGCCTGCGGCTTGGTGCCGTCCTTGGCGAACGCGGCGACGGCCTCGACGCCCTGCTGCGCCATCTTCAGCGGGTACTGCTGGGAGGTGGCGCCGATCTCTCCGGACTTCACCGACGCGACGCCGGGGCAACCGCCGTCGACGGAGACGATCGTCACGGCCTTCTCCTTGCCTGCGGCCTTGAGCGCCTGGAAGGCGCCGGACGCTGCGGGCTCGTTGATCGTGTAGACGAGGGTGATGCCCGGCTCCTTCTGGAGCAGGTTCTCCATCGCGGTGCGGCCGCCCTCCTCCGCGCCGTCGGTGACGTCGTGGCCGACGATCCGCGGGTCGGACTCGTCGCCGATCTTGTTCTCGTCGGCGACGTCGACGCCGAAGCCCTTCAGGAAGCCCTGGTCGCGCTTGACGTCGACGGAGACCTGGTTGGCGTTGAGGTCGAGCATCGCGATCTTCGCCGTGGCGGCGGCCGGGCCGAGCTTGGCCTTCGCCCACTGTCCGATGAGCTGGCCGGCCTGGAAGTTGTCCGTGGCGAACGTGGCGTCGGCGGCGTCGGCGGGGTCCACCGGGGTGTCGAGCGCGATCACGAGCATGCCGGCCTGGCGGGCCTTGTCCAACGTCGGGACGATGGCCTTCGAGTCGCTGGGGGTGATGAGCAGGCCCTTGGCGCCGGCCGAGATGAGGCTCTCCACGGCCTGCACCTGGGCCTCGTTGTCGCCGTCCTTCTTGCCCGCGAAGCTCTGCAGCGTGACGCCGGCGCCGTCGGCGGCCTTCTGGGCGCCCTCCTTCATCTTGACGAAGAACGGGTTGGTGTCGGTCTTGGTGATCAGGCCGACGATCGGCTTGTCGCCGCCGCCGCCCGCTGCGGGGGTGCTGCTGCCGCCGCCGCAGGCGGTGAGCGCCAGCGCGGCCACGGCTCCGGTGGCGATCACGGCCGCCTTGCGGCGGGTGGTCCATCCCTCGTTCATGTGGTGCCCTTCGTCTTCGTTGACTTCGGCTAGACAACGTTGTCGAGAGACTCTGACGAATCTGTGACCCGTTGACAAGGGGGAAAGGCGAGTGGATCAGTAACAATGTTGACACAAGCAGAAACATCTTGACAACGTTGACGTGTCTGCCTCACCATCCGTTGACCCCGGACGGCACGGACCGGGCCGGCACGGAGGGGGACGTGAGTCCAGTGCATGAGCGTTCTGCAGGGTCCCGCAGACCGACCATGCGTGACGTCGCCGTCCGTGCGGAGGTCAGTTTCAAGACGGTGTCCCGCGTGGTCAACAACGAGGGCGGCGTGTCACCCGTTCTGGAGCAGCGTGTCCGCCGCGCGATCGCCGACCTGGGCTTCCGCCCCAATGCCGGTGCTCGCACGCTCCGCCGCTCCGACCGCCGCACCGCATCCATCGGCCTGCTGCTCGAGGACGTCGCCAACCCGTTCTCGGCCGCCGTGCAGCGCGCCGTCGAGAACGAGGCCGTCCCGCGCGGCGTCGTGGTGTTCTCCGCGAGCCTGGACGAGGACCCGGCCCGCGAACACGCGCTGGCCACCGAGTTCGGAGCCCGGCACGTCGACGGCCTGCTGCTCGCGCCGGCCGGCGCCGACCAGTCCTACCTGGCCGCGGAGCTGCGAGCGGGCACGGCGATCGTGTGCGTCGACCGCGAGGCCCGCAACCTCGCGGTCGACTCGGTGATCTCGACGAACGCGATCGGTGCCGCGGAGGCCGTCCGGCACCTGGCCGCAGCCGGGCACCGGCGCATCGCGTTCATCGGCGACCGGCGCACCATCCAGACCGCGCAGCACCGCTTCGAGGGCTACCGGGACGAGCTGGCCGTCCTCGGGCTGGCCCTCGATCCCGCGTTGGTGGTGCACGACGTCGGCACCATCGCGGACGCCGACGGGACGGTCACGACCCTGCTCGGCAGGCCCGACCCGCCGACGGCGCTGTTCACCGCCCAGAACCTCGTGACGATCGGGGCCGTGCGCGCGCTGCGCAGGCTGGGGCTGGAGCACGCCGTCGCGCTCGCCGGTTTCGACGACTTCCTGCTCGCCGACCTGCTCTCCCCGGGGGTCACCGTCGTGGCGCAGGACCCGGTGACGATCGGACGCATCGCCGCAGGTCTGCTCTTCGCCCGCATCGACGGCGAGCAGGGCCCGCCCGGGGTGCGGATGGTGCCGACCACGCTGATCCGCCGCGGGTCCGGTGAGATCCCGCCGCGCTGACACCTGCGAGTCGGCACCACAGCGCGCGCGAGTCGGGCCCTGAGCGTGCGCGAGTCGCGGCCTGAGTGTGCGAGGGCCGGCTGGTGGTCGCCCGGCTCGACGTCGACGCCAACCCGCTCACCGCGCGCGCCGCCGGGGTGCTGGGGATGCCCACGCTCACGCTCTACGTGAACGGGGAGCCGGTCACCCAGGTGGTGGGGGCCAAGCCCAAGGCCGCGCTCATGCCGGCGATCGAGGAGCATCTCGCGATCCGGGCGTGAGCGGCCTCCCGTCCCCTCCGCACGGGTGACCAGGCAACCCGAGAGGAGCACGCGCACCGGGGCGGCCGCACGTACCGGCGTGTGATCGGCGATCCGGCGCGGCCCAGGATTCTCCGGTGAGGAGGCGTCGCCCCGATCGTGTGACCAGGTCGTGGTTGAGCAAGTGTCGAACGTGTGTTCGACTAGAGGGATGGGATGGAGCAACCCGGACGTACCGTGGAGCGAGCTGGAGGCTCTGCTTTCCGGCCGCAACGGCTCCTCGCTGACCGGAGGGCCCGAGGCGGACGGCGGCGACAGCCCGGCGTGGTCGCGCAAGCGCGGGCCCTACGTCCCGCCCGAGATGCCCGCCCCCGAGGAGCGGGTGCCCTACGCCGAGCTGCACTGCCACTCCAACTTCAGCTTCCTCGACGGTGCGAGCCACCCCGAGGAGCTGGTGGAGCAGGCCGCCCGGCTCGGGCTGGAGGCGATCGCGCTCACCGACCACGACGGCATGTACGGGGTGGCCCGGTTCGCCGAGGCCGCCGCCGAGCTGGACGTCCGCACGGTGCTCGGCGCCGAGCTCTCCCTCGGGCTCACCGCCCCGCAGAACGGCGTGGCCGATCCCGAGGGCAGCCACCTGTTGCTGCTCGCCCACGACCCCGACGGCTACCGCGCGCTGTGCCGCGCCATCAGTGCCGCGCAGCTGCGCGGCGAGGAGAAGGGGCGTCCCGTCTACGACCTCGACCAGGTGGTGGGTGAGACGGCCGGGAAGGTGCTGGCGCTCACCGGCTGCCGCAAGGGAGCGGTTCGCCGGGCGCTGGCCGAGGGCGGTGACGCGGCAGGGGAGCTGCGGTGGCTGCGCGACCGGTTCGGCGCCGACCACGTGGCGGTCGAGCTCACCCACGCCGGCCTGCCCACCGACACCGAACGCAACGACGCGCTCGCCGCCCTCGCCCGCGACGCCGGCCTGCCGACCGTCGCGACCACCGCCGCGCACTACGCCGTCCGGTCCCGGTTCCCGCTGGCCACGGCGCTGGCGGCGGTGCGGGCCCGGCGCAGCCTCGACGACGCCGACGGCTGGCTGCCCCCGGCCGGGATGGCGTACCTCCGTTCGGGGGCGGAGATGGCGGCCCGGTTCGACCACCGCTACCCCGGTGCGGTGGCGCGGGCGGCAGGGTTCGGGCGGGAGCTGTCGTTCGCACTGACGCTGGTGGCGCCCCAGCTGCCGTCGTTCGAGGACCACGGCCGGTCCGAGCAGGACCGGCTGCGTGAGCTCGTCATGTGCGGGGTGGCCCGGCGCTACGGCAGCCAGGCGGAACGTCCCGATGCCGTCGAGATGGTCGACCACGAGCTGCGGATCATCGAGGGGAAGAACTTCCCCGGCTACTTCCTGATCGTCCACGACATCGTCGAGTTCTGCCGCCGGGAGAACATCCTCTGCCAGGGCCGGGGCTCCGCGGCGAACTCCGCGGTCTGCTACGCCCTGGGCATCACGAACGTCGACGCGGTGCGCCACGGCCTGCTGTTCGAGCGGTTCCTCTCCCCCGAGCGCGACGGCTACCCCGACATCGACCTCGACATCGAGTCCGGCCGCCGCGAGGAGGTCATCCAGTACGTCTACGGCCGCTACGGGCGCGGCTGCGCGGCCCAGGTGGCCAACGTGATCACCTACCGGCCGCGGTCGGCGGTGCGCGACATGGCCAAGGCGCTCGGCTTCTCCCCGGGCCAGCAGGACGCGTGGAGCAAGCAGATCGAGCGCTGGGCCCCGTGGAGCGCAGGCGGAACGGGCATCGGCGCCGGCGCGCCGTCCGCCGAGGGCATGCCCGAGCAGGTCGGCGAGCTGGCGCAGGAACTGCTCGGCTTTCCCCGCCACCTCGGCATCCACTCCGGCGGCATGGTGATCTGCGACCGTCCGGTCTCGGAGGTGGTGCCCGTCGAGTGGGCGCGGATGGAGAACCGCACCGTCGTGCAGTGGGACAAGGACGACTGCGCGTACGCCGGGCTGGTCAAGTTCGACCTGCTCGGGCTGGGCATGCTCACCGCGCTGCACCAGATGATCGACCTGCTCGCCCTGCACCACGGCGTGCGCGTGGAGCTGCACGAGCTGGGCGAGAGCGACGAGGCGGTCTACGACATGCTGTGCCGCGCCGACACGGTGGGCGTGTTCCAGGTGGAGTCGCGGGCGCAGATGGCCACGCTGCCCCGGCTCCGGCCCAGGGAGTTCTACGACCTGGTGGTGGAGGTCGCGCTGATCCGGCCCGGCCCGATCCAGGGCGGGTCGGTGCACCCCTACATCTCCCGCCGCAACGGCGCGGAGTGGGATCACGACCATCCGTTGCTGCGCAACGCGCTGGACAAGACGCTGGGCGTGCCGCTGTTCCAGGAGCAGCTCATGCAGATCGCGGTCGACGTGGGCGGGTTCAGCCCCGCCGACGCCGACGAGCTGCGCCGCGCCATGGGATCCAAGCGCTCCACCGAGAAGATGGAGAACCTGCGCGAGCGGCTGTTCACCGGCATGGCGGCCAACGGCATCATCGGCGAGCTGGCCGAGAAGATCTTCGGCAAGATGCTGGCGTTCGCGAACTTCGGCTTCCCGGAGAGCCACTCGATCAGCTTCGCCGCGCTCGTCTACTACAGCGCCTGGTTCAAGCTCTACTACCCGGCCGCGTTCTGCGTCGCGCTGCTCAACTCCCAGCCGATGGGCTTCTACTCGCCGCAGTCGCTGGTGGCCGACGCCCGCCGGCACGGGGTGGTGGCCCGCGGGCCGGACGTCAACCTCGGACGCGCCGAGGCGGTCCTCCAGCCCGATCCCCGCAGCGAGGGCGGCCAGGCGATCCGGCTGGGCACGGCCGAGGTGCGCGGCGTCGGGCTCGACCTCGCCGAGAAGATCGACACCGAACGCGAGGAGCGCGGCCCCTTCCGCGATCTCGCCGACCTGGCCGGACGGGTCCGACTCACGGTGCGCCACGCCGAAGCGCTGGCCACGGCGGGCGCATTCGGGTGTTTCGGTGTGGACCGCCGCTCGGCGCTGTGGGCGGCGGGGGTGGTGGCGTCGGTGCGGTTCGACCAGCTGCCCGGCACCGCCGTCGGGCTCGACGCCCCGGCGCTGCCCGGCATGACGCCCGCCGAGCTCACCGTCGCGGACGTGTGGGCCACCGGCGTCTCGCCCGACAGCCACCCGATGCAGCACCTGCGCTCGCAGATGGACGGCCTGGGCGCGGTCCGGATCGACCGGCTCGGCGCGATCGACGCACCGACCGACCCCGAGCTGCGCCCGCCCCGCGTGCTGGTCGGCGGCCTCGTCACGCACCGGCAGCGACCGGCCACGGCGAAGGGCGTCACATTCATGAACCTGGAGGACGAGAGCGGGATGCTCAACGTCACGTGCTCGGAGGGGCTGTGGGCGCGCTACCGCACGGTGGCGATCGGGAGCTCGGCGCTGCTCGTGCGGGGCCGGCTGGAGCGCAGCCCGGAGGGGGTGTTGAACCTGGTGGCCGACCGCCTGCAGCGCCTGGCGCTCACGGTGGCGGTGAAGTCGCGCGACTTCCGCTGACGACGGACGCCCCGCCGCGTGAGGCGACGGGGCGTCCGGGTGGAGCGGGTGACTACTTCATCATCGGGCTGCCCATGCCCATCGGCTTGGCGCCGAGCTCCTGGCCCACCCCGTCGAACCAGATGTAGGCGAAGATCGCGCAGAACACGAACACGCAGACGCCGCCGAGCGTCGCGAAGATCTGCGTCGCGGTCAGGGTGTAGGCGAGCACCAGCGCGACCGTGATGTCGACGAACAGGAAGCCCGCGGTGAAGGCGAGCGGGAGGCGGAGCGTGGCCAGCGTGAGCAGGACGAACACGATCAGCCACGCGATCAGGAAGGTCGTCAGCGCCTGGCTGGTGGCGGCGAGGCCCATCCAGCCGTTGGTGAGCGCCGCGATCAGGACGCCGAGACTCAGCCAGAACGCCGAGAAGGTGCCGAAGATCGCGCCGACCAGGCTGTTGCCGACGTGCGAGCACCAGACCGTCGCGACCAGCAGGAACAGGCCGGACGAGAACAGGATGGCCGGGGCGACACCGCCCAGGTCGCCCGCGGGCAGGTAGCCGACCAGCCAGAGGCCGAGGCTGAGTGCGCCGGGAAGGAAGGTGGCCAGGCCCAGCAGGGCGGGGTTGCCCACGGGCGCTGCGGGGGCAGGTGCGGCCGCGGCCTGTGCCCCGGACTGGACGTCGCTCTCCACGCTCATGAACGGGCTCCTCGTTGAGGCTCGATGAGACTGTTGCTCCGGCTGTTGCACCGGATGGCCGACATTGTGCGCGTGATCACAGGACGAACAAACCTGCCCGATCGGTCGGAACCCGCCCCCTACCCGCATGGCACGCTGCCCGCGTGGACGACGATGCCGAGTACGCCGACCTGGACCTGTCCGATGTGTCAGCGGGCGAGAAACCATGGATCCGGAGGCGTTTCCGGAGGTGCAGCTTTAACGATTCCGACCTGCGCGGTCTCGTTACCGAATTGTGTTCTTTCGACGAGTGTGATCTGACCGGATCCGATCTGGGCGACTCCTCCCACCGCGGTTCGGCGTTCCGCAGCTGCACCGTCCGGCGCGCGACGCTCGGCGGTTCGGCGTTCCGCGGCTGTTCCCTGCTGGGCACGAGCCTGATCGACTGCCGGCTGCGGCCGGTCACGTTCACGGACTGCGATCTGACCCTCGCCGCACTCGGCCGGGCCGACCTGCGCAAGACCGACCTCTCGGGCCTGCGGATGCGCGAGGCCAACATGGTGGAGGCCGACCTGCGGGAGTGCGATCTGCGGGGCGCCGACCTGTCCGGGGCCCGGCTCCTGCGCACCCGCCTGGAGGGTGCCGACCTGCGCGGTGCCCGCATCGATCCCGACGGGCTGGTGCAGGCCCGCCTGACCGGAGCGACGATCGACGCCGAGCAGGCGCTGGCCTTCGCCGCCGCGCACGGCCTCCGCGTCAGCTGACCCGCGAGTCGGCACGTCTCCGTTCGCGAGTCGGCACGTTCTCGTGCGCGACGTTGCAAGATGTGGGCCCGCGCCGCCTCCGGAAACCGTCCACTCGCGCACCGACCCGTACCGACTCGCGGGGGAGGGGCTGGGAGGATGGGCACGTGACCGCGACGGTGATGGACGGCAAGGCGACGCTGAACGAGATCCTGGTCGAGCTCACCGGCCGGGTGGAGAAGCTGGCGGCGGGCGGTGTGACGCCGGGGCTGGGCACGCTGCTCGTCGGCGACGACGCCGGCTCGCAGTCCTACGTGCGGGGCAAGCACCGCGACTGCGCCAAGGTCGGGATCACCTCCATCCAGAAGGAGCTTCCGGCCGACGCCGTGCAGGCCCAGGTCGAGGCGGCCATCGACGAGCTCAACGCCGACCCCTCCTGCACCGGGTTCATCGTGCAGCTGCCGCTGCCGAAGGGGCTCGACGCCGGCGCCGCGCTGGAGCGCATCGACCCCGCGAAGGACGCCGACGGCCTGCAGCCGGTCAGCCTCGGCCGCCTCGTGCTGGGCGAGCCGGGGCCGCTGCCGTGCACGCCGCGCGGCATCGTCGAGCTGTGCCGGCGCTACGGCGTCGAGCTGGCCGGGGCGCGGGTCACCGTCGTCGGGCGCGGCGTGACGGTCGGGCGCCCGCTGGGCCTGCTGCTCACGCGCCGCAGCGAGAACGCCACCGTCACCCTCTGCCACACCGGTACCCGCGACCTCGCCGCGGAGGTGCGGCGCGCCGACATCGTGGTGGCCGCCGCGGGCGTGCCGGGCCTGATCACGGCGGACATGGTGCGGCCCGGCGCGGTGGTGCTCGACGTCGGCGTCACCCGCACCGAGCTCGGCCTCGTCGGCGACGTGTCCCCCGAGGTGGTCGAGGTGGCCGGCAAGCTCGCGCCGATGCCCGGCGGCGTCGGCCCGATGACGCGGGCGATGTTGCTGACGAACGTGGTGGAGGCAGCCGAACGGAGCTTGTCGGAGTGAGCATGGGCACCGAACGGAGCTTGTCGGAGTGAGCATGGGGACCGGACAGAGGGCGGCGGCCGATGGCTGACCTCCGATCCCGCATCCCGTCCGCGCTGCCCGCGGCGCTCGTGGCCGCCGTCGCGCTGGCGGGGATGGCGCTCGTCCTGACGCAGCACTGGCGGAAGGGGGCTGTGCTGCTCGGAGCGGCGCTGCTGGTGGCGGCGCTGCTGCGGATGCTGCTCCCGCTCGACCGTGCGGGCCTGCTCGCCATCCGCAGCCGTGTCGTCGACGTGCTCTGCTACACCGGGTTCGGCGTCGTCATGGTGGTGCTGGCCGTGACGATCACCAGAGGTTCGCTCTCGGCCGGGTAGGGCACTGTCGGCGCAAGGGCCGGTGACGCGCGATCCGCCCGGATCGTCGACACGCTCGTCGACGCGTTCCCGGACCTCATGGCGGCGGCCGCGTGGCCGCGCCCGGGAGTTCGTGAGAGCGCGTCACCTGCGCGACGGCCCGGCGCAGCCAGCGGTGCGCGGGGTCGGCGTCGAGGCGCTGGTGCCAGGCCTGCGCGACCGCCACGGTGGGCAGGCCGAGCGGGATCTCGACGATCCGCAGCCCGACCGTTGTGGCGCAGTGCCGGGCGAACGTACGGGGCAGCACGGCCAGCGCGTCACTGCCCAGGGCGGTGAACGCGGCGGCGGCGAACCCCGGAACGGTCGCGCTCACCGTCCGCGTCATGCCGCGGCCCGCCAGCAGATCGTCGATGGGGCCGTCGAACACCCCGCGCCGGGACACCATCACCTGGGGGGTCGCGGCGAACCGTTCGAGATCGACGGGTCCGTCGGCGAGCGGGTGCCCGGCGTGCACCACCCCGACGAGGTCCTCGGTGAGCAGCGGCTCGACCCGGACGTCGGGCGGCTGCGGGCCGAGCGCGCCGATGTCGAGGTCGACGGTGGCGCGCAGCGCGGCCGGGTCCTCGTCGCCCTCGGGGACGAACCGCAGGCGCACGCCGGGGGCCTCCCGGGCGGCCCGGCCGGTCAGAGCGGGGCCGAGGACCGCCACCACGGCGTCGTCGGTGCGGACGGTGACCGTGCGCGCAAGCGTGGCGAGGTCCGTGTCCTGCGCCGGTTCGAGTACGGCCAGCGCGGCGGCCAGCGCGGCCGCCACATGCGGGCGCAGGGCGAGCGCGGCCGGCGTCGGCACGAGGCCCCGACCGGCCGGGACCAGGAGCGGGTCGCCGGTGACCCGCCTCAGCCGCCCGAGCGCGCGGCTCATGGCGGGGGTCGACAGGGAGAGCCGCCGTGCGGCGCCGGTGACGCTGCCCTCGCGGAGCAGGGCGTCGAGGGCCGGGAGCAGGTTGAGGTCGGGAAGCTGCACGTGTGCACCATAGGCAACCCTGCATGGCAATCGTTGCACTCGACGGCAATGCTGCGTCGGGTGAAGGTGGGGCCATGACCACCTACGCCGTCACGATGCTCGTCCACGCCACACCCGAATGGCTCCGCCTCACCCCGAAGGAGCGGTTCGCGTTCGTCGACGAGACGATCCGGCCCCTGCTCGCCCGGCATCCCGCCGTGTCGATGCGGTTCTTCGACGCGGAGGCGTTCGCGGCCCGCTACAGCGACATGCTGCTGTGGGAGACCGCCGACCTTCTCGCCTACGCAGCGGTCGTCGAGGATCTGCGCGAGACGCTGTTCTGGGACACCTACTTCGAGGTCGTCGAGATCATCCCGGCCATCGAGAACGCCTACGCGCGGCACTACGGTGTCGAACCGGTGTGAGGGTGGGCGTAGCGCCGGAACCCGGCCCTGACCAGCTGGGGACAGGGCGCGAGCACGTCTTCCCACGCCACGGCGCACGCGGTGGATCCGCCTAGAGTTCCGTGATCGCCGCCGTGAACGTGGCGCTCGGGCGCATGACCGCGTCCGTCCGAGCCTTGTCGACGTAGTAGTAGCCGCCCAGATCCACCGGGCCGCCCTGCACGCTGCTCAGCTCCGCGACGATCGTCTCCTCGTCGGCGGCCAGGCGCTGCGCCAGCGCGGTGAACCGCGTCGCCAGCTCGGCGTCCTCGGTCTGGGCCGCGAGGGCCTGGGCCCAGTAGAGGGCCAGGTAGAAGTGGCTGCCGCGGTTGTCGATCTCGCCGACCTTGCGCGACGGCGACCTGCCGTTCTCCAGCAGCTTCCCGGTGGCGTCGTCCAGGGCCGTGCCGAGCACCGCCGCGCGCGCGTTGCCGGTCTTCTCGGCCAGGAACTCCAGCGAGACGGCCAGCGCCAGGAACTCGCCCAGGGAGTCCCAGCGCAGGTGGTTCTCCTTGAGGAGCTGCTGCACGTGCTTCGGTGCCGAGCCGCCGGCCCCGGTCTCGAACAGCCCGCCGCCGTTCATCAGCGGCACGATCGAGAGCATCTTCGCGCTGGTGCCCAGCTCCATGATGGGGAACAGGTCGGTGAGGTAGTCGCGCAGCACGTTGCCGGTGACGGAGATGGTGTCCTGGCCGGCCTTCGCGCGGGCCAGCGTGTACCGGGTCGCCGCGGCGACGTCCATGATCTCGATGGTGAGCCCGTCGGTGTCCAGCTCCGCCAGCTGTGCACGCACCTTCTTGAGCACCTGGGCGTCGTGGCCGCGCGTCTCGTCCAGCCAGAACACCGCGGGGGAGCCGGTGGCGCGGGCGCGCGAGACGGCCAGCTCCACCCAGTTGCGGACCGGGGCGTCCTTGGTCTGGCAGGCGCGCCAGATGTCACCGGGCTCGACGTCGTGGCTCAGCAGGACGGTGCCGTCGGCGGCGACCACCTGGACCGTCCCGGCGGCGGCGATCTCGAAGGTCTTGTCGTGGCTGCCGTACTCCTCGGCCTGTTGCGCCATCAGCCCGACGTTGGGGGTGGTGCCCATCGTGGTCGGGTCGAACGCGCCGTGCTCCCGGCAGAAGTCGACGGTCTCGCCGTAGAGCGCGGCGTAGGAGGAATCGGGGATGACGAACTTCGCGTCCTGCAGTGCGTCGCTCGCGTTCCACATCTGGCCCGAGGAGCGGATCGCGGCCGGCATCGACGCGTCGATGATGACGTCGCTGGGCACGTGCAGGTTGGTGATGCCCTTGCCGGAGTCGACCATCGCGAGCGCCGGTCCGGTCTCGTAGCCGGCGGTGATGGCCTTCTCGATGGCCTCGCGCTTGTCGGCCGGCAGCTTCCCGAGTGCGGTGAGGACGCTGGCGAGGCCGTCGTTCGGGTTGGCGCCCACGGCGGCGAGGTCGGCGCCGTACTCGGCGAACACGGCGGGGAAGAACTGCCGGACGACGTACCCGAAGATGATCGGGTCCGAGACCTTCATCATCGTGGCCTTGAGGTGCACCGAGAACAGCACGCCCCGGGCCTTCGCGTCGGCGATCTGCTCGGTGAGGAACGTGTCCAGCGCGGCCCTGCGCATCACCGAGGCGTCGACGATCTCGCCGGCCAGTACGGGCAGCTTCTCCTTCAGCACGGTGACGGTGCCGTCGGCGGCCACGTGCTCGATGCGCAGAGCGTCGGCGGCGTCGAGGGTGACCGATGTCTCGGAGTGCCGGAAGTCGCCGTCGTCCATCGTCACCACGTGCGAGGCCGACCCGGTCGACCACGCGCCCATCGAGTGCGGGTGCGCCTTCGCGAAGCCCTTCACCGAGGCGGGGGCGCGGCGGTCGGAGTTGCCCTCGCGCAGCACCGGGTTCACGGCGCTGCCCTTGACGGCGTCGTACTTGGCGCGCGCCGCCGGATCGGTGGCGGCGTCCTCGGGGTAGTCCGGGATGTCGAAGCCCGCGCCCTGCAGCTCGGCGACCGCGGTCTTCAGCTGCGGGATCGACGCGCTGACGTTGGGCAGCTTGATGATGTTGGCATCGGGCGTGGTCGCCAGCGCACCCAGCTCGGCGAGCGCATCGGGCGCGAGGCCGAACTGCGCGAGGATGCGGGCGGCCAGCGAGATGTCGCGCGTCTCGACGTCGACGCCCGCCTGTCGGGCGAACGCCTCGATGACGGGGAGCAACGAGTGCGTCGCGAGCGCCGGTGCCTCGTCGGTATAGGTGTAGATGACCTTCATCGTTGCCTCGGCCCTGCCTGTCGACTCGGGGTGTGGTCTCCGCCCGACACGCTATCCTGGACCGACCGCCTGCTCCCGGGAGACCAGCACGATGGCAAAGGTCAAGTTCTGGCCGAAGGGTCTGCGTCTCAAGGGCTGGCCGCTCGTGATCATCCTGGGGCTGCTGCTGGCGGTGGTGGCCGTGATCGACCGGGGCGGGCTCGACGCCGTCACGCCCGCCTCCGGCGGTTCCACCGGGTGTGAGCTGCGGGTGGCGGTGGCCGAGCTCAACGTGCGCAGCGGCCCGAGCCAGCAGTCGGCGTCCGTGCAGACGCTGGCGCAGGGCGCCACCGTCGACGGCACGAACGTCCTCACCGCAGGCTTCCGCCAGCTGAAGGACGGGCACTGGGTGTTCGACCAGTACGTGACGCCGATCCCGGGCTCCGCCTGCACCTGAGGAACACCGGTTTCAGGGTCGCTCAGTGCCGCTGATCAGCGGCCCGTAGTCTCGGGCGCATGTACCGGCCTGTCGCATGCGCGGCCGGTGGACCACGTGCTCGGCCCCGCGGCGCGGCCACCGTGGCCTGCGGCTCGTGAACCCGGTCA
Organism: Mycobacteriales bacterium; assembly: GCA_038320445.1. Lineage (GTDB taxonomy): Bacteria > Actinomycetota > Actinomycetes > Mycobacteriales > Pseudonocardiaceae > Pseudonocardia. Next base: position 14,184 of record JBBQEF010000082.1, read on the forward strand.
GCCCCACCCGGGTCATCGGCGGCCGCTACGTGGTGCTCGGCGAGCTGGGCCGCGGCGGGATGGGCATCGTGTGGCGCGCCGAGGACCGGACGATGGGCCGCCAGGTGGCGGTGAAGGAGCTGCACCTGCCGCCGGGCCTCAGTGCCGCCGAGCGCCTCGAGTTCCGTGAGCGGTTGCTGCGCGAGGCCCGCAACGCCGGGCGGCTCAACGACCCCGGCATCGTCACCGTGCACGACGTGATCAGCGACGACGGCGTCGACCACATCGTCATGGAGCTGATCGACGCCCGCACCCTCACCGACGTCGTGGCCACCGACGGCCCGCTCGACGACCGTTCCGCCACCGCCGTCGCGCAGCAGCTGCTCGCCGCGTTGAACACCGCGCACGCGGCCGGTGTGGTGCACCGCGACGTCAAGCCCAGCAACGTCATGCTCGGTTCCGGCGGGCGCGTGAAGCTCACCGACTTCGGCATCGCCCAGGCCGCCGACGACCCTCGGCTGACCACCACCGGCTCGCTGATCGGCTCACCGGGCTACATGGCGCCGGAGCGGCTCGACAGCGGCGCCGCGTCGGCGGCCTCGGACCTGTGGTCGCTGGGCGCCACGCTGTTCTACGCGATGCAGGGCACCGGCCCGTTCGCCCGTGACACCACGGCGGCGACGGTCGCGGCCGTCCTGCACGCCGAGGTGCCGCCCGTACGGGCCCGCGGGCCGATCGCCGCGGTCGTCGCCGGACTGTTGCAGCGCTCACCGGAGGCACGCCTGTCCGGAGTGCAGGCCGCGGCCCTGCTCGCGTCGCAGCCGACCACCCCCATGCCGCTGTACGGGGGCGGCGAGCCCGAGACCGCACCGATCCCGGTGACCGGGGCGCGCCGTCGCCGCTGGGTGTGGCCTGCCGTGGCGCTCGTGGTCGGGCTCGTCGCGGGCGTCCTCGCGACGTTCCTCCTGGCGCGATCGGCCACGCCGACGCAGGAGGTGCTGACCTACGGCACGGGCGGCGACATCCCCGTGTTCGACATCAGCTCGAAGTACTGCGTGCCCGGCCAGCTCGCTCCCAAGCGGGAGTTCCCGGCCAGCGCCTACACGAGCTGCGACAACGCCCACGACCTGGAGATCTTCGAGATCCTCAACCCCTTCGACACCCAGCGGGCGTTGCCCTACCCCGGGGTGAACGACCTCTCCGGCTACGCCCGCTCGGCCTGCGCACTGATCTTCGACTCGGCGCTCGTCGAGGGTTCGGACAAGGCGCAGCTGCAGGTGGTGGGGCTCGTTCCGTCCCGGGTCTCGTTCGAGACCAGTTCGGGGCCGTCGTCGAGCTTCACCGGCCGGGACGTGATCTGCGTGCTGCGAGCGGCCGACGGCTCGCAGCTCACCGGCACCCGGCTGGCCAAGGAGCCGGGCTGATGGCTCGGCACCGCAACGTCGAACTCGTGCTGGCCGCGCTGGCCGCGGGCGGCGCCGACCCGGCCCGCATCGCCCGGATGACGGTGCTCCCCGACGCCGTCACGACCGCTGCGGCGGCCGCGGCGGCGTTGGGTGTCGAGGTCGGTCAGATCGCCAACTCGCTGGTCTTCGACGCCGACGGCGCGCCGCTGCTCGTGCTCACGTCCGGGGCGCACCGCGTCGACACCGGCAAGGTCGCGGGGCTGGTCGGGGCTCAGCACGTGCGCCGCGCCTCGCCGGAGTTCGTGCGCGAGGCGACCGGGCAGGTGATCGGCGGGGTCGCCCCGGTCGGGCACCCGGCCCCGATCCGCACGGTCGTGGACCGGGCGCTGGCGGCCTTCGACGAGGTGTGGGCCGCGGGCGGCATCGCCCATGCGGTGTTCCCCAGCGACTTCGCCGAACTGGTCGCCGTGACCGGGGGCGAGCCCGCGGACGTCGCTTGACGTCGCGGTGACGCTGAGCGCGGGCTTCCCGAGCTGCACGTCTCGCAGGCGACCGCCGATCTGCTGACCGCGTCGGTGGCCGGGCCCGGGGCGACGGCGCACGGCCTGGCCGGTGGCCGGGACGTCCTCATCGCCGGCGCCACGGCCACCCGGGCCCGCCTCGACGCCGGGCTGCTGGACGCGATCCAGGTCAGCCTGGTGCCGGTGGTCCTCGGCGCCGGCATCCCCTGGCTGGCCGGCACCCGCCGACCCGTGCGGCTGTCCGACCCCGAGGTGCGCGAGGACGAGGGCGTCACGCACCTGCGCTGCCGCGTCCACAATCAGCCCGGCGGCACGTGATCTCCGCCGCGTTGTCGAACTCCTGAGGAACGCGACCTACTGTGGATCGCATGACCGCCGACGTGCTCGCCTCCGCGGAGGCGGAATCATGATGGAAGTGCTCCCCACCCCGTCCGCGATCAAGCGTGCCCTGCGCCGGGCGCGCGACGGTGCGGCGCTCGACGTCACGGAGGCCGCCGTGCTGCTGGCGGCCCGCGGTGAGCAGCTCGACGAGCTTCTCGGCGCGGCCGGGCGGGTGCGTGACGCCGGCCTGGTGGCCGAGGGCCGTCCGGGCGTGGTCACCTACTCGCGCAAGGTGTTCATCCCGCTGACGCGGCTGTGCCAGGACCGCTGCCACTACTGCACGTTCGCCACGGTGCCGCACCGGTTGCCCGCCGCCTTCCTGGAGCGCGACGAGGTGCTGGAGATCGCCCGCGCCGGCGCGGCGGCCGGCTGCAAGGAGGCGCTGTTCACCCTGGGCGACCGGCCGGAGGCGCGCTGGCCCGCGGCACGGGAGTGGCTCGACGCCCGCGGCTACGACTCCACCCTGGACTACGTCCGCGCCTGCGCGATCGCCGTGCTGGAGGAGACCGGGCTGCTGCCCCACCTCAACCCCGGCGTGCTGTCGTGGGAGGAGCTGACGCGGCTCAAGCCCGTCGCGCCGTCGATGGGGATGATGCTGGAGACCACCGCGACCCGGTTGTGGAGCGAGCCCGGCGGCCCGCACTACGGCAGCCCGGACAAGGAACCCGCCGTCCGGCTGCGCACGCTCACCGACGCCGGGCGCGTCGGCGTCCCGTTCACGACCGGCATCCTGATCGGGATCGGCGAGAACCGCACCGAACGGGCCGAGTCGATCTTCGCGATCCGCTCCGCGGCGCGGGCGGCGGGCCACATCCAGGAGGTCATCGTCCAGAACTTCCGGGCCAAGCCCGACACGGCGATGCGTGACGACCCCGACGCCTCGCTGGAGGACCTGGCCGCGACGATCGCCGTGACCCGGATCGTGCTGGGCCCGAAGATGCGCGTGCAGGCGCCGCCGAACCTGGTCGGGGAGGAGTTCGCGCTGATGCTGCGCGCGGGCATCGACGACTGGGGCGGTGTCTCGCCGGTGACGGCCGACCACGTCAACCCGGAGCGCCCGTGGCCGGTGATCGAGGAGCTGGCCGCGCAGTCGCGGGCGGCCGGGTTCGAGCTGCGCGAGCGGCTCACGGTGTACCCGAAGTACGTGCTCGCGGGCTCGCCGTGGATCGACACGCGGCTGCAGGCCCACGTCGATGCGCTGGCCGGCCCGGACGGACTCGCGAACGAGACGGCCCCGGTGGTCGGCCGCCCGTGGCAGGAGCCGGACGGCGGCTTCGCGTCGACCGGTCGGGTGGACCTCAACACCTCGATCGACACGGACGGCCGCACCTCCGACCGGCGCGGTGACTTCGCGTCCGTCTACGGCGACTGGGACTCCTTGCGCGACGAGTTGGCCGCGAGCGCCCAGGCCGCCCCCGAGCGGCTGGACTCCGACGTCCGCGCCGGTCTCTCGCTCGCCGCGTCGAACCCGGCGGCGCTGCTGGACCCGGCCCACCACGCGGCCGCGCTCGCCCTGATCACCGCCGACGGCGAGGCGCTGGAGGAGATGACGCGACTGGCCGACGACGTCCGCCGCGACGTGGTGGGCGACGACGTCACCTACGTCGTCAACCGCAACATCAACTTCTCGAACGTCTGCTACGTCGGCTGCCGGTTCTGCGCGTTCGCCCAGCGCGAGCGCGACGCCGACGCGTTCCGGCTCTCGCTCGACGAGGTCGCGTCCCGTGCCGTCGAGGCCGCGCAGGAGGGCGCCACCGAGGTCTGCATGCAGGGCGGCATCGACCCGCAGCTGCCGATCACGTTCTACGCCGACCTGGCCCGCGCGGTGCGGGCCGCCGTGCCCGGGATGCACGTGCACGCGTTCTCGCCGATGGAGATCGTGTCGGCGGCGGCCAAGGCGGGCGTGTCCGTCGAGGAATGGCTGACC
>JBBQEF010000083.1:0-18361 GCA_038320445.1 Mycobacteriales bacterium
TGCACACCACGGTCAGCGACGGCACCGAGCAGGTGTACGCATTCTGCGCGTCCTCGGCGTTCCAGGTGAACAACGAGATGGCCGACCGGCCCGAGATCGAGGCCTGGGTGCGGGGGTTCGTCGAGCCCCTGAAGCTGACCGGTCAGGTCAGCTTCGACGTCATCCGGACCGACGACGGTCGCGTGTACCCGATCGAGTGCAACCCGCGCACGCACTCGGCGATCACGATGTTCTACGACCACCCCGGCCTGGCGGCGGCCTACCTCGAGGACGACACCCCGGTCGTCACCCCGACCGCGTCGAGCCGCCCGACGTATTGGGCCTATCACGAGCTGTGGCGGTTGATCAGCCGGCCGGGGACGTTCCGCGAACGCGCCCATGTCGTCGCGCGCGGGACGGACGCGATCTTCGACTGGTCGGATCCGTTGCCGTTCCTCATGGTCCACCACCTCCAGATCCCGTGGTTGCTGATCAGGAACCTGGTGGCGGGCAAGGACTGGATCCGGATCGACTTCAACATCGGCAAGCTCGTCGAGCCGGCCGGGGACTGAGCGATGACGCTGCGCGTCCTGCACCTGGCCGGCTCCGCGGTCAGCGAGTTCTTCTGCGACCTGTCCCGGCTCTACGCGCAGGGCTGCCTCGCCGCCGTGGCGGACCCGGGCCGCTACGACGTCCACATCGCCTACGTCACCCCTGACCGCCGCTGGCGCTTCCCGGTGGACCTCGGGGCCGACGCGATCCGCGCCGCCGAGCCGCTGCCGCTCTCCGCGGCCGTCCGGTACATCAGCGACCTGCAGGTGGACGTCGCGATACCGCAGATGTTCTGCCGCCCCGGCATGACCTCCTACCGGGCGCTGCTCGACACGATGGGCATCCCGTACGTCGGCAACACCCCCGACGTCATGGCGCTGGGTGCGGACAAGGCGAAGGCGAAGGCGGTCGTCGGCGCGGCCGGGGTCGCCGTCCCGGCCGGGGAGGTGCTCCGTCACGGCGAACGGCCCTCGCTGCCACCGCCCGCCGTGGTCAAGCCCTCCGACGCCGACAACTCGGTCGGTGTCGCCCTGGTCCGCGACCGCGCGCAGTACGCCGCCGCCGTGGACGACGCCTTCACCCATTCCGACACGGTGCTCGTCGAGGAGTACGTCGAGCTCGGCCGCGAGGTCCGGTGCGGCGTCCTCGCCCGGGGTGGAGAGCTCGTCTGCCTGCCGCTCGAGGAGTACGCCGTCGACACCGCCACGAAGCCCATCCGCGGCTACGCGGACAAGATCAGCCGCACCGGCGCCGGGGACCTCGAGCTCGTCGCGAAGGACGGCGCGCGTGCGTGGATCGTCGATCCGACCGACCCGATCACGCAACGCGTGTGGGACGCCGCGCGGATCTGCCACGTCGCGCTCGGCTGCCGGCACTACAGCCTGTTCGACTTCCGCATCGATCCCGCGGGACGGCCGTGGTTCATCGAGGCCGGCTTGTACTGCTCGTTCGCCCCCGACAGCGTCATCCCCACGATGGCGTCCGCTTCCGGGATCCCGCTCGACGAGCTGTTCCGGACCGCCGTCGCCGACGCCGCCGGTTCGTGACGGCGTACCGGGCTGACGTCCGGTCGCGGGCTGCGCACGACGAGCTCGGCGAGCGCCTCCTCCAAGGCTGCGGCGAGGGCGTCGACGTCGGGCACGGCGCCGCTGTCGGCGGTGATGCCGTAGTGCAGGGCGCCCGCATAGGAGGCGACACCGATCGCGACGGCCTGGCCGCAGGCCAGGGGCACCACCGGGAACAGGTCGATCATCTCGGCACCGGCTGCGTAGAGGGTGCGCGGCGGGCCCGGGACGTTGCTGACCAGGACGTCGAACAGCCGGCCCGCGTGCCGTCCGGCGACCCGGGCACCGAGCTCGTGCAGCGCGGGCGGCACCACGCCCGCGAGCGCGGAGAGCGCATCGACCACAGCCGGGCCGCGCCGCTTGCGCTCGTCCATCACGGCGCGCACCCCGGCCAACCGCTCCAGCGGGTCACCCGGCCCGATCGGCAGATCGACCAGGTGCGCGGAGATGCTGTTCCCGGCCACGCCGCGGTCGCGGGACCGCACGCTCACCGGAACCATGACCCGCACGCACGCGTCGGCGGCCGGTTCCTCGCCGCGGCCGGTCAGCCACCGCCGCAACCCACCGACCACGACAGCGAGCACGACGTCGTTGACGGTGCCGCCGTGCGCCCGGCGGACCGCGCGATGGTCAGCGAGCCTCGCGCGCAGCATCCCGTGCCGCCGCCGCCCCCCGGCCGGAGCCCGCAGGGCGGGCACCGCAGCGGGCCCGGCCACCCTCTTCGCCACCTCCAGCGCCGACACGGCAACGCGACCCACCATCGCGGCGTCCGGGTGGGACACCGACCACGCCGCGGCGAGCGCCGTCCCGAACGCGGCACCGAGCGTCGACCGCGTTCCGCGGAACGCCCCCACCGCGGCACCGACGGCGAGCGACAGGTCCGACGGCGCGGCGACGGGCCGGCCGTCCTCCACGGGAGAGTCCCGGGCCTCGGCCGTCGCGTCGAGCAGGATCCCACCGAGCTGCATGCACCCGAGGCCATCGGCCAGCGCGTGATGCACCTTGGCCACGAGTGCGGTCCGCCCACCCGCAAGTCCCTCGACGAGACACACCTCCCACAACGGCCGGCCGCGGTCCAGCGGCGTCTCCATCAGCGTGTCGACCAGCTCGCACAGCAGGTACTCCGAACCCGGTGCCGGCAGCGCGAGGTGCCGGACGTGGAAGTCGAGGTCGAACCGTTCGTCGTCGACCCACACCGGCGCACCGAGCCGGCCCGGCACGGTCCTGACCGTCTGCCGTAGCCGCGGCACGAGCGCGAGCCTGCGACCCACCAGCTCGGTGAACGCGGCAACGTCGAACCGGCGCCCCTCCGGCGGCGCGAAGGTCAGCACACCGCCGACGTGCATCGCGGCCGTCGCACGCTCGGCGTACAGGAACGTTGCGTCAATCGGTGACACACGCTGCGTCATGATCGGAAGCGTAGGGCACCCCTCCCACCCCTCTGTCATCACATGCATCGTGAGTAACACGTGACAGGGCTACGCCCCGGCCTGACCCGCCGGACGGGCCGAGCGCTGGGCCCGCCCCCTACGGCCGAGCCGTGCCCGGCTGCCTGTGTGCGACAAACCGGCGACGGTCGGACGGATCGGGCGTACATTTCCCGGATGCTCCGCATGCGCGCGCTCCGGACCAGCCTGCTCGCCGTCGCCGTCAGTGCCGGGATGCTCGCTGCCGCCCTGCCGGCAGGTGCCGACGTCGGCCCGGCGCCGGGCAGCCCGGGCGTCGGGGACCGGCTCTACCCGCTGCTGGGCAACGGCGGCTACGACGCACTGCACTACGACCTCGCGCTGCGCTACGCGGCGGCCGCGCCCTCGTCGCCCGCGACCGGCACGGTCACCATGACGGCCAGGGCGACGCAGGCGCTCTCGCGCTTCGACCTCGACTACAGCGGTGGGGCCATCGGCGGCGTCACGGTGGACGGTGTCGCGGCGACCTACACCCGCCCCCAGGAGGAGCTGGCGATCACGCCGGCCACGCCGATCCGCAAGGGCGCGACGTTCACGGTGGTGGTCTCCGGCTTCACCGCGACGCCGACACCGCCCGACGGGTCCACCGCCGCCGGCACGGCCTTCTTCGTCACCGGTGAGGGCAGCGCGACGGCCGGGCAGGCCGACGGCATGCACAGGATGTTCCCGAGCAACGACCACCCCAGCGACAAGGCGTCCTTCACGTTCACGCTCGACGTGCCCTCGAGCGTCACCGCCGTCGCGAACGGCGTGCTCGCCCGCAGGACGGTCACCGGCCCCCGGACGACGTGGACCTACGAGCAGAAGGAGCCGATGGCCACCGAGCTCACCCAGATCGTCGTCGGCGCCTACACCGTGGTGCCGCGCGGCACGGTGGGCGGCGTCGTCGTTCGTGACGTCGTGCCGACGGCGAAGCTCGCCGACTACCGCACCCAGCTGGACGTCGAGAAGAGGCAGCTGGCCTGGATGGTCGCCCGCGTCGGCCCCTATCCCTTCCCCGACTACGGCACCCTGGTCGTCACCGCCCCCGACCTCGGGTTCGCGCTGGAGACCCAGACCCTCTCGCTGTTCGACACCACGTGGTTCACCGACCGGCCGGAGGGCGTCTGGTCGCCGACCATGACCCACGAGCTGGCCCACCAGTGGTTCGGCGACAGCGTGGCACCGTCCGCGTGGACCGACATCTGGCAGAACGAGGGCCACGCCACCTGGTACGAGATCACCTGGGCCGAGGAGAACGGCCAGCTGACCGACGACTACGGCTACCCGACGGTGGACGAGCTGATGCACGCCGTCTACGCCGACGGGGACCAGGCCAGGGCCGACCACGGTCCCGTGGCGCGACCGTTGAGCGGCAGCGTCGACGACCTGTTCAGCAGCCAGTCCTACGAGGGTGGCGCACTGGTGCTCTACGCGCTGCGGCAGAAGGTCGGCCCGGCCGCGTTCGCCCGGGTGGAGCGGGCCTGGGCCCAGGTGCTGCGCGGCCGCTCGGCCGGTACCGCCGCGTTCATCGCCACCGCGAGTGTCGCGTCCGGCCAGAACCTCGCCCCGTTCCTCGGTGCGTGGCTCTACGGCACCAGGACCCCACCGATGCCGGGGCACCCGGACTGGACGGTGAACCCGGTCGGCGCGAAGCCGGTCGGGGCCGGCGTCCAGAAGGCGGCCGCGCCGGACCGGCGGACCCGGCGCTGAGGACCTGACGGCTGAGGTGGAACGACTTCGCCACCCTGCTGGTGATCGCGGGCGTCGGGGCCGCGTCGCGCGAGACCGTGTTCCCGGCATGAGCGGCGATCAGTGGAAGTACGCGCCCGCGTCGATGTCCTCGACGAGGGTCGGGCCGGAGGGCTCCCAGCCGAGCGACGCGCGGGTCCGCTCGCTCGACGCCGCCAGGTCCATCGCGAAGAACGAGCCGACGAACCCGAAGTGCTCCACGGCATCCTCGGGCGCGACCGACGTCACCGGCAGGCCCAGGCCGCGCCCGATGGCCTCGGCGATCGCCGCGGCCGACACTCCCTGCTCCGCGACGGCATGCAGGAGCGAGCCTGCCGGGGCCTGCTCCAACCCGAGCCGCACGAGCCGGGCGGCGTCGCAGCGATGCACGGCCGACCAGCGGTTCGTGCCGTCACCGACGTAGGCGGACACGCCCTTGTCGCGCGCCGCGGCGACGATGAAGGCGATGAACCCGTGATCGCGGTCGCCGTGCACGGTCGGCGCGAACCGGGCACTGACGACGCGCACGCCGCGATCGACGTAGGAGAGCGCGAGGTTCTCGGCACCGCCGCGGGGCGAATCGGGCCCGTGGAACGGTGACCGGTCCTCCTCGGTGCTCGGGCGGCCCTGGCCGAGCCCGGCGACCCCCGAGGCGAGCACGAACGGTCGCTGCGTGCCGACGAGGGTGTCCGCGACCGTCTCCACCGCGGCGCGCTCGGCAGCGTTCGACGCCGCCGGGTTGCTCCAGTCGTGCTTGTTCGCGAGATGCACCACGCCGTCGGCGTCGGCGGCACCCTTGCGGAGGACGTCGAGGTCGTCGAGGTCACCGCGGAGCACGGCCACGCCCTTCTCCTCCAGTGCTGCTGCGGACGCCTCGGACCGGGCGAGCCCCAGCACCTCGTGGCCCGCCGCCAGCAGGTCGTCCACGGTCGCGGAGCCGATCCATCCGGACGCTCCGGTGAGAAACACTCGCATGTGCCTGACCCTTCTCGATGTCATCAACTGACATCAGCCTACACCCGGATGTCAGCCTCTGTCATCGATAGGATGGCGGCCATGGCCCGCTGGCAGCCCGGTACGCGCGAGCGTCTGCAGGCGACGACGTTGGCGCTCTTCGCCGAACAGGGGTTCGAGGGCACCACGGTCGCCGAGATCGCGAGCCGGGCCGGTCTCACCGAACGGACCTTCTTCCGGTACTTCGCCGACAAGCGCGAGGTGCTCTTCGCCGGCCAGGACGAGTTCGAGGCCACGTTCGTCGAGCACGTCGCGGCCGCGCCGCCCGGGACCGAGCCGTTCGCGGCCGTCACGCGGGCGATCCGGGCCGTGGCGACGGACTTCTTCCCGGCCGGGCGCCGGGCGTACTCCCGACAGCGTCAGACGATCATCGACGCGAACCCCGGCCTGCGGGAGCGGGAACTGCTGAAGCTCTCGGGGCTCACGGGGGCGATGGCGACCGCCCTGCGGGAGCGGGGCACGCCGGAGCCGGCCGCCGTGCTCAGCGCGGAGTGCGGCGTGACGATCTTCCGGGTGGCCTTCTCCCGGTGGGTCGCCGCGAACGAGGACGGCGGCATGGTCCCGATCCTCGACGACGTGGTCGCAGAACTGCGCGCCCTCGCCGCTCGCGCAGCCTGACGGGTCAGGCGTGCGCCGCCGGTGCGACGTCGGTGGTGGCGGGGACCGGAATCGGGGGGCCGCTCCACGGCACCCGGAAGGTCTCGACGACGTGCGGGCGCGGCACGACGTAGCGCAGCTCGGTGCGGTAGCGCGCCGGTGGCGTGATGTCGATGCCGATGACCTGCACCACCACCTCGTCGGCACTGACGCGCAGCCGCAGGTGCGACTTCCGGTCCTCGATCCGTAGCCCGGAGAACGCCTCCAGCGTGTGACAGCCGAAGCGGTCGGCGATGTGCAGGTAGGTCACGAACACCATCGTGCCGAGCGCCACCAGCAGCAGGATGGCCAGCAGGTAGCCGTACCAGGGCGGCCGCGCCGGATCGGTGACGAGCGCCGCGACCAGCACCGCCACGGCCCCGGCCGCGACGAGATGGGCGAGCGTGTGGCCGGTCAGCAGCAGCCCGGTGGCCCACTGCCGTCGGCGCCGGGGCCGCACGGCGTCCGCGCCGGACGCGGCGTAGAGACCGAGCAGGACCGCGACGATCCCCGTGGTCACCCAGAACTGCCACGCGCGCGGCCACCCGAACGGCCAGTGCTGGAGGAACGTCAGGAACAGCGCGACGTCGACCGCCCCGATCAGCACCGGGAGGGACGGCCCGTTGCGCCAGGCCGCCGAGAGGAACCGGGACCGGCCGATCGCCCGCGACGTCGCGACGTCGGGGTAGCACGCCGCGCGCTCGTACCCGACGGTGGCGCCGGACCCGCTGGGCCAGGGGCGCAGGGCGATCGAGAGCTGCTGTGGCAGGTGATGGGTCGAGGCGAGGAACGCGCCGCCCCCACCGCACGTCACCAGCTCGGGGCCGAAGGGTTCGACGGCCGCGTCGGGAGACGGTGTCGGGGCGGTGCAGGTGTAGCGGGCGTAGTGGTGCTGGTCCCCGGTCAGGACGAGCCGGATCCGGTGGCGCTCGGTGTGCCCGAGCACGCGGTCGACGAACCAGAGCAGGGTGTAGAGCGGGCTGTCGGCCTCGGCGGAGTAGGTGCCCCTGCCCGCGCGCGCGGCCTCCAGCCAGCTGGGCGTCGCCGTGCAGAGGATGACCTTCGCGTCGCCCAGGTGCCGGCGGGCGCCGCGGAAGTAGGACAGCTGCTCGGCGTCGATCGGGGCGTCGAGCTGGCTGTCGACGGCCCACAGCCACCAGCGCGGGGACAGCTGCACCGCGAAGTAGCTGCGCGACTGGAACGCACCCCAGCCACCGACGTCGTCGCGCCGGTCCGGCGCCGGCACCGCGATGAGCTCCTCCCCCGGCGGCGCGTCGCGCTGCACCCAGGACTCGCAGAAGTTGCGCCGGAACGAGGCCAGCCCGTCGTACCAGTCGTGGTTGCCGGGCAGCGCCATCACCGGTGGGAGGTCGACCACCCCGTCGAGGCTGGCTGCGGTCCGCAGCACCTCGTTGAGCCGCTCCTCGTACTGCAGCGCCGACGCGACGGGATAGACCTCGTCGCCGCCGAACACCAGCAGGTCGGCCTGAGCGCCGCGACCGGCGAACCCGGGGTCCGGGCCGGGCGCGATCGAGCTCTCGGCGGCCCCGGACAGGCAGCGAGCAGTGGCGAAGGTGGCGTTGAAGCCGTCGCCGGTGTCGGCCACGTAGTCGACGAAGACCTCGTCGCGGGGCTCCTGCCCGGCGGCGGGCAGGCGGTAGAACTCACGCGGGTTGGTGGCCATCGTCTCGCGCTTGTCGGCGTACTTGGCGAACGACGACGCCTGCAGCACGTCCAGCGCGGTGCGCACCAGCTGGGGCACCGACAGCCACTTGACGGCCGGGGCCTGGTGGACCCCGGCCGGGGTGCCCCGCTGGACGGCGTCGAGCACCCGGGCGATCGGTACGGGCAGACCCATGGGTCCTCACCTCGGCTCGTCGGCGTCGCGTCGTCGGTACAGGCGCCATCACACCATCCAGAGCGGTCCGGCGGCAGGCCTGATACCTGCCGCCGCCGCCCGAGCCGTCCGGCCGACGGCCCCGGGTGATCAGATGATCGACCTCACGCGCCTGGGCCGTACAGCGCGGCGATGTCCTCCGAACCGCCCCAACGGCTGTAGGTGGGCCCCTGCGGCCAGCCGTCGGGCGAGTCCTGCCACTCCTCCTGCCGTCCGAACGGCAACAGGTCGATCAACGCGAAGCTGTGGCTCAGCTGCTCGGTGCCACGGCCGTTGGTGTGCCACGTGCGGTAGACGCGGTCACCGTCGCGGAGGAACACGTTGACGGCGAAGCCGCCGCCGGGCGGTGCGCCGACATCGGCGCCGAACGAACTGCTCGCGGTCGAGTACCAGGTCATGGTGTTGCCCACCCGCCGCCTGTACTCCAGCGCCTCGTCGATCCGGCCCTGGGTGACGACGACGAACCGGGCGTCGTAGTTGTCCAGGACCTCCAGCCGGGTGAACTGCGACGTGAACCCGGTGCAGCCCCCGCACTGCCACTTCTCACCCGGGGACCACATGTGGTTGTACACGATCAGCTGTGGCGCCGTGCCGAAGACGTCCGCCAGGCGGACCGGCCCCTCCTCGCCTTCGAGGACGTAGTCGGGCATCTCGACCATCGGCATGCGGCGGCGCTGCGCGGCGATCGCGTCGAGTTCCCGGGTGGCGGCCTTCTCCCGGCTGCGCAGCGTGTCGAGGTGGTGCTGCCAGGTGTCGACGTCGACGATCGGTGGTAGTGCTGTGGTGGCCATGTGCTCCCTCACTGATGTCCTGTACGCGGCTCGCGGGTACGCCAGCAATGACCCCGTCCGTGCCGAGAACTCATCGGTGGTCGGCCGGGCTCGCCGCCCGGTCAGCTCGCGTGAAGCGCGTGCTCGAGGCCGTCGAGGATCAGGTCGAGCCCGAACGCGAACTCGTCGCCGTAGTCGTAGCCCGGCTTCAGGACGTGCTCGACGGCGATCTCGGTGAGGTGGGGGTACTGGCCGGACGCGAACCGGCCCATGATCGCCTGCACCGCCTGCGCCGTCTCCTCGTCGCTGTGGAACGGCAGGCTCGGCTCCTGGAGGGCGAACCCGTAGATGTAGCTGTCCAACGCCGAATACGCGTGGGCGGCCATCGCGATCGAGAACCCCGCTGACCGCAACACGCCGAGGACGGCGTCGTGGTGTCGCAGGTTGGCGGGACCGGGGGTGGTCCGCGACTCCATCAGCCCGGTCGCCCACCGATGCCGGGACAGGACCGCACGGACCGACTCCGCACGGCCACGCATGGCCACGCGCCAGTCCGTGCCCGACGGCACGTCGATCTCCCTGAAGACGGTGTCGATCATGCCGTCGAGCAGGTCGCTCTTGTGGGCCACGTACCGGTACAGCGACATCGCCTCGACCCCCAGCTCCACGCCGAGCTTGCGCATCGTCAGCGACTCGATGCCGGCTGCGTCGGCCAGGGTGATCGCCGCCTCCAGCACGCGGTCGCGGCTCAGCCGGGCCCGGGGTTCGGCGTTCGGGTGGGACATCGGAGGTCTCCTTGACGTGCTTACGACGTAAGCGTACGACTGACCTCCTGAGCTTACAGCGTAAGGAGAGGGCCATGACAACGACGGCGACCACCACGACCACGACGACGACGATGAGGGCGATCGTGCAGGACGAGTACGGCGACGACGCCGCGGACGTCCTGCGCCTCGCCGTGATCGACCGGCCCGCGATCGGCGACGGCGAGGTTCTGCTGCGGGTGCACGCCGCCGGCGTCGACCGGGGCGTGTGGCATCTCATGGCGGGCCTCCCCTACCCGGTGCGCCTCATGGGCTACGGATTCCGCAGGCCCTCGACGCCCGTCCGGGGCCGGGAGGTCGCCGGCACCGTCGAGGCGATCGGCCGGGCGGTGACCACGCTGCAGGTGGGCGACGCGGTGTTCGGCATCGCGGAGGGCTCCTTCGCCGAGTACGCGCCCGCGCGGGCGGACAGGCTCGCACCCATGCCGGCGAACCTCACCGCCACGCAGGCCGCCGCCGTCCCCATCTCGGCCCTCACCGCCCTGCAGGCCGTCCGTGACGGCGGGCACGTGCGTGCCGGAGCGAAGGTGCTGGTCATCGGCGCGTCCGGTGGCGTCGGAACGTTCGCCGTGCAGATCGCCAAGGCCTTCGGAGCGGAGGTCACCGGGGTGTGCAGCACCGCGAAGGCGGACCTGGTCCGGTCGCTCGGGGCGGCACACGTGATCGACTACACCCGCGGCGACATCACCGACGGCGGCCACCGCTACGACGTCATCCTCGACGTCGGCGGGCACCGCTCGCTGAGCCACCTGCGGCGCGCCCTCACCCCCCGGGGAACCCTCGTCATCGTCGGTTCGGAGACAGGCGGCCGGTGGCTCGGCGGCTTCGACCGCTCGCTCCGGGCGCCCGTCCTCTCGCGGTTCGTCGGCCAGCACCTGAGCGCGCTCACCACCTCGGAGAACGCAGGGGACCTCGTCGTGCTCACCGGGCTCATCGAGACCGGCCAGGTGACACCGGCCGTCGACCGGACGTATCCGCTGGGCGAGACCCCCGCGGCCATCCGGTACCTCACGGGGGGCAGCGCCCGCGGCAAGGTCGTCGTCACGATCTGAGCGGGTGACCTCAGCTCGCTGCGCCGTCCGCGACGTGCGCCACGCGGACCCGCAGGTCGTCGTCCTCACTCCGGGAGGGTTCGCCGGGGGCCGCGGGCTCCCCCGCGATCCGGTTGAGGTCGTCGCGCAGACCCTCGAGCCAGACCCGCAGGTCGGCGACGAAGTAGAGGTCCTGACCGAGGTCGGTGGGCCACCCGACCGGCGGCGGCACCGGAGGCAGCGCGGTGATCGCGGCGCGGTCGCGGGTCAACAACCCCGCAGCGACCTGCAGGTACCGGCCCGCGACGTCCGCGGCGGACGCGGAGAGCGGCGCCACGCACGACGCCAGCCCTCCCGTCGGGTAGGTCCGCACCAGCGCCTCCGCCCCGCGTACGGCGTGATGGCCCGCGACGAGGGTGGCCTGCCAGTCGAGCTCGCCCGGAAGGTGCCGCTCGCCCTGGTAGAGGGCGTAGGAGGCATCGGCGAGCTGCCCGGTGACCCGCGCACGCGGCAGCGCGCCGCCCGGCCGGTGGCCCTCGGCGACCACGGCCACCGTCTCGCGGACCACCGCGGACGCGGCGGCGAGGAAGGTGCCCGCGGCCCGGTGCAGCTCGCCGGAGCCCCCGCGCGGCCAGGCGAACAGCCCGATGAGCACGCCGATCGCCGCCCCGATCACGACGTCGACGATCCGCGCCTCGGCCAGCGTCCAGTCCACCGGCGACACCTGCGCGAACACGAGCGCGATGACCACGGTGAACAAGGCCTGGGCCCAGCCGAGCCCGAGCAGCGGCCCGGCCGCGAACCCGACCAGCATCACCAGCGGCAGCGCCACCGCGTACACCGTGGGCGACACCCCGACGACGAGCAGCACCGCCGCCACGGCCGACCCGCCCAGGGTGCCGACGAGGGCGGGCCACAGCGTCGAGCGCGTCTCGGCCGCCGACGTCCTCAGCAGCGTGAGGATCGTCAGCAGCACCCAGAAGCCGTGCGAGAGGTCCAGCACGCCGGCCAGCAGCCGGGCCGCCGCCAGCGCAACGGCCAGCCGCAGCGCGCCCTGGAAGTAGACCGAGCGCGGCGTGAGGTGTTCGCGGAGGCGGTGCCACCAGAGCTGCGGTGTGGACCGGTAGGCGAACCACAGCGGGCCCGGCTGGGCCTCCGGCGGCGTGGCGTCCGGGGGCACCGGGGCGCCTGCGGCGATCCGGATCGCGGCCACCAGCGACTTCGTCCACTCACCGAGGCTCAGGGCCAGCGCACCGAGCCGGAGCCGGTCGGACGGGATGCCGTCGGGCGGGACGGCATCCCGTGCAGCACGGAACTCCGCCAGCGCGGTGGCGATCCGATCGGTGTCGGGCACCGGACCGGTGCCGCGCAACCACTCCGCGGCGGCGTCCGCGCAGGACGCCACCTGCCGCAGCAGCGCGGCGGCTGCCGGCAGGTCGACGGCGTCACGGTCGTCGGTGAGATGGAGATCGAGGGTGCGGCCGAGCAGCAGGCGGGCGGTGCCCGATGCCGAGGTCAGCGCCCGGTCCCGGCGCCCCGCCGACGCGGGCCGTTGCGTGGGTGGCAGCCGCGACGGCCGGAGGGCTTCGGCGGCGTCAGCGGCGTGCGGGAGCAGCGCGGCGAGCCGCTCGCTGCCCTCGGGATGGCCCGACCAGCGATCGGCCAGCGCCACCATGCAGCCGGCGAGTGCGGCCACCGCGTCGGCCAGCTTCGCCGTGTAGGGCACCGGCGACGGGTCCGGCCACGCCACCAGCTCGGCACCCGCGAGCAACAGCACCGCAAGGGTGAGCCCCGCGAGCCGCCAGCCCAGCGACCCGGGGTCGTACGGCGGGAAGCACGGCAGGATGTAGAGCAGCTGGGTGCCGGCCGCGAGACCGACGAGGCGCGGGCCGCCCACACCGACGTAGCTGACGGCGAAGCCGAGCACGAACATGCCGGCAGTGGCCGCGACGGTGGACACCGACAGCAGCGTCCCGAGCGTGACCAGGACCCATCCGACGGGCAGAACCGCGAGCAGCGTGCGGGCCCGCTGCCCCGGCGTGCCGTGGATCTGTGACAGCGCGCCGAGCGCCACCGCACCGAACAACGCGTACGGGGCCATGCCGGGGTTGCCCAGGACGTAGCGGCAGAAGTAGAAGCCCGTGCAGGCCACGAGCATCACCCGAGCAGCGCGCCGGACGGTCAGCAGTCCGGGATCACGTTGACGCAGCCACGCCAGGGAAGCGGTCACCTCACGCATGGTGCCACCCGGACGTCGGGCTCAGCAGAGTTTGTGGTCGCGGGCGACCGGGTAGCCGACGGGTCAGTCCGGTGATCCACGAAGTGGCGTTGCGCCGCGAGGAGGAACAGTGACCGAACCGAACCCGAACTTCACCACCACCGATGCCGGTGTCCCGGTCGAAAGCGACGAGCACTCGCTGACCGTCGGCCGCGGCGGGCCGATCCTGCTCCAGGACAGCTACCTGATCGAGCAGATGGCCCAGTTCAACCGGGAGCGCATTCCGGAGCGTCAGCCACATGCGAAGGGCAGCGGTGCATTCGGCCGTTTCGAGGTCACCCATGACGTGAGCGCCTACACCAAGGCGGTCCTCTTCCAGCCCGGGACGACCACCGAGCTGGCGGCCCGGTTCTCCACGGTGGCCGGCGAGCGCGGCAGCCCCGACACCTGGCGTGACCCGCGCGGGTTCGCCCTGAAGTTCTACACATCCCAGGGCAACTACGACATGGTCGGCAACAACACCCCGGTGTTCTTCATCAAGGACCCGATGAAGTTCCAACACTTCATCCGCTCCCAGAAGCGCCGCGCCGACAACAACCTGCGCGACCACGACATGCAGTGGGACTTCTGGACGCTCTCGCCGGAGTCGGCGCACCCGGTGACCTGGCTGATGGGTGACCGCGGGATCCCGCGGACCTGGCGGCACATGAACGGCTACACCTCGCACACTTATATGTGGGTGAATGCGGCAGGCGAGGAGTTCTGGGTCAAGTACCACTTCAAGACCGATCAGGGAATCGAGACCTTCACCCAGGACGAGGCCGACCAGATGGCCGCGGTCGACACCGATTACCACACCCGCGACCTGTTCGAGCACATCCGGGACGGCGAGTTCCCGAGCTGGACACTGCACGTTCAGGTCATGCCCTACGGCGACGCGGCCGGATACCGCTTCAACCCGTTCGACCTCACCAAGGTGTGGCCGCACAGCGACTACCCGCTGATCGAGGTCGGCCGGATGACGCTGGACCGGAACCCGACCGACAACCACGCGGAGATCGAGCAGCTGGCGTTCCAGCCGAACAACATGGTCCCCGGCATCGGCCCGAGCCCGGACCGGATGCTCCTGGGCCGGCTGTTCGCGTACGCCGACGCACACCGCTACCGCATCGGCGCCAACTACCAGCAGCTGCCGGTCAACGCGCCGGTCGTCCCGGTGCGCTCCTACAGCAAGGACGGGGCGATGGCGTTCACCAGGACGTCGGACCCGGTGTACGCGCCGAACTCGAAGGGTGGCCCGGCGGCGGACACCGAACGCTTCGGCCAGGTGCCGAGCTGGCAGGCCGACGGGGAGATCACACGCGCCGCCTACGTCGACCACGCCGAGGACGACGACTGGTCCCAGGCCGGCACCATGATCCGCGACGTGCTCGACGACGCCGCACGCGGGCGCCTCGTCGACAACGTGGTCGGGCACCTGCTCAACGGCGTCAGCGACCCGGTCCTGGAGCGGGCGTTCGACTACTGGCGCAGCATCGACAAGGAGGTCGGCGACCGGATCACCGCCGGGGTGGCCGCGAAGAGGAACGAGACCGACCCGAAGGCTGCGGAGCAGGGCAATCCCGCACGGAGCGCGATGCAGTCCAAGGCGTGAGACCGTCGGGCGGGGTCCCGGCCGGCGTCGAGTGTCGAGCCGGTGCCCTGCCCGGTCAGCCGACCGGTTCGACGTTCTCGATGGCGGTTGCGCCGGGCAGGCGACGATCGGACAGGGATACGCGGGTGCCGGTCGGGCCGCCGGCGATGCACACGGTGCCGACCATCCCGCGCATCATCGTGATGCCGCGGCCGCGAAGACCCCGTGGATCAACCGACCCGGGGCGCCACCGTCCACGGTCGACCACCTCGACCCGTAGCTCGCTGCCGTCGGCCCAGTACTCGATCTCGACCGTGTCCCGGTCCTGCCGCGGCTGATAGGCGTGCTCGACCGCGTTGGTGACGGCCTCGTTGACGGCACACACGACATCGCTGACGGTGTCGTCGGACAGGCCCAGGGAGTGGAGCCAGGCGCGAACCTCCGCGCGGATGCCGATCAGCTGGTCCGGACGCGCCGGCCACGCGCAGCTCGTAGCGGCCGGAGGTCGGTCGCGGGAATGCGCGTTCCCGTCGGGGTGATCCACTTCGGTTTCTCCAGACACACCGGTACAGAGTCGTCGGTCGTCACCGGGGTCCGGGGCAACAGATGCTGCTTCCCCTCGCCTACCCGCTGTGCTGCCGGCTCACACATTCGGCGACGAATCAGCGCCTCCTCACCGTCCGGCACGGTCCCACCGCTCGTCGACGACACGGTCGAGATCGCCGGCCGACAGCCCTCCCGGCTCGCGCTGCGACACCGCGGAATCGAAGATATGTTCGGACCGTGAGCACCCCAACCAACAGCAATCCCGAGAAGGACCCCGACGACTGGACCACCGGTGACGAGCCGATGACCGGTCCTCAGCGTTCGTACCTGCACACCCTGGCGCAGCAGGCCGGCGAGGAGCCGCCGCCGGACGACGTGTCGAAGGCCGACGCGTCGAAGCGGATCGACGATCTGCAGGCGCGGGCCGGCCGCGACGGCGGGAGCCGGCCCGCCGGATAGGCCGACCTCCCCCACGGTGGCCTGAGCCGCTGAGCGATCTCCTGGTCAGTCGGTGCCCGGCGCTGGTGCGACAGCGCCGGCCCGGCTGATCCCCAGCCGGGCGAGGTTGTCGGCCGCCGGATGCGCGACACCGGCCGGGCCGGCCGCGAACTGCTGGAGCAGCCGTGTCGTCACGGCCGACAGGACCTGCCCGACCCGACCGGCGCGCCCTCCGCCCAAGCACCCCGGGTCGATCCCGCACACCCAGTCCTGGGTGCCGGCCGAGAAGACTCCGGCCCCGCTCCCGGTGGTGTAGAAGGTGACGTCGGAGAACTCGGCGCGCTTCGTGGTCCCGCAGACGACCGGCGAGTGGAAGAGCACCTCGATCGGCCGTGGCGTCGGCACCGACAGGTTCACGTTCGAGTACTCGACGCCCACCACCCCGGGCAGGTGCTCGCCGTCGCGGACGATCCCCGCGAGCAGCCAGTTCCCGGCGTCGGTCGCCACCAGGTCGGCGCGGCCGGGGAAGCAGCTGTAGTACCCGCCGACGAGCACGCTCTCCGGGCGCGGATCGGGCGGCTGCCGCCAGTCCTGCGTGGCCTCGGCCGGGTCGGTGCGGGCGATCGGGTCCTCTTCCGCCGACTTGTAGTTGATCTCCAGCCGGTCGTTTCCGAGGGCGGTGGGCGCGAGGCGGATGTGCCGGTAGATCTCGTTGCCGCCGAAGAAGGCGAGGTTCACGCCGCGGTCGCGAGCCGCGGTGGCCGCCGTCCGCATCGCGGTGCTCCAGTACTCGTCGTGCCCGAGCGTGACCACCGCCCGCGCCCCGTCCAGGAGGTGCGGATCCGCGTGCAGGTCGGCGTCGGTCGCATAACCCAGCGGCACCCCGGAGCGCTCGGCCACCCGCAGGAACGCCAGCTCGAACTCCAGGAACTGTCCGGCGCCCTGCATACCCGCCTCGAAGGGCCGGTCGAAGCTCACCGCCCGCGAACGGCTCGTCCGCTTCCCGTCCGGTCCCTTGTACAGGCTGTAGCCGCCCCACTGGTTGTAGGCCTGCCACGTGGTGACCGCGTTCAGCACCACGACGCGGCCGGCGTTCGACGGCGTCCGCACGGTGAGCGGGACGAACCGCTGGCCGGTGGCGCCGTCGGCGTCCAGGCGCAGGAGGTAGTCCCCCGGGTCCCAGCCGTCGGTCGCGACCGTCGTCGACGGGTGCCACGGCGCGACGACCGTGTGCGTCGGCGGCTGCACCACCGGGGCGGCCTGCACCTCGCCGACCTGCCGCGGTGACACCCACACGGCCCGCGCGTCCGAACCCTGGTAGGCGCCGATCCGGAAGGCGGTGACCGTGTAGCCGGGAGCGGTGGTCGAGACGAACAACCGGACCGGCTCACCCGGGGCCACACCCACCCGGTCGGCGAACCCCTCGATCGCGTGGTCCGGACCGGGGTGTGACAGCTGCCATCCGGGCGTCCCTGCGAGCGACCCCGGCGCGGCGGCCTGCCGGGTCCCCACCGCCACGGCTGCGGGCGGCGGGACGGACGCCGAACACGAGGCGATGGCGGCGAGGACCGCGAGTCCGCCGAGGACGTTCGCGAGACGAACGGGTCGTGGCACCGCGCAATCCTGCTCGGCCACCGTGGATCACCGGGGTTAGGGTGCGGTGCGGCGCCCGGCTCGCGCCCGGACAGGAGACCGGCATGGCGGTCCACGACTGGTTCCTCACGGCCCATGAGCGCGGGAACCCGGCATGCCGGATGCCGGCGTGGTCGACCGGCAACGAGGTCACACCGCTGGTGAACGGCGCGACCTACTTCGCGCGGCTGGTCGACGAGGTGGGCTCTCTCGACGCGGGAGATCACCTGTTCTTCACCGATTGGCGCGGCGACGCCGACCAGCGGCTCCGGGACGACGGTCCGACGCTCGGTGAGCTCTTCGGAGCCGCCGCATCCCGCGGGGTGGTGGTGAAGGGCCTGATGTGGCGCTCACATTCCGACGAGGTGGCCTACAGCGAGCAGCAGAACCGGCAGCTCGGCGACGAGGTCGGCGACGCCGGCGGGGAGGTGCTGCTGGACCAGCGGATCCGTCGGGCGGGGTCCCACCACCAGAAGCTGGTGGTGCTGCGTCGCCCCGCAGACCCCGCCCGCGACATCGCTTTCGTGGGTGGCATCGATCTGTGCCACTCCAGACGCGACGACGCCGCTCACGAGGGCGATCCTCAGGCCGTGTCGATGAGCCCGGCCTACGGTGCCCATCCACCCTGGCACGACGTGCAGCTGCAGGTGCGCGGCCCCGCGGTCGGGATGCTGGACCAGGTGTTCCGCGAACGCTGGGACGACCCGCACCCCCTCGACCTGCGTGCCCCGATCGCCCGGATCCGGGACGCGCTCGGCAACGCCGACCTGACCGCCGGACCGCTTCCGCGCCGTCCCGACGACCCGGGCCCGGCCGGTACCGCGACCGTGCAGGTACTGCGGACCTACCCGGCGATCCGACCCGGCTACCCCTTCGCGCCCGACGGCGAACGCTCGGTCGCACGTGGGTACGCGAAGGTGCTGCGTCGGGCGCGGCGGCTGGTGTACCTGC
>JBBQEF010000084.1:0-18193 GCA_038320445.1 Mycobacteriales bacterium
GCTACGTGGGACGGGTGGGGGTCACGGGGGAGCAGCGCGGCCAGGTGGCCGCGCTGCGCAAGCTGCGCCGCGAGGACCCGCCGTTCGACGCGGGGGTGCCTGCCGAGGAGGCCCGACGCGGGATCTGGGTGGCGCCCCGACTGGTGGGCCTCGTGGAGTTCACCGGCTTCACCGCCGACGGGCGGCTCCGGCTGCCGCACTGGCGGGGCCCCGTCGCCGCCGCCGACATCGACGAGACCCGATGGGCCGCGCCTCCCGCGTCCCCGGCGACTCCCGCCCCGGAGCGGCCGCGGGTCGTGACCCGGCGCAGGCAGCCCGACGCGCACGGCGGGGGCCCGCCGGTGGAGGCGCCCGAGCCGGCCCGCCCGGCCGCGGGCCCGGTTCCCGACCCGGCGATCGGCGCCGTCGCCGCGGCCCCGGACGCTGTACCCCCTGCCGTCGAGGCGCGACGGCTGGAGCAGCACTTCGTCTACAACGCGCTCAACACGATCGCGTCGCTCATCCGCACCGACCCGAGCCGGGCCCGCGAGCTGCTGATCGCCTTCGCGGACCTCTCCCGGGCCGCCGACCAGGCGGGCAACGCCACCATCACCCTGGGCCGCGAGCTCGACGCGGTGCGCGGCTACCTGCAGCTGGAGCAGGCCCGCTTCGGGGACCGGCTGCGGGTGGAGCTGGACGTCGACCCGAGCCTGCACGGCGCCCTCGTGGAGCCGCTGAGCGTGCTGTCCGCGGTGCGGTCGGCGGTGCAGCAGCACATCGAGCCACGGGCGCAGGGCGGCGTCCTGGCGGTGACGGCGGAGCGGACCGGCGCCGGTCCCGTCGTGACGGTCGCGGGAGGCGCCGGGGAACCGGTCGCGCTCGCGCTGCTCCCGGCGCCGGCCACCGTGTGAACATTTAAGGTCCGTCCCCTCGGCCGAGATCGAGGAAGTAGGTACGGTTCGCCCATGCTCGGCCTCCCCGACGGCACCCGCGCGTGCCTCTTCGACCTCGACGGCGTGCTCACCGACACGGCGAGCGTGCACGCTGCCGCGTGGAAGCAGATGTTCGACGACTTCCTGCGCGTCCGGGCCGGGCGTGACGGCACGCCCTTCCGGGCGTTCGACGAGAAGGCCGACTACGGCCCCTACGTCGACGGCCGCCCTCGCCTGGACGGCACGCGCGGCTTCCTGGGCTCACGGGGCATCGAGCTGCCCGAGGGCGGGCCCGGCGACGCCCCCGACGCCGAGACGATCTACGCCCTGTCGACGCGGAAGAACGACCTCGTGCAGGAGAAGATCACGACCGTCGGCGTCGACGTGTACCCCGGTTCGGTGCGCTACCTGCAGGCCGTGAAGGCGGCCGGCCTGCACACCGCGTGCGTGTCGTCCTCGGCCAACGCCGAGCAGGTGCTGGACGTCGCGGGCCTGGCGCAGTACATCGACCACCGCGTCGACGGGAGGAGCGCCAAGGAGCGCGGACTGCCCGGCAAGCCCGCACCCGACACGTTCCTCGCCGCCGCCGCCGACCTGGGGGTGGCCAAGGAGAACGCCGTGGTGTTCGAGGACGCCACCGCGGGCGTCGAGTCCGGCAGGGCGGGTGGGTTCGGGTTCGTCGTGGGCGTGGACCGCGTCGGGCACGCCGAGGAGCTGCGCAGGCGGGGTGCCGACGTCGTCGTGCAGGATCTCGCGGAACTGCTGGAGGAGAAGTGAGTCCTGATCCCGGGCGTGCGTTCACGGTCGAGCCGTGGGTCGTGCGCGAGCCCCGTCTCGACATGGACAACCTCGGGCAGACGGAGTCGGTGTTCGCCCTGTCCAACGGGCACATCGGGCTGCGCGGCAACCTCGACGAGGGCGAGCCGCACGCCACCCCCGGCACCTACCTCAACTCCTTCTACGAGAAGCGCCCGCTGCCCTACGCGGAGGGCGGCTACGGCTACCCGGAGTCCGGGCAGACGATCATCAACGTCACCAACGGCAAGCTGATCCGGCTGCTGGTGGAGGACGAGCCGTTCGACCTGCGCTACGGCGAGCTGCGCCACCACGAGCGCGTGCTGGACCTGCAGGCGGGCACGCTGACCCGCGAGGTCGAGTGGGCCTCGCCCGCGGGCCGCGCGGTGAAGGTGCGCAGCACCCGCATGGTGTCGCTCAGCCAGCGCGCGATCGCCGCGATCCGCTACGAGGTGGAGGTGCTCGAGGCGCCGGCGCTGCTGGTCCTGCAGTCGGAGCTGGTGGCCAACGAGCAGCTGCCCTCGCGTGACGACGACGACCCGCGCGTCGAGGCCGCGCTCACCGACCCGTTGCAGGCGGAGCAGCACCGCCACGGCGACACGAGCGCCACGCTGATCCACCAGACCCGCCGCTCCGGCCTGCGGGTGGCCGCCGCGATGGACCACGAGGTGATCGGTCCGGAGGGCACCGAGACCTCGTCGGAGGCCACCGAGGACATCGGCCGCACCACGGTGATCACCCGGTTGAAGCCGGGGGAGACGCTGACGATCGTCAAGTACCTGGCCTACGGCTGGTCGTCGCGGCGGTCGTTGCCGGCGCTGCAGGACCAGGTCAGGGCCGCGCTGGCGGCTGCGCGCTACACCGGCTGGGACGGCCTGCTCGCCGAGCAGCGCCAGTACCTCGACGACTTCTGGATCACCGCCGACGTCGAGATCGACGGCGATGCCGAGCTGCAGCAGGCGGTCCGCGTGGCGATCTTCCACGTGCTGCAGGCGGGAGCGCGGGCCGAGCGCAGGGCGATCGGTGCGAAGGGCCTCACCGGCGAGGGCTACGACGGGCACACGTTCTGGGACACCGAGACGTTCAGCCTGCCGGTGCTGTCGTTCCTCGCGCCCGAGGCGGCGGCCGACGCGTTGCGCTGGCGCCAGACCATCCTCCCGCTGGCCTACGAGCGCGCCGAGCAGCTCGGCATCAGCGGCGCCGCGTTCCCGTGGCGCACGATCCGCGGCCAGGAGTGTTCGGGGTACTGGCCCGCCGGCACCGCGGCGTTCCACATCAACGCCGACATCGCCGACGCCGTGCGCCGCCACGTGGCCGCCACGGGCGACGTCGACTTCGAGCGCGAGGTCGGTCTGGAGCTGCTCGTGGCCACCGCGCGGCTGTGGCGCTCGCTGGGTCACCACGACTCGTCGGGCGAGTTCCGGATCGACGGGGTCACCGGTCCCGACGAGTACACCGCGATCGTCGACAACAACGTCTACACGAACCTGATGGCGCAGCTGAACCTGCGCGTCGCCGCCGACACCGCGGCGCGGCACACCCGCACGGCGGCGAAGCTGGGCGTCAACGCGGAGGAGATGGCGAGCTGGCGCGACGCCGCCAAGGCCATGCGCATCCCGTTCGACGAGGTGCTCGGCGTGCACCCGCAGTCGGAGGGGTTCACCGACCACCAGATGTGGGACTTCGAGAACACCCCGGCCGAGCACTACCCGCTGCTGCTGCACGTGCCCTACTTCGACCTGTACCGCAAGCAGGTGGTCAAGCAGGCCGACCTCGTGCTGGCGATGGTGCTGCGGCCCGAAGCGTTCACCCCCGAGCAGATGCGGCGCAACTTCGCCTACTACGAGGCGGTGACGGTGCGCGACTCGTCGCTCTCGGCCTGCACCCAGGCCGTGATGGCGGCGTGGACCGGACATCTCGACCTCGCCTACGACTACCTCGCCGAGTCGGCGCTAGTCGACCTCAACAACCTCGCCGGCAACTCCGACCACGGCGTGCACATCGCGTCGATGGCGGGCACCTGGACGGCGGTCGTCAGCGGGTTCGGCGGGATGCAGTGCACCACGTCCGGTCTGAGTTTCGCCCCCCGGCTGCCCCCGGCACTGTCCCGGATCTCGTTCGGCCTGCTGTGGCAGGGCCGGCAGCTGCGGGTGGAGATGCGCGCGGACGAGGCCGAGTACCACCTGGTCAGCGGCCCCCCGATGCGGCTGCGCCACCACGACGAGCCGGTGGCGCTGGCCGACCGGCCGGTCACCATGCCGATCCCGGCCGTGGAGCACGTGGAGCCGGTGGAGCAGCCCTTCGGCCGCGCGCCGAGGTCGCGCCACCCCGGCAGCTGAGCCCGGCCACGCGCGCGGCGGGACGCTGGTAGCGTCGTAGGTCGCTTCTCCAGTCCCGTTGCGCGTGAAGGTGATCCGCCGGTGTCCCACAGCACGTCTCCGCCCGATCCCGCATCGGGTCCCCTCGACGGGATCGAGCACGAGCGAGGCTATGTCGCCATGCTCTACGGGCGTCTCGACGAGCGACGGGCCGAGACGGCGCAGCGGCTGCGCGACGTGCTGCACGACGAGACGGTCGGCACCCCGCAGGCGCTCACCGAGCGCGATGTGGCCGCGGGCATCTACACCGACCGGCTGGCGTCGCTGCGGGCGGCCGAGCACGGCCTCGCGTTCGGCCGCCTCGACGCCGACGACGGGGAGCGCCGCTACATCGGCCGGCTCGGCCTGCTCGACGAGGAGCGCGACTACGAGTCGCTGCTCATGGACTGGCGGGCGCCGGCGGCGCGGCCGTTCTACACGGCCACGGCGGCGTCCCCGGAGGGCATCCGGCGGCGCCGGCACCTGCGCACCCGCCGTCGTGAGGTCACCGCCGTCGACGACGAGGTGCTCGACCTCGACGCGGCCGGGGCCGCGCAGCAGTCCGGCGGGCTCACCAGCGAGGCGGCGCTGCTGGCCGCAGTGGGCGCCACCCGCACCGGACGCATGTCCGACATCGTCGCCACCATCCAGTCCGAGCAGGACGCGATCATCCGCTCCACGCCCTCCGGGGTGCTGGTGGTGCAGGGCGGGCCGGGCACCGGCAAGACGGCCGTGGCGCTGCACCGCGCGGCCTACCTCCTCTACACCCACCGCGACCGGCTGGCCCGGCGCGGCGTGCTCGTCGTCGGGCCGAACCCGACGTTCCTGTCCTACATCGGGCAGGTGCTGCCCTCGCTCGGGGAGACCTCGGTGGTGCTCGGCACCGTCGGCCAGCTGTTCCCCGGCCTCGACGCCCGCCGTCCCGAGCCCGCCGCCACCTCCGAGGTGAAGGGCCGCACCGAGATGGCCGCGGTGATCGCGGCGGCCGTCCGCGACCGCCAGCAGGTGCCGCGGCGGCCGATCCGGCTGGTCGTCGACCAGCAGGACGTGCGGCTGGACAGCGACGTCGCCAACGCCGCCCGCACCCGGGCCCGGCGAGCCCGCAAGCCGCACAACGAGGCCAAACGGATCTTCCAGAAGGAGGCGATCCGCCTGCTCGCCGAGCAGGTGGCCCGCGGCCTGGGCGGCCGGGGGCTGCTCGACCGCGGTGACATCGGCGACATCCGCGAGGAGCTCACCGAGAGCCGCGTGCTCCGCCGCGAGCTGGACGCACTGTGGCCGACGCTCTCGGCGGAGGAGCTGCTCGCCGACCTGTTCGCCGACCAGCGGCGGCTGGCCTCGGTGGCGCGGCGGCTCTCGCCGGGCGATCGCGCGCTGCTGGCGCGCCCGCGCCCGGCCGACGACGTCCCCGAGGGGTTGCGATGGTCACCCGCCGACGTCCCGCTGCTGGACGAGGCCGCGGAGCTGCTCGGCGACGACGGGTCCGAGGCCGCCGCGCGCGAGGCCGCGGCGCTGCGCGAGGAGATCCAGTACGCGCAGGGCGTGCTCGACGTGCTCGACCTGGAGGAGGACCTCGACGACGAGCTGCTGCGCGCGGGCGACGTCGTCGACGCCGACCGGCTGGCCGAGCGCCAGCAGGTGCGCCGCTACGACTCCACCGCCGACCGCGCTGCCTCCGACCGCGAGTGGACCTACGGCCACGTGATCATCGACGAGGCGCAGGAGCTGTCGCCGATGGCCTGGCGGCTGATCATGCGCCGGTGCCCGACCCGGTCGATGACGATCGTGGGCGACATCGCGCAGACCGGTGACCTGTCGGGTGCGTCCTCCTGGGGCGAGGTGCTCTCGCCGTACGTGGCCAACCGCTGGCGCCTGGAGCAGCTCACGGTCAACTACCGCACGCCCGCCGAGATCTCCGAGGTCGCCGACGACGTGCTGGCGGCCATCGAGCCGGGCCTCGTCCCGCCGCGGGCGGTGCGCAGCACGGGAGTCCCGCCGCGGGCCGTGCGCGTCGCGCCCGGCGACCTCGACGACGAGGTCGCCAAGGTGCTCGCCGAGGAGTCCGGGGCCGTGGGGGAGGGCCGTACCGCGGTGCTGGCGCCGGAGTCGCGCGTCGCCGCGCTGCGGGAGCGGCTGGTGGGCTCCGTGCCGCGTGACCTCGGCCCGGTCGGTCCGGACGGCCCGCCCGATCCCGACGTCGACCTGGAGAGCCCGGTCGTCGTCCTGCCGATCACCTCGGCGAAGGGCCTGGAGTTCGACGCGGTGGTGCTGGTGGAGCCGGCGGAGGTGCTGGCGGCCGGCCCACGGGGCGCCAACGACCTCTACGTGGCCCTCACCCGCTCGACGCAGCGCCTGGCGGTCGTCCACGCCGAGAACCTCCCGGGCATGCTCCACCGCCTGGACCAGACGCCGGCCTGAGCAGCCCGGCCGAGCAACGGCCGATCAGTGCTGGGTATCGCGCAACCGCGCGCGCGAGGCCTCGATCTCCGCCTCCGCGGCCGTGCGCCCGGCCCACGCCGCGCCCTCGACGCTCTTGCCCGGCTCGAGGTCCTTGTAGATCTCGAAGAAGTGCTGGATCTCGGCGCGGTGGAACTCCGGCAGGTGGTGGATGTCGCGCAGGTGGTCCAGGCGCGGGTCGGTGGCCGGGACGCAGATCAGCTTGTCGTCGCCGCCGGCCTCGTCGCGCATCCGGAACATGCCGATCGTGCGGCAGAGCACGAGCACGCCGGGGAACAGCGGGTCCCCGACCGTGACCAGCAGCGCGTCGAGCGGGTCGCCGTCCTCGCCGAGGGTGTTCTCGACGAAGCCGTAGTCGCCGGGGTACTGGGTGGCGGTGAACAGCGTCCGGTCCAGGCGGATCCGGCCGCTGGCGTGGTCCACCTCGTACTTGTTGCGGCTGCCGCGGGGGATCTCGATCAGGACGTCGAACTCGATGGGGTTGCTCACGGACGCTCCAGGATCGGGTACCGCAGAACCTACAGGCCCGTGATCACACCGGGCACGCACGGCTCAGGGTGCCCGACCCGGACCGTCGAGGTGGACGGCGTGGTGAGCGTCACGACAGCAGCGCGGCCATGCGGTCCCGGAGCAGCGTCGCGGCGGAGTAGGGCCGCACCAGCACGGTCAGCTCGGTGAGCCGGCGGCCGTCGCCCCGGAGGATGTCGACCCCCTGCAGGTCACGGTCGCCGACCCGGCAGGCGAACTCCAGCACGTGGCCGGTCCCGCCGTCGTAGGACCCGGTGTAGCGGAAGTCCTCGAAGACGACCATCACCGCGGAGAGGATGGCGTGCAGCTGCTCCCGCCCGACGTAGGGCTTGTGCACGACGGGGGAGTGGAAGACGACGTCGGGGGCGAAGAGGGCGACGGCGGCGTCGACGTCCCCGCCCTCCACCGCGGCCCGGAAGGCGGCGGCGCCGCTGCCGGGTGCGGTCATGCCGAGGCCACCGCAGGCACGACGGCCCCGGCGAGCAGCTCGTAGGAGCGGATCCGGTCCGCACCGCCGTGGGCGCTGGTGGTGACCATCAGCTCGTCGACCCCGGTGCGCTCCACCAGCTCGCGGACGCCGTCGCGCACCGTCTCCGGCGAGCCGATCACCTGCCCGGCCAGCCGCCCGTCGACGAAGGCCTGCTCCTGCGGCGAGTACGGGTAGGACTCGGCCTCCTCGAGGGTCGGCACGAGCCCGGGGTCGCCCATCCGCAGCCTCAGGAACTGCAGCGCGCCGGGCAGCGCCAGGCGGCGGGCCTGCGCGTCGGTGTCCGCGGCGAGCACGGCCGCGCAGATCATCGAGTACGGCTCCTGCAGCACCCCCGGGCGGAACGTGTCGCGGTAGAGCGCCAGGGCCGCCAGCGTGTTCTCGCCGCTGAAGTGGTGCGCGAACGCGAACGGCAGCCCGAGCAGGCCCGCGACCTGGGCGCTGTAGCCGCTGGACCCGAGCAGCCACATGTCCGGCCGCTGCCCGTGGGCGGGTACGGCCACGACGGGGCCCTCACCGCGGAAATAGGAGGCGAGCTCCTGGAGGTGCTCGGGGAAGTCGTCTGCTCCCAGCGGGTCCGTGCTGCGGCGCAGCGCGCGCGCCGTGCGGGCGTCGGTGCCCGGCGCGCGGCCGATGCCGAGGTCGATGCGGCCCGGGTGCAGGGCGTCGAGCATGCCGAACTGCTCGGCGATCACCAGCGGCTGGTGGTTGGGCAGCATCACCCCGCCCGACCCGACCCGGATGCGGGACGTGGCCGCGGCCAGGTGCGCGATGAGCACCGCGGGCGACGAGCTCGCGATGCCCGGCATGCCGTGGTGCTCGGCCACCCAGTAACGGCGGAAACCGAGCTCCTCGACGCGCCGGATCAGCGCGGTGCTGGTGGCCAACGCCTCGGAGGGCGTCGAGCCGGAGCCGATGGGGACGAGGTCGAGTACGGAGAGAGGCACCACGGACGGTGCAACCAGCCCGGTCGGTCGGTTCTTCCCGTCGGCGCACGGGGAGCGGACCCGCCGCCCCGAGGAGCCTGGTGCCTCCGCCCGGAGTGGCCCCCGATACGGTGACGTCAGGCTTGCGCGCCACCGTCCCCGCTGGCGCAACCGCCGCAGCGGCAACGACGACGCACGGCACGCTCACATCGGTTCCGGTGATCGGAGGACGACGATGGATGCGCGACTCGGCTCCGCGCTGGCGGTGCTGGTGGCCCGCACCGGCGCCCAGGCCGCTCGGCTGGTCGACGCCCGCGACGGTGGCGTGCTCGCCCAGGTCGGCGTCATCCCCGCCGAGGACGTCTCGGCTCTCGTGGCCCTCGCCCGTGACGCCGTGCCGGACTCGGGCGGCCCGGAGGATCTCGTCCTCCCCACCCCCGGCGGCGTGCACATCCTGAGGGCGTTCCCCGGCGTCTTCGTGCACCTGCGCGTCGGCGCCGGGCCCGGTGTCGTCACCGCCCGGCGGGAGCTGGCGGAGCCCGCGCTGCGGCAGGCCGTCGACCTGCGCGGAGCGCGGCTCGCGCCACCGGCCGGGACCGTACCGGTGCCGCAGCTGCCCCGGCCGCGGCACGCCCAGCCCGGTGAGACGCAGCCCGGTGGGTCGCAGCCCGGTGGGTCGCAGCCCGGTGAGTCGCAGCCCGGCGAGACCCCGCCCGGCCAGACCCGGTCCCGTCACGCCCGGCCACCCCGGCCGCGGCCGCCCGCCCCGCGGGACCCCAGCTCCCCGTCAGCCGCCCCCCAGCCGGCCCGGACGCGGCACCGCGTCGAGCCGGACCACGCCGGACCCTCCCGCCACAGCCGGCCGCTGCGGGAGCCCGCGCTCGCCGGGCTCGGCCCGGCCACCGGCCGCGCCGAGGCGGCGGGGGTGCTCGCCGTGCTCGCCATCGCGCCCGCCCCGGACGGTCCGGCGCCGGTGACGCTCCCGCACCGCGCGGTCGGCGCCCCGCCGACGAGGCCGCAGCTCGCCGTCGCGCGCCCACTGGCGCTCCCGGCGGTGCTGCGGCAGGAGTGGGCGGGCGACCCGGCGACGATGGGCCGTCTCCTCGACGGGCTGCGCCGGCTGAACTGACGGGCCCCTGGCGCCGCGAACCGGGTCGCGGGGCCCCTCTAGCATGGAGTGGTCCGTCGAACCACCCCCTGGAGGCCGTCGTGTCCGCGCCCGCAGTCAGCCCACCGTCCGCCCCCGTCCGGGTGCCGGCCGGGACGACGGCGGGCGCCGCCGTGCGCGAGGCGGGCCTCCCCACGACCGGCCCGAGCGCGGTCGTGGTCGTGCGCGACGCGGGGGTCCTGCGGGACCTGGCCTGGGCTCCGGATGCCGACACCGACGTGGAGCCGGTCGCCGCCGGCACCGACGACGGCCGCAGCGTCATCCGCCACTCCGCGGCCCACGTGCTGGCGCAGGCCGTCCAGCAGCTGTTCCCCGAGGCGAAGCTGGGCATCGGCCCGCCGATCACCGACGGCTTCTACTACGACTTCGACGTCGACCGGCCGTTCACCCCGGACGACCTGGCGAAGATAGAGTCCGCCATGAAGAAGATCGTCAAGGCCGGTCAGCGGTTCTCCCGCCGGCGCTACGCCTGCATCGACGACGCCCGCAAGGAGCTCGCCGAGCAGCCGTACAAGCTGGAGCTCATCGAGCTCAAGGGGGACGTCGACACCGGCGAGGTCATGGAGGTCGGGGGAGCCGAGCTCACCGCCTACGACAACGTCCACGCCCACACCGGCGAGACCGTCTGGTCGGATCTCTGCCGCGGGCCGCACATCCCCACCACCAAGCACATCCCGGCGTTCAGGCTCATGCGCAGCGCGGCCGCGTACTGGCGGGGGGATCAGCGCAACGCGCAGCTGCAGCGCATCTACGGCACCGCGTGGGAGTCCACCGAGGCCCTCGACGCCCACCTCGACCGGATCATCGAGGCCGAGCGTCGCGACCACCGGCGCCTCGGCACCGAGCTGGACCTGTTCTCCTTCCCCGACGAGATCGGCTCCGGTCTCGCGGTGTTCCATCCCAAGGGCGGGATCATCCGCCGCGAGATGGAGGACTACTCCCGGCGCCGCCACGAGGAGGCGGGCTACGAGTTCGTCAACACCCCGCACATCACCAAGGCCCAGCTGTTCGAGACGTCCGGGCACCTGAGCTGGTACGCCGAGGGCATGTACCCGCCGATGCAGCTCGACGCGGAGCTCGGGCCCGACGGCGAGGTGCGCAAGCCGGGGCAGGACTACGACCTCAAGCCGATGAACTGCCCGATGCACAACCTGATCTTCCGCTCGCGCGGGCGGTCCTACCGGGAGCTGCCGCTGCGGCTGTTCGAGTTCGGCACGGTCTACCGGTACGAGAAGTCCGGGGTGGTCCACGGGCTCACCCGTGCCCGCGGGTTCACCCAGGACGACTCCCACATCTACTGCACGCGGGAGCAGATGCACGACGAGATCCGCTCACTGCTGCAGTTCGTGCTCGACCTGCTGGGCGATTACGGCCTCGACGACTTCTACCTGGAGCTCTCCACCCGCAACCCGGAGAAGTCCATCGGCAGCGACGAGGACTGGGAGCACGCCACCGACGCCCTGCGCGATGCCGCCGAGGCCAGCGGGCTGGAGCTGGTGCTCGATCCCGGCGGTGCCGCGTTCTACGCGCCGAAGATCAGCGTGCAGGTCAAGGACGCGATCGGCCGCACCTGGCAGATGTCGACCATCCAGGTCGACCTCATGGAGCCGGAGCTCTTCGGACTGGAGTACACCGCGAGCGACGGCAGCCGCCAGCAGCCCGTCATGATCCACCGGGCGCTGTTCGGCTCCATCGAGCGCTTCTTCGGCGTGCTCACCGAGCACTACGCCGGCGCGTTCCCGGCGTGGCTCGCACCCGTCCAGGTGGTCGCGATCCCGGTCACCTCCGAGCAGGTGCAGGCCACCACGGAGATCGCCGCGCAGCTGCGGGCGCACGGCGTCCGCGTCGAGGTGGACGCCGGCGACGACCGCATGCAGAAGAAGATCCGCACCCACACGCTGCAGAAGGTGCCCTTCATGCTGCTCGCCGGGGCGCGCGACGTCGAGGTGGGCGCGGTGAGCTTCCGGTTCCGCGACGGCACCCAGCGCAACGGCGTGCCGGTGGCCGAGGCCGTGCGGACGATCGTCGACTGGGTGGCGAGCCGCAACAACGCCAGCCCCACCGCCGATCTCTAGGATCGCTCATCATGCCTGCGCCAGCCATCATCACGGCTCCCGTTCCTGCCGCGACCCCGGTCGACGAGCACTCGGCATGACAGACCCTGCCCTGGAGCCGATCGACGGCGTGGGCACCCCCGACGGGTTCCGCCGGCTGTGGACCCCGCACCGGCTCGCCTACATCAAGGACGCCGGCGACGGGGGCTGCCCGTTCTGCCGCATCCCGGGCCTGCCCGACGACGAGGGGCTGGTCGTCGCCCGCGGCGAGTCGGTGTACGCGGTGCTCAACCTGCACCCGTACAACCCCGGCCACCTCATGGTGCTGCCCTACCGGCACGTCGCGGACCTGGAGGACCTCACCCCGGCCGAGGCGGGCGAGCTGATGACGTTCACGCAGCAGGCCGTGCGCACGATGCGGCAGGTGGCGGCACCGCACGCCTTCAACGTCGGGATCAACCTGGGCACCGTCGCGGGCGGGTCCCTGGCCGAGCACCTGCACCAGCACGTCGTCCCGCGGTGGGGCGGCGACGCCAACTTCATCGCCGTCGTGGGCCAGACCAAGGTGATCCCGCAGCTGCTCTCCGAGACCCGGGAGCTCCTCGCGGAGGCGTGGCCCGGCCCCGCAGGCCGAGCCGACTAGGCTGGACGGCGGCGCCCCCGCGCCACACCGTCCGGGTCCACAAGCAGGAGTCCATGCTCAACGTCTTCGCGCGCGTGCACGTCAACCGCGTGTCCGAGCCGATCGGACGGTGGTTGGTCCGGCACGGCGTCGCACCGGATGCCGTGACGGTGGCCGGCACCGTCGGCAGCGTGGCCGCCTCGGCGTGGTTCCTGCCACGGGGCCAGCTGTTCGTCGGCACGTTGGTCATCACGCTGTTCGTGTTGTTCGACCTGATCGACGGGGCCATGGCACGGGCCCGCGGCTACGGAACCCCCTTCGGGGCGGTGCTCGACTCGGTCTGCGACCGGGCCGCCGACGGGGCGCTGTTCGCCGCGCTCGCCTGGTGGTGCCTGGGCGTCGGGAACAACCGGCCGCTGGCCGTCGCCGCGCTGGTGTGTCTGGTCTCGGGGCAGCTGGTGTCCTACACCAAGGCGCGTGCCGAGAGCGTCGGTCTGTCGGCCGACGGCGGGCTCGTCGAGCGGGCCGAGCGGCTGATCCTCGCGCTGGTCGGTGCCGGGCTGCAGGGGCTCGGGGTGCCCTACGCCCTGGATGTCGCCCTGTGGCTGCTCGCGGCGGGGTCGTTGGTGACGGTCGTGCAGCGGGTGCACTCGGTGTACCGCAGCGCCCAGGCCCGGGAGAGCGCCGCTCGCGCCGCGTCGGCGGTCGAGCCCGCCGAACCGGCGCCACCCGCCGACACCCCCGCGGTCGCGGACCCGGCCGAGCGGGCCGGCGGGACGTGACCGGACCGGCCACCGGGCGGGTCGGGGCGGTGCCGGTGGCGGAGCGCCTCGCCGACCTGCAGTACGCCGCGGCGTGGCGGCTGGTGCGGGCGCTGCCCGGGCCGGTCGCGCTCGGGGCGTTCCGCCTCGGTGCCGACCGTGCCGCGCGCCGCGGCGGCGCCGGGGCACGGCAGCTGCGGAGCAACCTCGCGCGCGTCGTCCCGGATGCGGGACCGGCCGCGCTCGACGCGCTCGTGCGCGACGGCCTGCGCAGCTACGCGCGGTACTGGTGTGAGGCATTCCGCCTGCCCGCGATGAGCCCGGCCGGCATCCACGCTGCCACGCGGATCAGCGGTTTCGGCCCGTTCGGTGAGGCCCTCGACGCCGGGCGCCCCGTCGTCGTCGCGCTGCCGCACAGCGGGAACTGGGACGCGGCCGGCGTCTGGCTGGTCGAGATGCTGCGCGGGCGCGGCCTGCCGGCCTCGTTCACCACCGTCGGGCAGCGGCTGCGCCCGGAGTCGCTGTACCGGCGCTTCGTCGCCTACCGGGAGGCGCTGGGTTTCGAGGTCGTCGCGGCCGAGGACGGGTCGGCCGCCCACCGGGCGCTGACGAGGCGGCTCCGCGCGGGCGGGGTGGTGTGTCTGCTCGCCGACCGCGACGTCACCGACACCGGGCTGGAGGTCGCGTTCCTCGGGGCGCCGGCCCGGATGCCGACCGGCCCGGCCCGGCTCGCCGCCATGACCGGTGCCCTGTTGCTGCCCGCCTGCCCCCGTTTCGCGCCGCACGGCTGGGTGATCGACTTCGCCGATCCGGTGCCCGTGCCCGGGCGGGCCGACGTCGCGAAGGCGACCCAGGCCCTGGCTGATGCCCTGGGTGTGCTGCTGGCCCGCGACCCGGCGGACTGGCACGTCCTGCAGCCGATCTGGCGGGACGTCTGATGCGGGTCGGGATCGTGTGCCCGTACTCCCTCGACGTGCCCGGGGGAGTGCAGTCGCACGTCCTCGGGCTGGCCGGGGCGCTGCGCGGGCTGGGCCACGAGGTGGACGTGCTGGCCCCCGCCGTCGGAGCCGCCCCGCTCCCGGAGTTCGTGACGCCCGCGGGCCGCGCGCTCGCGGTGCCCTACAACGGCTCGGTCGCGCGCGTCGCGTTCGGCCCCCGGTCCTTCGGGCGGGTGCGGCGCTGGCTCGCCGAGAACCGGTTCGACGTGCTGCACCTTCACGAGCCGACCTCGCCGAGCCTCTCGGTGATCGCCCTGCAGCTCGCGGACGGGCCGATCGTGGCCACGTTCCACACCGCCACCGAACGGTCGCGCACCCTCAGCGCGTTCGGCGGGATGCTGCGGCCGCTGCTGGAGAAGGTGACGGCACGGATCGCGGTGTCGCCCCTGGCGCGGCGCGTCCAGGTCGAGCACCTGGGCGGCGACGCGATCGAGATCCCCAACGGCGTCGACGTCGCGGCCCACGCCACCGGCCCGCTGCTGCCCGGCTACCCGCGTCCGGGCACGGTGGGCTTCCTCGGCCGGTTCGACGAGCCGCGCAAGGGCATGCCGCTGCTGCTGGACGCGCTGGCGATGCTCGCACCGACCCGCTCCGACCTGCGGCTGCTCGTGGTGGGCCGCGGCGATGCCGACGCCCTGCGCCGCGCCGCTGGTCCGGTGGCCGGCCGCATCGACGTGCTCGGCCTCGTCGACGACCCCACGAAAGCCGCCGCGCTGCGGTCGATGGACGTGTTCTGCGCGCCCCACACCGGCGGGGAGAGCTTCGGCATGGTGCTCGCGGAGGCGATGGCCGCCGGCGCGCCCGTGCTGGCCGCCGACCTCGGCGCGTTCCGCGCGGTGCTGGACGGCACCGGCGTGCTGTTCGCGGCCGGGGACGCCGGCGGGCTGGCCGCGGCGCTGGCGGGCCTGCTCGACGACCCGGTGCGGCGCGCCACGCTCTCCGCGGCCGGCCGGGCCCGCGCCGCGGCCTTCGACTGGCCGGCCGTGGCGGCGTCGGTGGTGCAGGTCTACCGGACCGCCGCCGCCGCCGATCCCCGGCGGGTCGCGCCGCCGAGGGTGTCGTGACCGGCTGGCTCTGGGCCGCGGCCGCCCTCGCCGCGGCCTGGGCCGTGACGCTCACCATCGGCCGGGTGCGGCGCCTGGACCGGCTGCACCGGCGCCTCGACGCCACGCGGACCGGGCTCGCGGCGGCACTGGAGATGCGGTGGGACGTCGCCGCGCGCGTCGCCGCGCGTTCCGCGGAACGCGCCGCCGCCGGGCCTGCCGATCCCGTTCCGGAGCGTTCCGGGGCAGGTGACCAGGTGCTGCAGGCCGCGGTGACCGCCGCGCGTTCCGCGGGACCGGACCGCGAGCCTGCCGAGAACGCCCTCGGGCGGGCGCTGGCGGCCGTCGACCGGTCCGAGCTGCCCGACGGGCTGCGCGACGCTCTCGCCGAGGCCGAGCTGCGGCTCGTGCTCGCCCGTCGCGTGCACAACGACGCGGTGCGCGACACCCTCGCGCTCCGGTCGCGACGGCTGGTGCGCCTGCTCCACCTGGCCGGCACCGCTCCGATGCCCGCGTACTTCGAGATCGCGGAACCCGCCGGATGTGACGGGGCACGCGCTGCCCACTTCCCGGTGGACCCCGGCCCGGACCGCTCGGCTGACGTAGGATCGGTACTTCTGTGACCCTGTGATCGAGAGGTACCGCCGTGTCGTCCGACCAGCCCGTTTCCGACAGCGCAGCCACCAACGGGGCCGGCCCGAAGCTGGGCACCGCGCGCGTCAAGCGCGGGATGGCCGAGATGCTGAAGGGCGGCGTGATCATGGACGTGGTCGACGCCACGCAGGCGAAGATCGCCGAGGACGCCGGTGCCGTGGCCGTGATGGCGCTGGAGCGCGTGCCGGCCGACATCCGCGCGCAGGGCGGCGTCGCCCGCATGAGCGACCCCGACATGATCCAGGGCATCATCGACGCCGTCTCGATCCCGGTGATGGCGAAGGCCCGCATCGGGCACTTCGTCGAGGCGCAGGTGCTGCAGTCGCTCGGGGTCGACTACATCGACGAGTCCGAGGTCCTCACGCCGGCCGACGAGGCCTACCACATCGACAAGTGGGCGTTCACCGCTCCGTTCGTGTGTGGCGCCACCAACCTGGGCGAGGCGCTGCGGCGGATCGCCGAGGGGGCCGCGATGATCCGCTCGAAGGGCGAGGCCGGCACCGGCAACGTCGTCGAGGCCACCCGCCACATGCGGTCGATCCGCTCCGAGATCCGCAGGCTCGGCACGCTCGACGAGACCGAGCTGTTCGTCGCCGCCAAGCAGCTGCAGGCGCCCTACGAGCTGGTCGCCGAGGTGGGGCGGTCGGGCAAGCTGCCGGTCGTGCTGTTCACCGCGGGCGGCATCGCCACCCCCGCCGACGCGGCGATGATGATGCAGCTGGGGGCCGAGGGCGTGTTCGTCGGCTCGGGGATCTTCAAGTCCGGGGATCCGGCCCAGCGAGCCGAGGCGATCGTCAAGGCCACCACGTTCTTCGACGACGCGCAGGTCATCGCGAAGGTGTCGCGCGGGCTGGGCGAGGCGATGGTCGGGATCAACATCTCCGATCTCCCGGCCGAGCAGCGCTACGCCGGGCGCGGCTGGTAGCGCTGTCACATGAGCATGCCACCGGTGACGTTCACCGCCTGGCCCGTCAGGTAGGCGGCGTCGTCGGAGGCGAGGAACAGCGCGGTGCGCGCGACGTCGGCGGTCTCGCCGAGCCGTCCCAGCGGTGACCGGCCGGTCCACTCGGCCACCTGCTCGGCGGTGCGGGTCGCGGCGCCCATCTCGGTGAGGACGTAGCCGGGGCACAGGCAGTTCACGCGGATCCCGTGGGGCCCCAGCTCCAGCGCCGCCACCCGGGTCAGGGCCACGACGGCGGCCTTCGCGGCCGCGTAGTGGCCCTGCCCGGCCCCTCCGGCGCGAGCCGCCATGCTCGCCATGTTGACGATCGCCCCGCCGGTCCCGGCCGCGATCATCGCGCGCGCCGCGACCTGCGTCGCCACCAGCACGGGCCGGGTCGTCACGGCGAACATGTCGTCCCAGTCGTCGGCGTCGATGTCGAGCAGCGGTGCCTTGCGCAGCACGCCGGCGTTGCTGACCAGGATGTCCACCCCGCCGAGCGCGGCGATGGCGGCGTCCAGCGCGGTCCGGGTGGCGCCGACGTCGCGCAGGTCGACGACGTGTGCGGTGCCGCGCACCTCGGCGGCCACCTTCTCCGCGCCCTCCGCGGAGACGTCGAGCACGGCGATCGCCGCACCTTCGGCGGCGAACGTGCGGGCGATCTCCGCGCCGATGCCGCGGGCGGCACCCGTGACGATCGCACGGCGGCCGGACAACCTCGCGTGGCTCACGCCGTGACGGTACGACGGCGGCGTTTCCGGCACGTCACATCATCCTGCTAGAACGCACGGGTGCTGATCGTGAGCGGGGCCGAGCGGGTGTGGACGGGCGTGGACGAGGTGCCGGGCGGGGCCGTGGTGTGCGAGGGCGGGACGGTCGCGGACACGGCGGACGGGCCGGGCGAGGTG
Organism: Mycobacteriales bacterium; assembly: GCA_038320445.1. Classification (GTDB taxonomy): domain Bacteria; phylum Actinomycetota; class Actinomycetes; order Mycobacteriales; family Pseudonocardiaceae; genus Pseudonocardia. Next base: position 17,610 of record JBBQEF010000084.1, read on the forward strand.
CTCGACGCCTCCGGTTGCATCGTGACGCCGGGCCTGGTCAACGCCCACCACCACCTGCTGCAGACCGCGTTCCGGACGCTGCCGGGCACCCGCGGCGTGCCGATGCGCGACTGGCTGCCGCGGATGGCCGCCGCCTACGCCGCCGTCGGGGTGGACGACGGACTCGCGCATGCCGCGGCGTCGGTCGGGCTGGCCGAGGCCCTGCTCTGCGGCGTGACCACGGTGGCCGACCACCACCTCAGCTGGCCGGCGAGCACCGGCGACGGCGTGGGCATCGCCCGGGCCGTGGCTGCTGCGGCGGTGGAGCTGGGGGCGCGGCTGGTCTTCGTCCGTGGCTGCGCGCGCGACGATCCCGAGCAGGCCGCCGCCTCGGCCGACGCGATCGCGGCCGCTCTCGGCGGGGACGCGACAGGCATGGTGGCGGTCGCGGTCGGACCGGCCGGGGTGCACAGCGACGGCGAGCGCACGTTCGCGCTCCTCGGTGAGGTGGCCGCCCGCCACGGGTTGCGCCGCCGCACGCAGGCGAACGAGCAGGTGGACGTGGAGATCGCCGCCGACCGCTACGGGCGGCGTCCCCTGGAACT
>JBBQEF010000085.1:0-17755 GCA_038320445.1 Mycobacteriales bacterium
GGGGGGGGGGCGCGGTGCCCTGGCGGGGGGGCCGGGGCGCGCCCCCGGCCCGCCGGCGGCCCCCGCGCCGGGGCCGCGGGGCCTGCCCCGCCACCGGGTTCCCGGGCACCGTCACAGCGCCGACGCGAGGAGAGACCTACCACCCCAACGGCCCCCGCACCACCATCCACCCAATCGACAACCGCCTGGCCCGAGCCCCGACGGCTCGCGTAACCTATTTGCGCACGATCGTGCAACGATGTGTCATATCTCAATTCGCGGGAAGGGGCTGGTCGTGGGCCGAGGTGCCGATCTACAGCCGGATGCCGAGCGGGATGTCCCCGAGCAGGTGCGTGCCCTGGAGGGCACCTACATCGGTGCGTGGACCGAGTACGGCATCGACGGCCAGGGGGAGGTCGTTGAGCGGATGGCCTGGACGGACACGATGACGGCCGGCAGCGCCGAGGCGACGGGGGAAAGAGCCTACGTTGCGACCACCGACGAGATGACGTTCGAAGCGGCGCAAGGGCCACCGTTCATGGTCGAGGGGAAGGAGGGCTTCTACCTGACGAAGGACGGCGGGTTGGGCGACTACTTCATCGAGACCTACGGCCAGCTCCATCGCTTGACCAGGCTCGGGGACAACGTCTGGACCTTCGCCGCGTTGGCCGCCGAGCAGGAGCTGGCCCGGCTGGGGTTCCCCGAGGGGGCGTCCGGGCAGCACGTCGTCGTCAAAGTGGTCACCACGGAGCGGGGGGTGGAGACCCATCGGATCAGCCGGGTGACGACGGTGAGCTGGAAGGACCAGGGCGGCGAGGAGCGGGCGCTCCAGTTCGTCAGCCTCTCGGGGTATCACCAGCGTCAGCTGTAGGGCGGGGCCGGGCCGAACCAGCCACTGCCTTAGACCCCGACCGCCTTCGGCTTCTGCGCTTGCCGCTGCTTGCCCCGAGCGGAGGACCGACCGCGACGACGCGTTGTAGCTCGAGAGGTTGGAGGCGTTCGGTCAGTTGCCCGCTCGGTCAGTTGCCCGCGCCGACGTGCAGACAGCTGCACCACCACCGCTCGACGCACTCGCCCGCCGCGGATGCCCGCAGACCGTCACCGACACCAGCTCCGGCACCGCCGTGCCGCGCTCAGACGTGTTCACGAACACGTCGCAGCGCGGCGTCTTCTCAGGCCGGTCGCACAACAAGCAGGTCCGGAGGGCATGGACGGGGAGTTGACACAGGGCTCTAAGGGCCGGCAGGCCCCGCCCGCAGGGCGTCCACATGCGGTCTCTTGGCCCGCGCGGCCCTGAGCGCCTACCCAGCCGGCGCGGTCGGATGCCCGCGCGACCAGAACACGACGTCACTCGACCACATGGCGCGGTAACACTCGACGGTCTCCCGGGGGCCGCGCGTGATCGTGTGATGTTGTGATCCGGTGATCGCGTCACGGAATCGCAGGGCCGCTACGTCAGCGGGAGGTGGTCTGGCGACGTAGGGCGGCGTCGAGCAGATCGGAAGCAAAGTCCTGGTGGCTGAGTAGGACGTCGTCGCGCTTGGCCGCAAGCCACGCGTCACGCAGCGCTGCCGCCGTCGACGCTCGAAGTCGCAGCGTCCGGGGCGCCGCCGGCGTGACCGGCGTTGGCACCGCGGTGCTGCGGCGGCGCGCTGCGCTGGCAACGGCCACCGCCGGCTCCGGCTCCTCGGCGGCCCCGGCGTCGATCTGGGCCGGGGCGGGCTCATCGGCGATCGTGGCGGCCTCACCGGGGATGCGGGGCGGTCTCGTCGACGCGCCGGTGGTCGAGAGCATGCCGAGGACTGCGTCGGTAGTGTCCTTCTTAGCCACGGTGGTGCTTCCCCCTCCTGGTGTGGGCGGTCTGGATGTGGTGCATGACCTCGACGGTGAGCGCGGCGTAGGCCTGGGAGAGGTCGGGGTCGGCGTCGACGTCGCCGAGGACGAGGCGGTCGTTGACCATGCGCTCGGCCGCGACGCGTTTCGGGATGACCGCGTCGAACAGCGGGATCTGATCGGCGCGGAGGTCGTCGAGGGTCTGGCGGCTGACGAGGGTTTGCGGCTCGTACTTGGTCAGGACGACGCCGAGCAGTTCGGCGGTCATGACCTGCGCGTTGCGCAGGGCCTGCGACCACTCCAGGAACATCGTGACGCCGCGCCGGCCCCACTTGGTGGCGTCGGTCGGGATGACGAGCGAGTCGGCGGCGTTGAGCGCGGTGATGACCAGCTGGCCGAGGTTGGGCGAGAGATCGAGCACGACGGCGTCGTAGTCGCTCAGGATGGGCTCCAGGGCCATCCGCAGCTGATACTCGCGCCGGTGCATCATCACCAGCTGCTGGTCGAGCTGGGCGACCGCAAGGGTCGACGGGAGCAGCTGTAGCTGTTCCAGCCGTGTCGGGCGTATCACCTTGGCCAGTGGGATCTCGCCGTGGACGAGGTCGTAGAGGTCGAACTCGACGTCGTCGTCAGGGTCGAACATCGATGTCGAGTTCGCCTGGGGGTCGCAGTCCACGAGCAGGGTGCGCCACCCACCGCGCGCGAGTCCGGCGGCGATGTTGACGGCGGTGAAGGACTTCCCGACGCCGCCCTTGTGGTTCGCCACTGCGATGACCTCGGCAGTCATGTGGTGTCTCCGATCCGGTCGGTTCGTGATGGCGTGATCGTGTCACACGGTGATGCCGACACGCGGTGATGTTGTGACCGTGTCGCCGCGCGATGTGGTGATGCGATCACCAGGTCATATTGTGATGCAATCACAGTGTGATCTGGTGGCGCCGTGATCAGTGATCATGTGGCCGATCACTGGCCAGAGAGGTGCGCGCCGTCGGTGAGGCGCCGCGCCCGGAGCTGGGCGAGATGCGCGCGGAGCGCGTCCTGAGCGCTCTGCTGGGCAGCGGACGGACGCGCGGGCTGCGGGGTGTCCCGCTGTGGCGGCGCGGCGTGACGGAGGCGCTCGTGCCGGGCCGCGACGTAGTCGCCGAGGATGCCGGCGACCTGGGGGGGCAGCTGGGCGAGCCGGCCGTGCCAGGGTCGGAGGCGGTAGCCGAGGACGCGCAGCGGGTCGCCGGCACCGCGCAGCGCGTCGCCGCGGTGGTGGTTGGGTCGGTCGGGGTGGTGGTCGATGGCCCAGAGCAGCCCGGCGGGGCTGGCGCCGGCGTCCCACCACGGCCGGAGCAGGGCCGCGGTGCGCCACAGGGGCACCGCGGATCCCCCCCGCCGGTCTAGGCCTAGACGTCCCAACAGGCGGCAAGCGGCGGCAGTGCGTTCCGGAGCGGTCTCAGGGATCCGGTACAGCGGCCAGGTCGGCTTGGTCGAGGTGGCGGGTTTGAGCCGTCTGCCGTTCAAGGGCTTGTTCTCAACGCAAGATGCGGGGAGGTCGCCATTTTCTTCCACAGGCAGTGTGAGCTGCCCGGACTCGTCCGGCTCGGGCGTGGGGTCTGCGGCCGCGGCAGGTTGGGGGAGTGGGGTGCTGGTGACCAGGGCGTAGGTGGGGGTGCGGCCGTGGCCGGTGCCGAGGAATTCGGCGCTGGCGGCGTGCTCGACGACGACGACGAGGCCGGCGTCGCGGGCCCAGGCGATGACCCGGGACACGGTGCGCGGGGCGCGGCCGCCGGCGGCCCCGAGGCGATCGCTCGTGAGGGCGGCGACCAGGCCGGTGTCCCAGTCCATCGCGCACACGAGCTGGCGCAGGATCGCGGTCCAGGCGGCGCGCTTGTCGGCGCGCCAGTCCTGGGCGTCGACGAGGACCTCGACGACGGCGAGGGCCTCGGCCTGATCGAACAGCACCCGCCAACCGGGGGCGATGAAGTGCCGCCACCCGGGGTGCGGCACGTACCCGCCGGCGGTGAGACGGGCGGCGGCCCGACGCCGCCCGTAGGCCCTGGCGCGCGCCATCTGGCGATCCGCGACCCGGCGCACCGTGCGTGGCCGGATGTTCGACCGGGCGGGGGGAGCGGGCCGGCGTGCGGCGGTGCCCCGCGGCCGCGGAGAACGGCGCTGAGCGGCGGCCGGCGATGACACCGGCGACTGTGTGCCCGGGGCGCCGTCCCGCGGCTCGCTCAGGGCGCCGTGTAGCAAGCACTCGGAGCCGTCGGGGTCGACGGACAGGGTGAAGGACCCGGCTTCGTAGCAGGGCAGACACCAGCCTGTCGGACTTGTTGTGTCAGAAGACCGGTGTGGTGCGTGCGCGGTGGGGCGCGCAGGGGTTATCTTGAGCACGCGAAAGCGCCCCTTCTGCCTCGCAAGGGTTTGGGGAACGAACCCGGTCTCGACCGGGTGCACGGCATCGACGTGGAGTTGGCTCTCCGCTCGACGCAGCTTGGCGAAGCGGTCCCTGGCCGGGGACCGCTTCGTTGCGTTATGACGCCTTGTTCAGCGGCAGACCTTCCTGCACCTGGTAGGGGATTCCGACCTCGGCGGCGAGCAGCTCGCCTACGAAGTCGGTAGCTGTCATGCCGCGCCGCGCCGCGTGCTCGCGCACAGCGTCGAGCAGCGGGTTCGGAAGCCTGTAGGCGACCAGCCGCCGGTCACCCTTAGGCGGTCGGCCGATCCTTTTGCGCTCCATGGCGCAGTTCCTACCGTTCCCGCTATACGCAATGGGGGAGGCGCGCCGAATCTCGGCACTGCGGGCGATCATTCGGCTACTCGACAGGTGAGCGACTTGCTGCTCGGGCGGCCCGCGGATCCGGTTGTTGAGCGCTACGTGGCAGGTGAGTCCCGGATGAGGCGCAGGGCGTCCTCGCCGTGCACGGCCGTTGACCACAGCTGTTTCCATAGGCGCTGGTAGAGCGCCACCAGGTCGGGGTCCGCGGTGCGCGAGCGGGCGTGCAGGAGTTCGACGGTGACCCAGGTCGGCACGTCAGCGCCATCCCAGACGATGAAGTCGTGCCAGGCCGGCGCCCCTGTACGCCGCGCCGGCAGGACCGCGATCTCAACGTTGGGTAGGGTGGAAGCCGATACGAGGCGGTCCAGTTGCGCGGCTCGGACCCCGTCTGTCGGCCACCACCACAGGGTCGGCTCGGCCATCAGGAACTCGAAGCGGTGCCCGTCTTCGTAGAGCCGTTGCTGTCGCTGCATGCGCCCGGCGACCGCGGCGGCGTGATCGCCGTCCGGGTCGACGAGCGGCATGAGCGCGCGAGCATACCCGTCGGTCTGCAGGAGCCCGGGAAGAAATCCCGAGGTGTAGCAGCGCATCCGCGTAGCGACGTCCTCGTCAGCGGCGGCGATGTCCTGCAGATGACCGGAACGGCGCAGTGAACCCCAGGACTGGGTCTCGACGTGCGCAGCGTCGACGAGAACCTCCAGCCGTGATCGCACATCACGGTGTGCGGTCTCCAGCCATGCGGCGAGCTCGCGGCGGTCGGGCAGGCGCAGGTCAGCCGGGTCCTCGATGCGCGACACGGTCTTCTGCGAGACCCCGACGCGATGTCCCATCGCCGCCTGCGAGAGCCCCGCCGCGGCGCGAGCGGCGCGCAGCTCGGACGCGAGGCGCCGCTGCAGGGGAGAAGCATCAGACACTCGTCACCCGCGCGGCGTCGAGTCCGGACCGGGCCAGGAACACGTTCAGCGGCTCGGCCGCGGCGAGGGCGCGCTCCCATGCCTGTTCCAAACGGTCGAGCGCGGGCCGATCGGTGACCAGCTGGCAACCCTGCCAGTGCCCATCGGGGTCGTAGTCCATGACGACCGCGTGGGCCTTGCGACGGCCCGCGTCGAACAGCCACATGTCCGGGGCATCTCCCACCTCGGCCCGCGGCACCAGGAAGTTCTCATCACCGACGGCCTGTGCTTCTACGAGTGCCACCAGCTCGATCCGCTGATACTCGGTCAGCGGCTCGTCGACGACCCGCACCCGCCGCCACTGCTTGGGGGCCTTGGTGTCCAGTGTCGTGCGGGCGATGCGAGCGAGCCAGGGATCGGAGCGCACCGACCGATCCGGCACCGGCAAGTGCTGCTTGATCGCACGGATCCTGGTGGCTTCATCGCCCACGTCACCCACGTCGTAGCTGGGCAGGGTTTCCAGCCGGAACGCGGTCTTACGGAAGTTGTCGAACAGGGCGTCGAAGTCTTCGGGGTTCACCGGCTTGCCGGGGCCGGGGCAGCACTGCTGCGCTGCGCGCGCGATCGGAATCGCCACCGCGCCACCATCGCGCGCAGCAGCATCCAGGTCGGCAGGTCGGCCAGCAGCCGCGACCACGCATCGGCGGGGATCGCGACCACGTCCTCCCCGGCCGGGATGTCGAGTCCGGCCTGGGTAGTCACGTAGCCCTGCACCTTCACCTCCCCGGTGACGGTGTCGCGGTGAAGCGTCGGACACGGTCCGTTGTGACAGGACTCGCCGATGGTTTCGAGCATGTGCCTTCCCTCCGAAGTCGGTCTGAGTCTTCTCAGCTGTGAGGGTCCGGCCAATAGTCACCTCCGGTCAAGACCAGACTTGCTATCTCGCTCGTTGTGACTCATTCTGACTAAGTCGTCTAGATGAAGCCCGGGAGGTCTGATAATGAAGCGACCGGTTGACGAGTTGAAGCCGCGACACGCGATTGCTTGCGTGGTGGATCCAGAGCGGACGTTCCCGGTGGATGAGTCCGGGACGGGTCAGCTTCCGACGGCTGGTGAGCGGGCCGCCGGCGGCGAGCTGGCGGTGCAACTGGCCCGGCTGAGCGGGGTCACGCAGCGGCTGCTCGCCGTGCATGTGCCCGACCCTCACGGCCGCTGCCGGGGCTGCACCACGCCGGGGACCGGGCTGCCCGGGGCGGGGTGGCCGTGCGCGCTGCACTTCTACGCCTCTGCAGCCGCGCGGGTGGTGGGGGGGTGAGCGCGCGCGGCGTGTTGTCCGGGCTGTTGCTGGTGGTCGCTACCGCTGCGGCGGTTTTGTCGTTCGCCGCACTGCGCGATCTCGCGCTGTTGTGCGGCTTCACCCCGACCCTGGCCTGGTTGCTGCCGGTCGTCGTCGACGCCGGCGCCGCCGCCGGCTCGCTGGTGTGGCTGGGCGGCTGGGCTGCTGACTCAGCCCGCCGTTTCGCCCGCGCGCTCGCGCTGGCGCTGCTCGGTTCTTCGGTCGCCGCGAACGCGCTCGGGCATGGCCTGGCCGCCTTCGCACTGACGCCGGCGTGGTGGGTGGTTGTGATCGTCTCCGCGGTCGCGCCCGCCGTGCTCGGCGCCGTAGTCCACCTCGCCGTCCTGGTCGGCCGCACCGAACCGGCCACCACCAACGCCGATGCCGACCCTACCGACGTCGAGCCGGTCCGCACCGGGCCGGGTCGTGAGGCCTACACCAAGGGCCTGCTCACCGAGCACGGCCTGTCACGCCGCTGGGATGAGGCGCCCTGCGCGGCAGCGGAGCGGGCCGTCGGCCCGACCACCGACGGGCGGGCGCCGGTCGATGGGGAGGTGCGGGTGGTCGAGCTGGTGAAGCTCCTCGACGCCGGGGCGGCGGTGACCGGGGCGCACGCGGCGGCGTTGTTCGGCTGCTCACCCCGGACCGGGCGGCGGCTGCTCACCCGCGCCCAAACCCTCACCCACGCCCAGACCTCGGCCCCGGCCGGGGAGCTGATGGGAGCGGGGTGGCCGCGATGAGGTGCCTACCCGAACCCGCCACTCTCCGCCGCGGCCGCTGGCGCCGCACCCGGGTCGCGCTCCTCACCGCCGGGGCCGCGGCGCTGGCCGCGCAGCTGATTCCCTGGGTACACACAGTGCTGGCCGTGCTGGTCACGACGTCCTGGACGCTGACCGCGCTACTGGCGGCCCGCGCGCTGGCGCACCGCTACGGGCTGCACCCCCCCGCCTGGGCGAGCGCCCCGGCCGCGGCCCGGGTCCTCACCCGCGTGGTGCGGCGGCGGGCTGGACGGCTGCGGGCCCGCCAGCGCCCGCCCGCCTCCCCGCTACTCACCGCGGAGCAGGACTGCTACGAGCTGGCCGGCGCCCCGGTGATGTCACCCGCATCAGTGGGGGAGCGGTGATACGGGCCGGGATGTGGGCCGACGGCCTGACCGGCGCCGGCGCGGGCGCGCGCACCGACGACGAGGTCACCCGCCTGCACGCCCAAGCCGCCACGGCCGGGGTGGCGACCACGGCGGCGTCGGCGTGGCTGGCCGGTGCGACGCCGTGGCCGCTGCTCGACTCGCTGGCCCTGAGCACCGCCGCGGCCGGGTCGGTGCTGACCGCCGCGACCGCGGCGCACCGCAGCTGGTGGACCCACCCGACCACCCGGCTGCGCCGCACCCTCGGCGGGCCCGTCGGATGGCTGGACGGCCACGACCTGGCCGACACCTGCGGGGCCGCGGCGGTGCGCCGACACGCCACCGGCCTGTGGCCCGACCACGACCACCACCGCGCCCCGGTGTCCTGGGCGGGGTGGGAGGCCGGGCGGCTGGTGTCCGGGCCGCGGCGGCTGCGCCGGCGGCGGGTGTACTCGCCGTGGACCCGTGGGATCGGGATCCTCGGCCCCCAAGGCTCCGGGAAGACCCAGTACCTGATCGGGCTGCTGCTCCAAGTCCCCGGCGCGGTGGTCGTCCCCTCGACCAAACCGGAGCTGGCCCTGGCCACCATGGGAGCCCGCGCCGCGGTGGGGCCTGTCGCAGTGTTCAACCCCGCCGAACTTGGCGATCTCCCTTCCACCCTGGCCTGGGACCCGGTCACCGGCTGCGATCAGCACGCCACCGCCGACGCCCGCGCCTGGGCGCTGGTCCGCGGCGGCGGCGCCGCGGCGGGCACCGAGCGGGCGGAGTTCTGGGCCCAGAAAGCCCAGGAGATCATCCGCTGCTATCTGATGGCCGCCGCGCTGACCGGGCGCGACATGGGTGCGGTGATGCGCTGGGCGAACACTCCCGATGACCCTGCCCCCGTGCACGTGCTGAGCAGCCACCGCGGCGCGGTGCCGACCGGGTGGGTGGAGACCCTGACCACGCACCTGACCGCGGCGCCCAACACGAGGACGGGCTACTTCGCCACCGTGTCCTCATGTGTCGGGTTTATGGACAACCCGACCGTGGCCGCAGCGTGTCGCCCCGGACCTGGCGAGCACCTGGACGCCGCGGAGTTCATGGCCCGCTCCGGAACCCTGTACCTGATCGGCTCCAGCGCCGATCGACGGTTGGCGCCGTTGCTGACCGCGCTGACCGAGCACCTGTTCGACACCGCCCAGCAGGTTGCCGCCGCCCAGCCCGGCGGGCGGCTGGCGGTGCCGTTGGCGTTCCTGCTCGACGAGGTCGCCCACACCACGCCGGTCCCCCTGGACCGGTGGGCCGCGGACTCCCGCGGCTGGGGCATCACCGTCTGCGCCGTAGTCCAATCCCTCGCGCAGCTCTCGGCGACCTGGGGCCGCGAGCAGGGGGAGATCATCTGGGAGAACCTGCCCACCAAAGTCATCCTGCCCGGCGTGGCCAACGTCGAAGACCTGCGCGCCCTGTCGTATCTGGGCGGGGAACGCTGGACCGCCCACCACCACGACAGCGTCTCCGCCGGCGACGACGGACGCCGCTCCAGCTCAGCATCAACGACCCGCACCCGGGAACCGGTGATCGGCGGCGACGTCATCGCGGGCCTGCCCCGCTGGCACGCCTACCTCCTGGGTGTCGCAGCCCGCCCGGCGGTGGTGCGGTTCACCCCCGGCTACCAACTCCTCACCGCCGCCCGCACCCCACCCGAGGACCCGGCCTGGGCGGGCCCCGCACCGGATCGGGCAGGTTCCCGGTCATGACCGGCCCCGACCCGCACGACCAGCCCGCCGAGCCGGGCGGGCCGGCGCGGTCGCCGCTGAGCCGGGCCCAGGCCCGGGACGAGCTGCTCGCCCGCCTCGCCGCGCAGGTCCGCACCAGACAGGCCACCACCGAGCGGCGCCTCGGCGTGCTGGAGGCCACCACCGCCGAGTCGGCCGATCTGCTGGCCCAGGCGCTGCCCCGGATCGATGGCGCCCTCGACCAGCTCGCAGCCCTCACCGCACACCTCGACGGCGACCCGGTCGCCCCGGTGTGCTGGCCCACCCTCACCGTCGAGGAGGCCGCGGGCGTGTGGGCGCAGCTGGCCGACTGGATCGACGATGTGCTGGTCGGCTGGTACGGCATCACCCGCGCCCAGCTACCCGACTGCTGGGCGCTGCACCGCCCGGTCGTGCTCGAGCTGACCTGGCTGCACACCACCTACCGCGAGGCCCACACCCCCGGCGCCCGCGCCGGACTGGCCGCGGACTGGCACACCCGCTGGCGCCCCGCAGCCCTGGCCGCGATCATCGCCGCCGCCGACGTCGACTCGGGCCCACTCGGCGTCGGCTGCTACCCCGGCCACCACCACGACCCCACCAGCCCACTGCCCGATCACCTGTTCACCGCGCCCCCCGACGAACCTGGCGACGGCGCCGCCGTCGACGGCCGCAGACGACAGCTCGCCTGCCGCGAGTTCTGGCAGGCCAACTACCTCACCGCCGCCCGCTTCGACCGCGACCAGCGGGAACGCCGCACCCCACCCACCCCGGCTTAATCGCCGCCGGGTACTGGGAACTGTCGGCCCAGGTTCCTACCCTGGGCCGTATGGCGCAGATGGGCCGCTACGGCGACACCCGGGTCCCGACCCGGGCGTTGTTCGACGCCCGCGACCCGGCCTGCCCGGGCCCGCCCGCGGATGCCATCGACATCCAGTTCCGGGCCCCGCTCACGGTGTCGCTGGTGCTCGACCGCTACCCCGCCGGGCCCGATATCGAGCAGGTGGCGGGATTCCTCGGCGCCGGCTACCGCGAGATCGTGACCAAGACGGTCAACGAGCTGCAGTTCGTGGCCGGCTACGTCGCCGACGGCCCGCTGTCGTGGCCGGCCCGGCTCGAGGTCGCGACAGCCACGCACCTCTACAACAACGGCGACGAGACCGACATCCGGCTGCACCACCACCTCTGGGTCGGCCGCACCGCGGTCGCCCTGCACGACGGCACCCGCCGCCCGATCGACCTCGACGGCCTGCGCAGCGCGCTCGCCCACGTGGTGTGGTCGACCTACCTCAACACCGTGGACCGGGTCACCACCCGCGATCTCGGGGTGGCCTGGCGCTACCCGCGACCCGGGGCCCAGGCCGCGATCACCGACCCGCCCGTGCACGTCGGGCTCACCGGCCAGGAAGACCTCGGGATCTGCACCGCCCCATGGGGGCCCCGCGAAACGTGGGAGCAGCCCACTGCGGCCAAGCTGGCATTTCAGGCCGAGCAGGAACGCGTCGGCGCCCGCAACGTCGCGCTCGGCCGCTCGTCCTGGGTGCCGCCGGATAAGCCCCGCCGCCCGAACTACCTCGACGAGCCCGACAGCTGGTAGGCCGCGTGCTCGTCCGGCCACCAAGCCGACCGGCCTATCGCGACGCGGTGCGCCAGCCACGTCCACGGCCGGCGCCGCCCGGCGGCCCCGCAACCCCCAGCGGGGCCGTCGGTGTGTCAGCGACCCATCCCGAACCCGTGGTCGCGGTCCTGACCGCGGCTGTGGTCGAGGCTTTGGCGGCGGTGGTAGCCAAGCACGTCGTCGTCGCTGTCGCGGCCGCGCGCGCTCTGCGCTTGCTGGCGGTCGCGGATCTGGGCCATCAGCGCGTCGAGCCGCCAGCTTAATTCCTCCGTCCGGTCCAGCGGTTCGAGCTGGTCGCGGTGCTGCTGCTCAGCCAGCACCTCCCCATGCCGCCCGGCGGCCTTCTCCGCCTCGGCGAGCTGGCGAGCGACCCGCTCGTGCAGCGACGCCAGCGCGGCCTCGTCGCGCTGCTGGGCCGCGGCCCGCTCCGCCGCGTAGCCGGCCTCCGCTGCGATCTGCTGCTCCCGTGCCCAGTCCGGGTCCGCGCGGTGCCGCCCGGTCTGCACGCGCAACCGCTCGACCCGCTCGCTCACCGCCGCGCCCAGCTCGGCAGCGCCGGTCCGGGCCTGCTCGACCCGGGCCGCGTTCTGTTCGGCCTCGGCCGCCAGCCGCTCCCGCTGCCCGAGGCGCCACCACGGCGTGGCCTGCGCGTCCCGGTGCAGCTGCCAACCCCGCTGCTGGGCCTCGCGCAGCTCCTGCTGCGCGACGCCGTAGCGGCGCTCAACCTCCGCGGCGTTCTGGTGTAGCCGCGCGGCCTCCCGCAGCTGCGCCAGCCGCGCCGCCACCGCCGCCACCTGCCCACCGCGTCCCGCCGCGACCTGCTCGGTCAGCCCCGGGAGCTGCGCGCGAAGCCGCTCGGCCTGCGCCAGTGCCGTGTCCCGGGCCCGATCGGCCTTGCTCAGGGCCTCGGTCAGCGCCGGCTCGCCCAGCAGCCGGTCCGGGCGCGCCCGCCACGCCGCCTGCCGCTGCTCCCGGGTCGCCGCCACCGGCTCCACGTCGCGCTCGGTGTCCTGCTTGACGGCCTCCTGCTCGATGCGCTGCGCCGCCCCCGTCTGCGCGACGTCCTGCTCGGTGGCCGGCTCGCGCTCCCGGGCCGGCTCCGGGGTGCTGGGGGTCAGGTCGCGGTGCACGGGCAGACCGCGCCGGTCCAGCTCCTCGGCGGCCAAGCGGGCCTGCTGCTCCTGCTCCCGCGTTCCCGCCGCCCACACCTGCCGGGCCTGATGGGCGGCCTCGTAGGCCGCGGCCCGCTCGGCGTGCCAGTCCGCCCACACCGCCGCCCGGTCACGGTCGGCGACCAGCTGCTCCCGCCGCGGATCCTCACCCGGCCGTAGGGCGGCGAGCTCGGCGACGGCCATCTGGTGGGCGATGCGTTCCTCGTGCGCGGCCTCGTACGCCTCGCCCAGCTGCTCGGCCACCCACCCCGGCGCGGCGGCGAGTTCCCGTTCCCACCGCTCCACCTGCTGATACAGCGCGGCGTCGTCGAGGGCGCGGTGATCGGTGACATCGGCCGGCCGCCCCAACGCCTCGACCGCGTGCGCCCACAACGCCCGCGGCAGCTCCTGCTCCCGCGACGGCGCCGCCCCCAGGGAGACTTGCTCGTCGTCGATCCCGCGCAGCTCCCGGTAGGCCGCGGCGATCCCGGCGCGGCGCTCCCAGTCGCCGCGTTCGACCGTCTCGGGAGCAGGAACTGCTCCAAGGGCTTCGACCGCCCACTCTGCGGCCCGGTCAGCAGCGTCGCGCCCCAGCTGGCCCTGCCGGGCGCTGGCCCGCTCCGCCAGCGCCGCCACGTACTGCCCGACTGGCCCGTCCTCCGCCGGCGCGAGGGTGGTCCAGTCGCCCGGGTCAACCCGACGTTCCGGGTCGCGGTGCTCGGCGTGATACCGCACCCGCCACCGCAGCACGTCCGACGCCGAGTCCGCGTCGCCCAGCCCGCGCCCCGTCAGAGCCTGGTCAAGGACGGTGTCGAGGTGGTGGCCGGCCAGGTCGGTCTCCCGCAGCGTGCGCAACAGCCGCCCGTAGCCGGCCTCACCCTGCACCCGCTCCAGCACACCCGCCTCGAGGCGGCCGGCGAGCAGCCTGTGATGGCGTTCCCGGGCCAGCTCGCCCGACGCGATGTCGAACAGCGCCCCGATGGTCTGCAGCGACGCGGCCTGGGCCTGGCCCTGGGCCAGCACTAGGGTGGCCGCCTGCTGCACGGCGCTGCGGTCCAGCACCGCGGACAGCCGCTCCCGCGCCGACTCCGCGATCCGCTCCGGATCGTGCGCGTCCGGGGCGCGTTCGGTCACCAGGTACAGAATGTTGGACTCCCGCCCGCGGGTGGAGGCGGGATAGAGAGCCTCACGGGTGGCGTCGCGGTCCACGATCGGATGCCCGGTATCCACCGTCAGCCCTTGAGCGGCGTGCCCGGTCACGGCGTAGGCCAAGCTCACGTGCTCACGCACATAGTCCTCGGGCAGGTGCGCGGTCGCCCCGAACCGGTCCCGGACCAGTAGATCGTCTGTCACGGGGTCCTTGCCGATCACGGTATAGACCTCCCGGTTGGTCACCGGCCACGCCGGTCCCGCCCGCCCGTCCGCACCGATCCCCGGGTCCACGCGCAGCCGGTAGTTGTTCTCCCGGGCCTGCACCTGATCCCCGGCGCTGATCTCCTGCCGCTGCACGCCGGCCTCGGCCAGGGTCTCCGGGCTCACCCGTTCCAGCTCGATCAGCCGCTCCCGGATCCGCTCCGACAGCTGCGCGGCGTGCACGTTGGTGCCCACGATCAGCAGCGACTGCTTCCCGGCGAGGGTGTCGGCCAGCCACGCCCGGGTGGCCGCGGCCTGCATCTCCTCCAGGGTGCCGGTGCGTAGCCGGCCGTGATCCGCGTACGCAGCGACCGCGGCGTGGTCACCCGCGCGCAGCGCCAGGCTGGCCTCCCGCTCCCACTCGGCGGTGAACCGGTGCACCACGGTGAGCTCGTGCGCCCCGATGACCTCGGCCAGGTGGGCGAACATGCCGCCCGCCGCCACACTGCCGTGCTGGGCGTGATCCCCGGTGAAGACCACCTTCGCCCCCGCCGCCTTAGCCAGCGCCGTGATCGCAAACAGCTCCGGCGTACCCGACATCCCGGCCTCGTCCAACACCAGCATGTCCCCGGCCGCCAACCGCTCCCGCGGCTGCCCGGTCACCGGGTCGGGCTGATAGGCCATCAGGAACCGGCTGGTGTTCACCGCGGGCAGCCCGAGCCCGGCCAGGTTTTGGGTAGCGATCTGCGAGGTCGCCAACCCCAACACCCGCCCACCCGTCCGCTAACCCCACGCGGTGGCCCTAGCCGACACCGGGTGCGACTTACCCGCCCCGGCCGGCCCGACGAGGACATCGCCCACGCGGCCCGACGCGACGATCCCGGCCACCGCCGCCACCTGATCCGGGCTCAGCCCGGCCGCGGCCAACTCCACCTCCAGCACGGCCAGCTCCGGCCCGCCGATGCTGGCCGCGACCGGGCTGCGGGCCAACCCGACCAGGCCGTCCTCCATCGCCAAATGGGCGGTGGTCGCGTAGCGCTCGTGGTTGGCCCGCCGAAACACCGACCCACCATCCGCCCGACGCAGCTCATCCGGGACCGCGACCGGGTCCGGCGCCGACACCCGCACCACACCCGCCGCCGCGAGGGCCTCCTTCGTGAGCTGTTCGAGCACGGCGGGCCTCTCAGCCACGCCCACCGCGAGCTGGTGCGCATCCCCGAGGCGGGCGTCCAGGGCGGCCGCGAGGTTGCCGTGGGTCCACACCGCGTACTGGCTCTGCACGTCCGCGATGGCCGCGGCCATCACCTTGGCCCGGTCCACCCCGGCCACCACCTCCTGCTGACCGGCCACCGGCCGACCGCCCGCCTCGACCGTCACGTCCGCGCCGACCTGCTGGCCCTCCAGGGCGGCCGCGATGACCGCATGCCCCGGGACCTGACCGGCCGTAGTGGCCACCCCGGACCGGTCGTAACCGGCGGCGGCCACCTCGTCGACCACCTCCAACATCCGATCAAGGCGGGCCGCGCCCCACGCGGCCACCGCCACCGGACCCGACTCGCTGGTCTTGGCCGCGCGGGTGTCCAGGGTGGCCATGTCCGCCATCGCCTTCCGGCCAAGCCCGCCCGGCTCCCGACCGTTCCGCTCCACATACGCCGCCACCAGCTCGGCCACCCGCTCCTGGACCTGCCCGCGCCGCGTGGACGCCTCCGCACACAGGCCCGGATCCACGCCGACGATCTCCCGGGCCAACCCGTCCGCCCGCAGCGCGAACCGCGCCCCCGTCGCCTCGGACACCCCCTGCTCCAACGCCCGCACATACGCGGCCGCGATCGCCTCCTTGTACGCCCTAAACGCCGCCCCATCCAGCGCCCGAACCTCCCCATCCGCGGTCGTGGTCCGGTTCAGCATCCCGCCGTGGGTGTGCAGCTGCGGCTCATTCGCCCGCGACGTCGAATGCCGCCACAACGTCCACACCGACCCCCGCCCCGCCTCAAACCGCCCCACCGACTCATTCCCCGACACCCGCGCCCCATGCCAGCCGGTCCGCGTAGACACGATGTGCTCATCGGCGTACGCGATCGCGATCTCCACCGCCTTGTCGTGCGCCGCCGCGACCGCCGCCGCCTGCTCTGTCGCCCCGGCCGCGAGCAGCGCCGCCCAATACACACTCACGCTTTTCGGGGCAGAAAACGTGAAGTCGTAGTAGGCGACGCCCTTGCGGGTATCCGTGCTCGCGGCCTGCTGCTCCAGCTCCTGTAGCCGCTCCTTGCTGATCGGGCCCTTCTCCTGCGCCTTCAACGCCTCGAACCGCTGAGCCTCCGTCTTGTACGTCGGCGGCCGCCGACCCAGAAACTCTGGGTCCTTCTCCGTGGACTCGGGCCGGCGCAGCTGCCCGAACACCGCCCGCACATCGTCAGGGTTCGCGATCTCACCGGACTCGAACTTCAGGCCCATGGCCGCCATGCCGGTGCCGAACCAGTACCCGGCCGGATCACCCTTCTCCACCGCCGCCGCGAAATACGCCGCCGCGCCCTTCTCCCGGCCCGCGGCACGCTCGGCCGCCAGGGCCGCGCCCCGTTCAAGATCAACATTGGGGGGGTCGTGCTGGCACCCACACCCACGGATCAGATACTCCACCGCCCCAGCGGAGATCGCCGTGATCCGCAACATGATCACCACCCTACCGCACCCAACCAAGATCACAAACACTGTGCATAGGTGTGCAAACTTGATCGTCTTGTCTGGGTCTGTGCTGGTGGTTGTTGGTCTTGTCTGTGTACGTGGCTTGGTGATGGTGCGCGTGTACTGGTGAGGTGCTGGTGGTCGTGTCGTTGTGGATGGCGCGTGGTCGTGTCGTTGTGTGTTGAGCGCGGAGATATTGGCAGTGGTCGGCGGAGATATTGGCACCGGCCGCGCGGACTAGGTGTCAGTGATCGGGTGCGCGCTCGCCGAGCTGGTGCGCGATGTGAGTGTCGTCGCGGTAGCGCAGGCTGTAGAGCACGTCGTCGCTGACGCTGACGTGGTGCGGGCCGTGGTCGCTGTAGAGGATCCCGGCCCGTTTGAGCGCTGCGTCGGCGTGCCGGTGCCGGTCGGTGTCGCGGAAGGTGGCGTACCGCGGGCCGTGCCCGTATGCCAGCGCACCGAGCAGGACGATCGCTTCGTCCTGGGCGAGCACGTTGGTCCAGCTGGTGGTGGCCTGGATCGCCTGCTGCTGGCCGGCGGTCAGCAGGTCGAGCCGGGGCGTCAGGGTGAAGGTCTCCGCCGGGACCCGCCGCAGCGCCATCGGCCCGGCCAGCTCGGGGTGTTGCACGGCGTGGCCCAGCGCTGCCTCGACCCGCCCCAGCGGCCACCCGAGCGTACGCGCGAGATCGTCGACACTCAGCGGGGTGCGGGCGTGGGCGAGCGCGGCGAGCAGGACAAGCGTGTCGGCCTCGCCGTCGAGGTGCCCAACGTGGCGGTCATCGCCGTGGTCGCCGAAGCGGCGACCGACGGGAAGGCGCCGGTTGGCCAGGACGCCGTCGAGCTCGGCGACCAGGTCGGCCGGGTGCATGTCGAGGCGGCGGGCCAGCTCGACGAGCACCGCGATCGGCCGTTGGGTCGACAACCCGCCGGTGTCGATGTGGGCGAGCTGGTGGGGGTGGATGCCCAACAGATCGCCCAGCTCCCACGGCGAGAGGCCACTGGCCCGTAGCCGCTGGATGAACCCGGCGGTCACCGTTCGGGCCCTCGGACCTCGTGCGGGCGGACCCGGGCCGGCGGATCGGGCCGGGGTGGTTCAGGGATGTGCGCGGGGTACTGCGGGTCGAGCATCAGCATGGTCAGGCCGCGTTCGATCATCCACCCATGCCGGCGGTGGACGAGCCCGACATCGGCGCCGTAGCGGCAGTTGTCGCCGTGGATCCACGGCGGGTCCAGGCGCAGCTGGCGGCAGGTCCGGCGGATCGCCTCCCGCAACACCGGTGCCGG
>JBBQEF010000086.1:0-17530 GCA_038320445.1 Mycobacteriales bacterium
GGGGTGTGGCTGCGCTCCAGGAACGCGGCGAGCTGGTGGCCGTCGTTGGCCACGATCTGCTCGGTGAGCCGGAACTCCAGGATCTCGGTGAAGAACGCGGTGAACGCCTCGACGTCCTCGGCCATGACGAACACGTGGTCCAGCCGCGGCGGCGCGATGCCGACGAGGTTCTCCGGGCGGGGCGGCGGGTTGGTCAGCGGGAGCATGTTGCCCAGCCGCTCCATGCCATACACCAGCTCGACGAGGTGCCCGGACGGCGACTCGAAGCGGATCGCCTCGCCCCAGCCCGGGCCCAGCTCGCGCGGGGCGTAGCGCTTGACGGGCACGCTCGCCGCCTGCAGCTTGTCGGTGAAGTGGTCGAGGTCGCCCTGCTCGGCGACCTTGAACGACATGTGGTCCAGGCCGTAGGTGGGCGCCTGGCGCAGGACGACGGAGTGGTGCTCGTGCTCGTCCCAGCACTTGAGGAAGACGCGGTCGACGCCGTCCTTCACGTCGCGGTCGGTCTCGATGAGGCCGAGGACCTCGGTGTAGTAGGCGGTGCACAGCTCGAGATCGGGAACCCGGATCTCGACGTGCTGGAGGCGAAGGATCCGATCACTCATGAGTGCTCCTCGCTGACGCTCGTCGCCCACATCCGTGGCACTGCACCGGCTGATGATGAACTCGCGAGCTCGTTCATGTATGCATCCTCAGGAATCGCTGCGCGACGACGTTCTCGTAGTAGAACAGGCCCTTGCCGAACTCCTGCTCGGTCCAGGTGATGATCTCCTGGTCGGCCTCGGACCAGTACCCGCCGGTGAACACCTCGTTGCGGATGCCCAGGGGGTCGAAGAAGTAGATGGTGTTGCCGCGGGTGACGCCGTGGCGGGTGGGGCCCTGGTCGATCTGCACGCCGTTGTAGGCGAGCGTGTCGGCGGCCTTGCGGATGTGGTCCCAGTCATCGAGCCAGTAGGCCCAGTGGTGCAGCGCGCCGTTGGGGCCGTTGACGATCGCGATGTCGTGCGGCGAGTTGGTCTTGCCCGCGAGCCAGACGCCCAGCTGGTGGCCGTTGCCGTCGAGCACCTGCTCGGTGAGGCGCAGGCCCAGCACGTCCTGGAAGAAGCGGGCCGACTCGCCGACCTCCTCCGCGTTGACCAGCATGTGGTCCATCCGCGGCGGGGCGATGCCCGGCAGGTCCGGCGGCGGGACGGGCGACGGGTTGTGCTTGCCGAGGATGTTGCCGGTCTTCTCGATGTCCCAGACCAGCTCCATGATCTGGCCCGAGGGCACCTCGAACCGGATCGACTCGCCCTGCCCGACCGCCTCCCCCTTGCTCACCCGCGAGACCTGGCAGCCGTAGTCGGCGAGCTTCTTCTCGTAGTCGTGGAGGTCGTCCTCGGCCTCGACTCGGAACGTGAACGAGTCGAGCCCGGTGCGCGCGTTGCGGCGCATCCGCAGCGAGTGGTGGTCCTCCTCGTCCCAGCACTTGAACCAGACGGTGTCGTCGGTGCGCTGCACCTGCTGGAGGCCCATGACGTCGGTGTAGTAGGCGGTGGCGAGTTCGAGGTCCGGCGTCCGGACGTCGATGTGAGCGAGGCGGAGAACGCCCATGCGATCAGCTCCCGGTTGGCTTGACGGGCCGACGCTAACCCGCCTAGCGTTCCGGAAGGAAGTGAGAGCGTTCCGCATATCAGAACGGAGACGAGACGTGGCCGACCCGCTCGACATGCGTGCGGCGGTCGCCGAGTACGTCACCGCGTTGCACCGCTCCTACCTCGCGCAGGCCGACACGTTTCCCCCCGCCGTGCGCGGGCGGATGCCGCTCCTGGCCGGGGGCCCGCTCACGGTGGCGGCGGTGGGAGCGCGCAACCTGCACCTGCTCGCCACGCGGGAGGACCTCGGCCCGCTGCGCGGCCAGGAGGTCGCGCTGCCCGGCGAGCTGCCGGGGCTCGCGTGGTCGCTGCGGTTCTACGACCCCGTCGTCGTCCCCTCCCTCGGCCTGGTCGACGAGCGGGAGACGCCCGCCTACGCCGAGGTCAGGCACGCGCTGGGGGTCTCCACCGTCGTGTACCACGTCGTGGCCCAGCCCGGTTCCGGCCTGACACCCCACCACGCCGGGCACGTCGGCTCCGGGCTCGCGGCGAGCGACTCGGCCGCGGCACGCGACTTCGAGACGATCCGCAGCCGGCTCCGCGGCCGCGAGGGTCTGGTGGACGAACTGGTCGGGGCGGCGAACGCCGGGCTCCCCCGGGCGCAGGCCCTGCTGGCCAAGGCGATCGCCCCCCACAACGCGGCGATCGACAAGCTGGTCGCGGAGACCCGACCCGACCCCGACGAGATCCGCAGAACCCTCCTGGAGTCCGTGGGTGGGCGGCGCGGGTGGACCCCGAAGCCCCCCGATGAGTGACGCCACGCTCAGCACCGTCCGGAACGCCGCCCGGCTGCTCAAGGAGTTCCGCTCCCGGGAGGCCTCGATCGGGGTGTCCGAGCTGGCCCGGCGGCTGGTTCTCGGCAAGTCCGGCGTGCACCGGCTGCTCACGACGCTCGTCTCCGAGGGCCTCGTCGAGCAGGATCCCCGCACCGGTGGCTACCGGCTCGGCATCGTCATGTTCGAGCTGGGCGAGGCCGTCAAGGTCCACATCGACCTGCACGCGGCCGCCGGGCCCGTGCTCGCCCACCTGCGTGACCAGACCGGTGAGTCGTCGCAGGTCGGGGTGCTCGACGGGGACGAGGTGGTGTACGTCGACCGGCTGGAGAGCGCCCACTCCCTGCGGCTGTTCACCGAGACGGGACGCCGGGTGCCCGCGCACTGCACGTCCAGCGGCAAGGTCCTGCTGGCGCACGCCCCCGAGCACGTGCGCGAGGCGTTCCTGGCGCGGCCGCTGGCCCGCCTCACCCCGCACACCATCATCGACGCGGCCGTCTTGCGTGCCGAGCTGGCGACGGTCCGGTCGCGCGGCTGGGCCGAGGCGATCGACGAGCGCGAGATCGGGGTGGCCAGCCTGGCCGCTCCCGTCCGCGACCTGCACGGCGAGGTCGTCGCGTCGATCAGCATCGGCGCTCCGGTGGCCCGCTTCGGCGCGGTGCCCCGCCAGAGGTTCGCGAGGGCGCTGGTGGAGGCGGGCGAGGCGGTCAGCAGGCGACTGGGGTGGACGGAACAGTCCTCGCCGAGAGGCCGTGAGGCGTGACGCCCGCGCACCTGCCATTCCGCAGCCACGTTCCGGTGAACGGAACCCCCGCGGTGACGCGACGACGGGGCGGCAGCAGGATGCGTCCATGCCTGTGACCGATGCCCCCGCCAAGGCCAGGGCGCTCTACGACGCCCGGCGCACCCGCGTGCCGATCGCCCCGTTCACCGACGCCGATCCGACGCTCGGGATGGCCGACGGGTACGCGGTGCAGAAGGAGCTCGTCGCGCTGCTGCTCGCCGACGGCGACCGCGTCATCGGCCACAAGGTGGGCCTGACCAGCAAGCCCATGCAGCAGATGGTGGGCGTCGACTCCCCCGACCACGGGCCCGTGCTCGCCTCCACCGTCTACCGCGACGGCGACACGATCCCGTTGGGGCGGTTCATCCAGCCCAAGATCGAGGCCGAGATCGTCTTCGTGCTCGGCGACCGCCTGCAGGGACCGGGCGTCACCGTCACGCAGGCGCACGCCGCGATCGCGGGCGCGGTGGCCGGGATGGAGATCGTCGACTCCCGCATCGCCGACTGGAAGATCAAGCTCGCCGACACCGTGGCCGACCTCGCCTCCAACGGCGCGATGGCCACGTCCAGCCGGATCGTCCCGCTCGACGGGATCGACTCCCGCCTGATCGGCATGACGCTCACCCGCAACGGCGAGCTGATCGACACCGGTGCCGGCGCGGCCGCCCTGGGCGATCCGGTGGCCGTGGTCGCCTGGCTGGCCAACGTCCTCGGGGAGAACGGGGTGGCGCTCGAACCCGGCCACCTGATCATGACCGGGGCCCTGCACGCGGCCGTGACGATGCAGCCCGGCGACGTCTTCCGGGCCGAGTTCGACCGGCTCGGGCCCATCACCGTCCGGGTAGGAGCCTGATGGACACCCATGACCTGGCGGCCCGGCTGAGCAAGGCCGTCGCGGACCGCACCGCGATCGACCAGCTCTCCGACGACGTGCCCGACCTCGACCTCGCCGGCGGGTACGCCGTGCAGCGGGTGCTGCGGGGTGAGGCGGGCCCGCTCGCCGGGTGGAAGCTGGGCGTCACGAGCCGCGCGAAGCAGGTGCAGGTGGGCGTCAGCAACCCCGTCTTCGGCTTCCTCGCCGGCGCGAACGCCCTGGACCTCGGCGAGCCGCTCGACACCGCGCAGCTCATCCAGCCGCGCTGCGAGCCGGAGATCGTGTTCGTGCTGGGCCGCGACCTGGCCGGCCCGCACGTCACCGCCGCCGACGTCATCTCGGCGTCGTCGGGGGTGGCCGTCGGGATCGAGGTGCTCGACTCCCGGTTCCGCGACTACCGCTTCACGATGGCCGACGTCGTGGCCGACAACACCTCGGCCGGCCGGTTCGTGGTCGGCACGCCGGTGCCGCCCGCGGGCATCGACCTCCGACTCGTGGGCGTCGTGCTGGAGAAGAACGGCGAGGTGGTGGCCACGGCGTCCGGCGCGGCGTCATTGGGCCACCCGGCCGCGGCCGTCGCGTGGATGGTGCGGACGATGGCCGCCGACGGCGAGGGGCTGCGCGCAGGCGAGGTCGTCCTCTCGGGCGGGCTCACCGCGGCCGTGTCCGTCGGGCCCGGCGACGTGGTGGTCGCCTCGATCGACCGGCTCGGCACCGTCGAGCTGGGTTGCACGTGAGGAGAATCGGATGCCCCTCATCCAGGTGACCATCGGCCGCGGCCGCACCCCTGAGCAGCTCCAGGCGCTCGGCCAGGCACTCACCGATGCCGCCGAGCAGTCGATCGGGGCCAAGCGCGAGTCGATCCGCGTGGTCGTCACCGAGTGCGAGCCGGAGCTGTGGTTCGTGGGCGGGGAGACGCTGGCCGACCTGCGGGCGTCCGGGCGCCGGTAGCCCGTGCTGATCCCCGTGGGCGAGGCCGCGGGCCGCACGGCGTGGACCGTGACGGCCCCGGACGGGCGCGCGTTCGCCGTGTTCCTCGTCGACGGCCGGCACCACGTCACCGACGCGCTCTGCCCGCACAACGCGGGGCCGCTCGAGCAGGGCTGGGTCCGCGACGGCCCCGCGCTGGTGTGCCCGTGGCACTGGTACCGCTTCGACCTCGTCACCGGGGCCTGCACGACGACGCCGCAGCACCGGCTGGGCATCTACCCCGTCGTCGAACGCGGCGGCGAGCGGTTCGCCGACGTCGGTGCGCAGCCGGTCGTCCTGTCGTGGGCGCAGCGCCTGCGGGCCCATGCCCGCGGAGAAATGTGAAACTCGTCTGAACCGCTGCCCGGCG
The DNA here is from genome assembly GCA_038320445.1 of Mycobacteriales bacterium. Lineage (GTDB taxonomy): Bacteria > Actinomycetota > Actinomycetes > Mycobacteriales > Pseudonocardiaceae > Pseudonocardia. Next base: position 5,402 of record JBBQEF010000086.1, read on the forward strand.
CGGCCCGTGTAGGGGGTGGCGGAGCCGGTCCGGCCCCGCGGGACACCCACCGGGGGCACCGATGAAGTTCGACATGGGAGCGCAGACGCTCTCCTCGTTGACCCAGCAGACCCAGGGCTCCAGCGAGGACCTCGGCGCGCTGATCCAGCAGCTCATCGCGGCGGCCGAACCGCTGCAGGGCACCTTCAACGGCGCCGGCCGGGCCGCGTTCGACTCGTTCAAGGCCAACGCCGACTCCATCACCGCCGACCTCAACTCCGCCCTCGCCGCCATCCTCGGCGGCCAGAGCGGCATGAACACCGCGTTCGTCCAGGGCGACAGCGAGATGGCCGACAACGCGCGCACCGGCCAGGGCAGCGCGAACTTCGACGCGGCGCGCTTCGGCGCCAGCTACTGAGAGGCAGGGACCCACCATGGTGGATCGTCGCAGTTTCGACACCGGCACCTCCCAGTCCGTGCAGTCCGACCTCGCCGGGATCGTCTCCCGGTTGGAGGCGAACATCTCCCAGCGCACCGCGGACGTCAACGCGGCGATGAGCGACTTCACCGCCGACGGCGTCTCCGACGAGTACCGCGTCGTGGAGCAGCGCTGGACCTCGGCGGCCACCGAGGTCCAGCAGATCATCACGCTGGTCCGCACCACGATGACCCGCAACGACGAGAGCGCCACCACCGCGCTGACGCAGGCGCGCACGGCCGTCCAGAGCATCGGCTGAGGACATGCCCAGCTGGGACATCCAGCCGGCCGGCGTGAACGCCGTCCTGGCCCGCACCGAGACCACCGCCCAGGAGTTCGAACCGCAGCTCACCTCGCTCAACACCGGGCTGGAGGGCTCCGCGACCGAGTCGAGCTCCCCGATCGTGGCCGACGCCCTGTCGGGGTTCGCCGGCTCGGCCCAGGGCAACATCCAGTTCGTCCTCACCCGCACCGGCGCAGCGATGACCGGCGCCGCCAACGCCACGACCGCCTACCTCGACGGCGACCTCGCCATGGCCGCGAACGCCCAGGCCGCCGCGAGCGCGGCACCCGACCCGACCGCCGTCATGCCCGGCCACGGTCCACGATGACCGGCCCGACCGCTGCGAGGGAACGCCGTTGATCAACCCAGCCGCGATACCGGTGATCGCCGGTGACATGGACGCCCTCGCCGGGCACGCCGCCACCCTGTCGCGGACGGGTACGGCGTTCGGCGAGACCGGCTCGCGGGTCCATGCCGTGTGGCAGGGCCTCGGCGCGGTCTACGTCGCCCCGGAGGCCGGTCAGCTGCTGGCGGCGACCGGCCCGGTGGCGTCGGTGTCGGCGTCGGTGGGCGAGGACATCACCGCGGTCGGCACGGCCATGGCCGCCTACGCCGGCGAGGTGGCGGCGATCAAGACACGGCTGGAGTCGCTGCGCGCGCAGGCCACCGCGTTCGTCGACTCCGTCGCGTCCCAGCCCGACTGGCATGACGACCAGGGTGCCGTCGACCGGCACAACCAGCTGATCTCCGGCGTCGACGCGGCGGTCGCCGACTTCATGGACGCGCAACGCCGCTGTGCCAACGCCGTCCTGGCCCTCTACACCGACAGCCGCTACACCGCCGACAACGGCGACGACACCGTGCTCCCGACCGAGTACGGCTACACCGCCGCACAGCTCGACGCCGCCATGGGCCAGGCCGGCGCGCTGCCGTGGGGCACCAGCGAGGAGCACGACCGCGGGTTCCTGGGCGACGTCGGGGCGTTCTTCGTCGGGATCAAGGACGGCGCGGTCGGGTTCGTCGGCGGCCTCGGCGCGCTGATCGGCTACTCCGAGGGCCACTGGTCCTGGTCCACCGCCGGCACCGCGTGGCAGGGCCTGGGCACCTTCGTCATCGCGCTGTCCGCCTACACCAACCCCGTCGGCATCGTCATGGACCAGACGATCGGCTACGGCGGGTACGCCAAGGGCGAGCTCGGCAACACCCTGCTCGGCGCCGGGAAGGCGATCATCGCCTACGACGAGTGGGGGCACGACAAGTCCCACGCCGCCGGGATGGCCACGTTCAACGTCGTCTCGGCGATCCTCGGCACCAAGGGCGCCGGGGCCGGGCTCCGCGGCGCCGGGGCTGCACTGGAGGCCAGCCGGTTCGCCACCGTCGCCCGGGTCGGCGCCGGCTTCACCCGCGCCGGCGAGGCCATCGGCGCGCTCCCCACCGTCCGGGACGTGTTCGGCAACATCGCCGCACGCTTCCCGTCCCTGCACATCCCCCACATCGAGCTCCCCCACACCGACCTCCACACCACACACGTCGACGCACCGGCCGGGGCGCCACACGCCGGCGCGGCGGAGCCGCCACCGATCCGGACCGGCCAGGCGGACGTGCCGGCGCATGCCGGAGCCCAGCAGGCGGGGGCCCAGCAGGCGGGGGCCCACGCCACCGGTTCCGGTACGCCGGCCCACCCCTCCGGTTCCGACCTACCTGCCCACGCGACAGGCTCCGGCACACCCGCCCACGCCGCTGGTGGCCCCGGCCGGCCGGACCACGCCGCTGTGCCCGGCACTCCGGCGCACGCAGCAGGAGTGCCCGACAGCACCCGGCCCGGCGGCTCCGATGTGCCCGCAGCCGACCACACAGCGCCCGACCACCCGACGCCCGACCACCCAACGCCCGACCACCCAACGCCCGACCACCCAACGACCGACCACACGACGCCCGACCACCCGACGCCCGCCGAGCAGTCCGCCTCGGCCGCGGCCGACCTGCAGCCCACCGGCGCGGATCCGGCGCCGCACCTGGGCACCCGGCCCGACGGCTCGTGGGTGGGGGCCGAGCACGGGGCACGTCTCGAGCTCGACCCGCCCGCCAACGCCGCCGCCGACCAGGTGATCGAGCACGCCAGGACCGCCGAGCCGAGCATCACCTCGCAGGTCCGCGACGTCGTCGGGCACGTCGACGGTGCGCAGATGCGCGGCTACCCGGACTTCGCGCTCAAGAGCGAGGACTCCCTCAAGCGCAAGCTGGCGACAGAGCTCGACCAGGCCCCCGACCTCAGCCCCACCGAGGCGGCCGCGAACGTGCGGGATGCGGTGCGCTACACGATGGAGCTGCCGCCGGGCTCCTACACCGCGGGGATCGAGCGGGCGGTGGCCGACCTGCAGGCCCGCGGGTTCGAGAACGTCGCCTTCAAGCCGACCTGGGACGACCCCGCCGCCTACAAGGGCGTGAACACCAACTGGCTCGACCCGCGCAGCGGGCAGGTGTTCGAGCTGCAGTTCCACACGGCAGACAGCTTCGCGGCCAAGATGGCGACGCACCCCTACTACGAGGCCATGCGCGTTCCGGGCGTCTCGGAGTCCGAGCTGATTCGGCTCACCGACGAGCAGGCAGCGATCTTCCGGCATGTCGACGTGCCCCCCGGAACCGAGCGTCTGCGCGAGCTGCAGGACGCGGTGGCCCGGACGGGGGCCAGCCGGGAGACGGCGCTCGGGGCACCCGTCGCCCACGCCGACCACCCAGATCATGGCCAACGAGCGAGCCTCCACTCCGACGACGGCGCAGTAGGTGGCGGAGAGCGGGCACCCGGCGCCCCGAGCACATCCGTCCACGGACCGGAGGGTTCGACAGCACCAGCGCACCCGACCGACCATCAGGCCGTGACGGTGTCCACGACGGATACCGGCCACTTCACCGTGCCGGACGGGGAAATCCAGAGCCTCACTGTCGTGTCTGAGTCCCACGTTGTCCGTGGATCGGACGGACTGGTCGAGGCGGTGGACGGCAGATCCGCCGGGGACGTGCTGCACGAGATCGGTGAACAGCGCGCAGAACAGTTCCGTGAGCGTCGCCATACCGGGGAGCTCTCCCGACGAAGCATCGGCCACGTCACGTCCGTCGTCATGGATCTCCGCACCGGTGAGATCGTCGAAGCGAGCAACGGGTTGCGCAACTCGGTGATCACCAGCGACCGGCTCCACCCGTTGTTGGCGCAGCGACTCGTCGAGTTGGAGTCCGGACCGGGATATCCTGCCCTGAACGGCGACGGTTCGATCGACGGAACAACGCGGTTGCACCCACATCCTGATGATCCGCTGCGCCACGCGGAGGTCAAGGCCATGAACGAGCTGCTGTGGCGGCGCGGCCCCGACCTGGACGCGTCCGTGTTCGAGGAGATGCGCATCGACAACTTCGCACCTTTCGGGCGGGATGGAGTACGCCCGCTGCCATGCTGTGCCAACTGCGCGGCCATGCTGCGGGGCAGCGTGAGCAACTCCGGCCGGTTCACCGGCTATCCGCCCGGCCCGCACAACTTCCTCCCGGAGTAGAGATGCGTGTGAACATCGACGACACCGACATGGACGACGGCCAGCGCTTCCGCTATCGCGACGAGCTGTTCACCGGTGAGCTGGTCGAGACCGACCAGGCAGGCGCTGTCATCGCGTTGACGACGGTACGCAACGGGATCGCGCACGGACCGGATCGAGGCTGGTATCCCGACGGGACCCTGCAGTCGGAGATCGAGGTCGTCGACGGCCGGGCCGTGGGAACCAGCCGCGAATGGCACCACAACGGCCGGCTGGCGGAGGAACGCCTGTTCGATGACCGCGGCCGCCTCGTCATGACCCGCCGCTGGAACGAGGACGGCTCCCTGATCCCAGCCGAGCCGGGGCGGGCGACCCCGTGACCGTCACCGACCCGCGCCACACCGTCGCAGAGGCCGAGGACATCCAACGACAGCTCGCCGGCCGGGTGCAGATCCCCACCGGCGCGATCCCCGCACCACGCACGGTCGCCGGGCTCGACGTCTCCTACGCCGGCGACTCCGAGAGGATGGTCGCCGCCGCTGTCGTGGTCGACGTGGGCAGCGGAAGCGTCATCGAAGAAGTCACCGCCGAGGGCACCGCGACGTTCCCGTACCTTCCGGGACTTCTCGCCTTCAGGGAGCAGCCGATCCTGGCCGACGTGCTCGGCCGTCTGTGCACATCGGTCGAGCTGCTGCTGTGCGACGGCCAGGGAATCGCCCATCCACGGCGTTGCGGAGTCGCCTGCCACCTGGGAGTTCTGACCGGCCTCCCCGCCATCGGATGCGCCAAGAACCACCTGACCGGCGACCACGACCAGCCCGGACCCCGCCGCGGCGACCGGACACCGCTCGCCGACGGCGGCGACGTCGTCGGCTGTGCACTCCGCACCCAGGACGGCATTCGACCGGTATACGTCTCACCAGGCCATCGCATCGGGGTCGACCAGTCAGCGGACCTGGTGCTGACCCTCTGCCGCACGTCCCGGCTGCCCGACCCCCTGCGCCGCGCCGACCACATCTCCCGGATGGCCCTGCGATGAACAGTCACGGGTCCGGCCGGGCCGGAAAGATCAGGCACCGACCATGACCCAGGACGATCACGCCGGCGAGCACGGATCGCCGTCCTTCGTGTACTTCGGAACGATCACTCCAGGCCGCACCAGGGCCAACCCGGCGGGGGTCGTGCGCCGGAGGGTCGTCGACGGCCATCCGATCGACGAGGCCTTCACGCGCCGCTTGCGTTGGGAACGGACAACCGCGCTGATCGATCACAGGTTCGGGCACAACGACGTCGACCACGTGGAGATCACCGAAGCCGAGGCTGCGGCCTTCACGAAGCGCGTCGCCGCCAAGATTCTCGGTTGATCTCGCCGAGCTGTCAGGAGCCCACAACGACCGCCACGGCGCATCTGACCGATGGCCGGCCGTGGCCGTCTCGCCGGTCCTGTCGGCACGGAGCCGGTGCCGCGTCGTCGGTGCCGCGCCGGCGCCGCAGAGGGGTGATCTGCACGACGACCGGCCGTGCTGCTCACGACTGCGGCGGCTCCGCGCGAACACAGGAGTGGGCATGACATCGGGGGCGAGTCTCGGCTGCGGCGGCACAACGCCGCCGCCGCCCGGGACGACGATCAGCGAGGCTACGGCCGTGGAGCGCGGCCGACATCGAAGTGCTCCAGGACATCCGTGAGCTGCTCGAACGGGGCCATGCCGTCGAACCGACACCAGCACGCCGTGCCGCCGGCCACCGGCCGCACCCACCCCGCGGGTGCGCACCGGGCATGGTCTGCGCCGCGTTGCGCGACCACCGAGCCGCCGAGCAGGATCCCGTAGGGCACCGCGGGTGGGCTGGGCTGGGCCGGGCGCGCGCCACCCAGGCGCGTCGGGTGCATCGCCACGATCATGCTGCGGGCGGTGCCGCCCAGCTGGTCGGCGAGCCGCTCCAGCGGCGCGGCCCCGACGGCCCGGACACCCGGGCCGGAGATCCGCACCTCCTCCAGCACCCCGGAGTCGACGCGGCTGACGTGCACCCGGCCCACCGCGCCGCGGCCCACCACGGCCAGGGCGGTCGGGTCCGGTGCCCGCTCGCGGCACGCGGCCGTCAGCTCGCGGGGCGACCACGGCTGGGTCACCGGCTCGGCGGCGCCCCATCCGGCCGGGCCCCCGCCGGTGAGGGCGGTCATGACGGCCGCCGTCGTCGCGCCCAGCTCCAGCTCGTCCGTGACCGGGTGCAGGCTGGTGACCTGCACCTCCAGGCCGCCACCGCCGAGTCCGGGCCGCGGCTCGGGCACCGGCCCGTCGACGGGAGCGAAACGCGTGCCGGACCAGGCCATCGGCGCGGCGGTGAAGCCGTCGCGGAACGCCGCGCCCTCCCGGGTGACCCACTGGCCACCGCCGTCTCGGAGCAGCAGCTCCAGCGGGTAGGTGATGACGCAGTCGGCCGGGGTGAGGATCTGCAGCAGCCGCCCCGCTCCGGCCGCGACCGCGGCGGCATCGACCACCCAGGTGCTCAACGCCACCACGCTGCGGTTCTGCTCGACGACGAGCGCCTCGGCCGTGACGTGGTCGGCCGCCGGATGGATCACGACGGGAGGGCGTCGGCTCTCACGATGCCGCCTCCGCGGGAGGAAGCACGTCGGCTCTCACGATGCCGCCTCCGCGGGAGGAAGCACGTCGGCTCTCACGATGCCGCCTCCGCGGGAGGAAGCACCTCGGCGGTCCGGCCCGCCCACGACACCCCGCCCGTCACCGACAGCAGCGCGGCGACGAAGCGGCGGGCGATCCGCGGCGCGTCCGGCAGGCCGGTGGCGCGCACCTCCACCCACCACTGCGGGCAGGGCGGCTCGTCGTCGATGCCGAGCAGCCGTTGCGCCTCTCCCGGCACCTGCACCAGACGGGCGCCCTCGATCGTCACGAGCGGGGCGCCGTCGTCGGTGCACAGCTGCACGAGGGAGCCGCGCTCCACGGTGATGACGCGCAGGTCCGGCCCGCAGGCGCGCATCGCGGCGAGCGTGGTGCCGGTGTCGGGCGGCCGCTCGCACAGCGCGATCACGTCGTAGGTCATGTCCCCTCCTGCGAGGTGTGGAGAGCGGTCTGGACGGTACGGGTGGCCTCGCCCGCGCGCACCAGGCGGCCCCGACCGACGGGCATCGTGGACGCGCGGACGCCGCCCAGGAGCTGGCCCTCGGTGCGGTCGCCGGACATCACCAGGCCGAGGCAACCCGATTCCCGCACCCCGAGCGTGAAGGGCTCGAACAGCCCGCGCGCCGCGCCCATGACGCGCCGGGTCATGAGCACGTGCAGGCCCAGGTCGCGGCCCGACGCCAGGTACGGGACGAGCGGCGCGAGCGGCTGGGTGCCCGAGGCGGCGAGCACGTCGTAGTCGTCGACGAGCAGGACCACCCGCGGCGAGCCGTCCCCCGGCTCCCGCCCGGCCAGCTGAGTGGCGACGGCGGCCGCCAGCCGCTGCGCGAGTGTCGGGCTGGGCGCGTAGCCGCCGAGGTAGGGCTCCGGCACCACGTCGGCCAGCAGGTGGCGCGGGTCCACGACGGCGAACACCAGGTGCTCGGAGCTGTACCGGCGCACCAGCCCCTGGGCCAGCACCCGCAGCAGGTTGGTCTTGCCGCACGCCGAGTCGCCCAGCGCGAGCAGGTGCTGGTCGCGACCCACGATGTCGAGCTCGGCGACGGAGAAGTCGTGCTCGACGCGGCCGAACGGGACCAGGCCGGGCCCGCCCGCGAGATCCTGCGCCCGCAGCACCGGCGGGAGCACGCGCACCGCGGGCGGCAACGCACCCGTCCAGGCGCCGCGCACGAGGGTCGCCGCCGCCGCGAGCCCGGACGTCGCAGGGTCGGGCAGCCCGTCCAGGCGCGGCAGCGCGACGTGGGCGAACAACTTGTCCGAGGTCAGGGCACGGCCGGGGGCGTCGGCGGGTACGGCGCGGGCCAGCTTGCCGTCGATGCCCGACTCGGCGGGATCGGTCATCCGCAGCTCGATGCGCTGGGCGAACGACACCTGCTGCGCGGCACGGACCTCACTCCCCCGTCGCGCAGTGGCCACCACGTGCACGCCGAAGCGCCCGCCGCGGGCCACGAGGTCGTGCACCGCGGGTTCCAGGTCCTCGAACTCGACGCCCAGCTGGCCGTAGCCGTCGACCAGCAGCACGACCTCGTCGCACGCCAGCTCGTCGAGCCGCCCGGCCGCGCGTTCCGCCCGCAGGTCCGCCACACCGTCGAGGCCGAGGCGGGTGAAGATCTGTTCGCGGGCCGCGAGCATCGCCAGCACCTCGTCGACCGTGCGGCGGATCCGCTCGCGGTCGTCGCGTCCGGCGACGCCGCCGACGTGCGGGAGGTCGGCCAGCCCGCGCAACCCGCTGCCGAGCAGGTCGATGCCGTACACGGCGACCTCGGTGGGCGACCGGGTGGCGGCCAGCCCGAGCGCGAGCGTGCGCAGCGCCGTCGTCTTCCCCGAGCCCGGCCCGCCGAGCAGCAGGAGGTGGCCGCCGCCGCTGTCCAGGTCCACCAGCCAGGGTCCCTGCCACTGGCGGGCGGGGTCGTCGAGCAGGCCCAGCGGCAGGCGGGGCACAGCGAGCCGCACCCCGTTCGGGGTGACCTGCAGCCCACCGCCCGCACGGTCGAGCGTCACCGCGGCCGGCAGCGGCGGCAGCCAGATCGGGGCGACCGGCGCGCCGGCGGATTCCAGCTGCGCCACCACCGTGGACATCAGCGTCGGGCCGGTGGTGCGGCGCGACGCCTGCGCCGGAGCAGCGGTGTCCCGGCTGGCCGGGCGGCCGAACCGGGTCATCGGCTTCACGGGCGGCCCGGCGACGGGCGCCGGCTCGGCCTCGCGGATCCCGGCGAGCGGGCCGGACACGAACGCGGCCTTGAAGCGCTGGTAGACCGTGACGTCGACCTTGAGGTAGCCGTGTCCCGGCAGCGCGGGCAGCCGCGCCGCGTCGGGGGTGTCGAGCACGGTGCGCGACTCCTGGTCCGACAGCGTGCGCAGCCCGATCCGGTAGGACAGGTAGGTCTCCAGGCCGCGCAGCTTGCCCTGCTCGATCCGCTGGCTCGACAGCAGCAGGTGCACGCCGATGGAACGCCCGATGCGGCCCAGCCGCAGGAACAGCTCCGCGAACTCCGGCTTGGCGGTGAGCAGCTCCCCGAACTCGTCGATCACCACGAGCAGGTGCGGCAGCTCGGGCAGGTCCGCGCCCTCGGCACGCCGCATCCGGTACTCGGTGATGTCGGTGATCCGGCCACCGTCGGCCAGCTGCTGCTGGCGGCGCAGCACCTCGCCGTCGAGGCTGGTGTAGACGCGCTCCACCAGCGCCGCGTCCCCGGACAGGTTCGTGATCAGGCCGGCGACGTGCGGCAGGTCGCCGAACGGGGCGAAGGTCGCGCCGCCCTTGTAGTCCACGAGCACCATCGAGAGGTCGCTCGGCGGATGTGCGGCCACCAACGCGAGCACGAGCGTGCGCAGCAGCTCGCTCTTCCCCGAACCGGTCGCGCCGACGCAGAGCCCGTGCGGGCCCATCCCCAGCTGCGCCGACTCCTTCAGGTCGAGCAGGATCGGGCGCCCGGTCTCGTCCACCCCGATCGGGACGCGCAGGAAGTCGCGGTCCGAGCGGGGACGCCACAGCCGCGCCGGGTCGACCGCCTCCGGGTCGCCCAGGTCGAGGAGCTCGACGAAGTCGGCAGGCGGGGTGCCGGTGCCGTCGTCGTAGGAGTCCGGGGACAGGCGCAGCGGGGCGAGCCGGCGGGCCAGCGCCTCCACCAGCGGCGCGGGCGCCTCGTCCGGCGTTCCGTCGACGACGGTGCCGGATCCCATGTCCTCCACCCGCACCTGTGCCCCCGCGACGGTGAGCCGCCGCGTCACGTCTCCCGGCTCGTGCAGGCGGTCGGCCAACAGGTGCACCACCGTGATCCCCAGTGCGGCAGGCCCGGCGCCCGCGTCGGGGGTGCGGAGCCCGCGCGCCACGCGGCCGTGGGCGTCGTCGATGATCACGAGCCGCGGCCGGGTGCGGGCCTCGGCGTGACCGCCGCCGTGCCGCTGCGCGGTGGCCGCGGCCCTGGCCCGCTCGTCGAGGTCACCCGCCAGCATCGCCTCCAGCGTGTCCATGTCCTCGACGAGCCGCGGCACCGGACCGGCCGGGCCGATCAGGTCACGGTCGAGCAGGTGCGGCAGCCACCGTGCCCACGCCCAGTCCGTCTCGGCCGCGGCCGGCGCGACGATCGCGAGCGTGACGTCGTCGGGGGCGTGCAGCGCCGCGAGCTGGGCGACCAGGGCGCGACCGGTGCGCAGCACGTCCTCGCGATCCGCCCCGATGACGCTCACGTCACCCGCCCGGTCCAGCCCGATCCGCAGCGGCAGCCCCGGTGCCCGCCCGAAACGTCGGATCAGCGCCCGCGCCTCGGAGCGCATGAACGGGTCGCTGGGGCTGACGACCGTGCCCTCGTCGCGCAGCGTCAGCTCACGCAGCGGCAGCGCGCCGGTGCCGACGCGCAACCGCAGGAAGTCGACGTCCGGGCGGCGACGCTCCCAGAGCCGGGCCGGGTCGTCCACCAGGCCGAGCAGGTGGCCGGCCGGCGGATCACAGCTCAGGCCGGCCGCGCGGGTGGCGCCTTCGTGCTCGCGCAGCTCCTCGCGCAGCTGCTCCAGATACGTGACGTACAGCTCGCGCTGGTCACGGCGCTTGCGCCCGGCCTGGCCGCGCTGGGTGACGTACATGACCCCGGCCGCCCCGAGCGACACCACGAGGATCACCGCGCCGAGCGCCGCGAAACCCGAGCCGCGCAGGAACATCATCATGCTCATCGCGGCGCCCGCACCGGCGAGCGGGATCAACGACTGCATACCCGTGCCGGCCTTCCCGTCGGGCAGCGCGGGCGGCGGGCTGATCGTCAACGCGTCCTGGGCGAGCAGCGGGCGCACGGTGCGGGCAGGACGGTGGACCTGCCTCGTCGTCACGATCCCGGCTCCGGGGGAAGGGCCGCTGCGGCTGTCACGACCGGCACGCCCGTTGCAGCGCGAGACCGGCGAGCCGGGTGGCCACGACGGTCGTGGCGACGGCGAGCCGGGCCGGGTCGATCGGGGCGCCCGCGGCGAGATGGCGGTCGTAGGGCAGCCACACGATGGGCACGCCGTACCCGGCCAGCGCGGTGTCGACCCCGGCCAGCGCCGCCCGGCCGGTCCGGTCGGTGGTGGTGAGCACGACGACGGAGACGGCCCGTGGCCCGGCGGGCAACCGGTCGAGAGCCGCGCAGGTGCTGCGCACCCCGTCGGGGGTGGCGGGCGCGACGATCACGGCGGCGTGCACGTCGAACAGGCCGGCCTGGGCCACCCCCGGGCCGCAGTCGATCGCCGTGATGGCGAAGAACCGGGACAGGGCACCGGTCAGGTCGCGCGTGGGTCCCGCGCCTGCCGGCAGCACGCGGAGCCCGGCCGGGGTGCGGGGCAACAACGCGTCCACGTGCGCCACGGTCGCACCCCGGGCGGCGAGCAGCCTCGGGCCGAGCGCGGCCGGATCAGCGGGAACGGGAACGTCCAGCCGCCAGGCGAGCGAGCCGTGCTCGGGTCCGGCGTCGGCGACCAGGACGTGGTCGGCGCGCCGAGCCGCGAAGACCTGGCCGATCAGTGCGGTCACGGTCGACCGGCCGGCCCCGCCCCGGACCGAGACCACCGCGATCCGCCGCCCGGTGGTGACCGGCGCCTGCGTCGACGCCGCGAGATCGGTGAGTGCCCGCGCCTCGGCCGGGCCGCCGATCAAGGCCTGCGTCCAGCGAGCCATCCGCCGGGGCACCGGGTCCCCCGCAGGCACCCGACCGACGAACCGGGCGGCGGCCGTCGTTAGAGGAGGCGCTGCCGGACCCC
>JBBQEF010000087.1:0-17413 GCA_038320445.1 Mycobacteriales bacterium
GACCGGCCCCGCCCACGAGGCCATCCTCACCGTGGGCGAGCAAGCCTTCCACGACACGGCAGTGCGGATCGCCACCGAACAGGTCCGCGCCGGCCTTCCGCTGCGCGCCGAGATCGCCGTGACCGGCTACCTCGCACGCAAGAGCCACGACCCGGGCTCCTGATGCGATCAGGAATCGAGAAGCGACAGGGCTCCGCGCAGGCCTAGCCTCGTGGCGGAAGGTCCGGCGCACCTGCCGGAGCGGATGTCCACAAAGGAGCCCCGGGATGCCCACGACGACCACCGAGACCGATGGCTTCAGCGCCCAGGAACGTGCCGCGATGAAGGAGCGCGCCGCCGAGCTGCGCGCCGAGGGCAAGAAGGGCGCCAAGCAGGCCGACGGCCTGCAGGCGGTTCTCGACGCGATCGCGAAGATGGCACCCGCGGACCGCGCACTCGCCGAGCGCGTGCACGTGACCGTGAGCGCGACCGCCCCCCAGTTGTCGCCGAAGACCTGGTACGGCATGCCCGCCTACGCGAACGCGGACGGCAAGGTCGTCGTCTTCTTCCAGGACGCGGGCAAGTTCACCTACCGCTACTCGACACTGGGTTTCCAGGACGCGGCGAACCTCGACGACGGCGACATGTGGCCGGCGTCGTACGCGCTCAAGAAGTGGAGCCCCGTGGTGGAGAAGAACGTCATCGAGCTGGTGAAGGCCGCGATCTCCTGACTCAGCGCGCCTCGGGGTTCTCGTCCACGTCGACGACCACTTCGTTGCGGCGCAGGAACCAGGGCTTGAACGGCGGGTCGAAGCGGGCGAAGCGCGGTGTCCCGATGGCCGTGAGGCCCTGGGCCTCGATCGCCCGGAGCAAGGACCGGCAATGGCGTTCGTAGGAGTCCTGCGACCAGCGGCCGGAGTATCGCGTCACGGCCGCCAGCCTCGGCGGCACCGTGCGGATCGAGACGTGGGGGTCGGTCGGCTCCGGTGCGGTCTCCTCGGTCATCGCGGCCGGCAGGACGAACGCGACGGCATACCCGCCCTCCTGCGTGCGGTGCTGTATCACGGGCGCGGTCATCGCCACCTTCTGGGCGGCGCCGGGCGACTGCAGGACGGGTGCGGTCATCGCCACCGAGGTTCGGGACCGGTTCTGGCCGCTGATGTAGCCGAAGAGGTACCGGAACGCTGCGTTGCCCGCCTGCTCGAAGGGCAGTTCGACGGTGACCTCAGCCACGACGTGGGACGGGTAGCGGCGCAGCTCGAACCCGTCGTAGCTCCGGACCGCCTCGAAAGGCTGCTGTTCGGTCATATATCGCGACGCTACTGTCCGTGGCATTCCGTGTCACCACCACGGGTCGGGCCCGTGTAGGTGACCGATCTCCGGGCACCTCATGTGCCATCGACCGGGCCGGCTCCCAAGGCTCCCTGTTCGCGCAGCCAGGTGATCAGGGCGTCGCGCGCCGTGCCCGCAGATCCGGCGATGCCGACCGGGTGCTCGTCGGCGTAGTCCGGGGTGGCGTCGATGTCCGCCCCGCGCGCGAGCAGGTGCTGCGCGGTCCTGAGCTGGCCGTCGTGGCAGGCCTGCCAGAAGCACTCGTTGAGATCACCGGCGGCGTCAGGTCGGCCGGTGAGGAGCTCCTCGACGCGGTCGGTCACCCAGTGGATGCGCGCCGTCACGAGGCCGGGGTGATCACCGAGCAGCTGACGCACCCCCGCGACGCTTCCGGATCTGATGGCGCCCACGAGCCTGCCGTGCAGTTCCGCGGTATCACCGACGCTGTCGTTCACGAGGGTCTCCTCGACGGGCGACGAAACACACCCCGCCAGGATGTCACGCCCGGGGCGTCAGCCGGATCGCCCGAGCGCCGGCCACCCAGGCCAGGTGCAGATCGGTGTGACTCGGGTTGCCGTCCTGGTCGGAGCCGATGTCGTTGAACGCCGCGAAGTTGGGGTTGTCCCGCACGATGACGGCGTACAGCGCGACGACGTCCGGCTCGTTCGTGACGACCTGGACGTCGGCCGTCCGTCGCGCGCCCTTGAGCCGGATGTCCACCGGCTCGCCGCTGCGGAGGTTGCGCCCCCACGCGAACGAGGTGCCGATCAGCAGGTCTCCGTCGTGGTGGGTGTAGGCGACCGGCACCGCGTAGTGCCGCCCGGTCCGGCGGCCCACGACGTAGATCGTGATCAGCCGGTTGCCCGCGATCCTGCACACCAGTGGCGTCCGCAGCACGCCCCGCACCATCCGGTTCGCCAGCCACTGCCCTCTCAGGGTCCGGGCCCTGACATCGGGCCGCGAGGTCATGCCGGCGACCGGTGGGACCTTCGCCGGACGTGTGCTCCATGCTCGCACGATCACTGCTCCCTAGGGTCTGTCACCTCGGCCGCGTTCGGTTCGTCATCGACATGACGGTCGGCGACGGCGAAAGGTGACGATGGAATCGAACGAGCGGCTGACCGACGGCTTCGAGGCGCACCGGGCCCGTCTGCGGGCAGTGGCGTACCAGATGCTCGGCTCGCTGGCCGAGGCCGACGACGCCGTGCAGGAGACATGGCTGCGGCTCGCCCGGTCGGACACCGACGACGTGCGCAACCTCGGCGGGTGGCTCACGACGGTGGCGGCCCGGGTGTGCCTGGACATGCTGCGCGCGCGGGCCGCGCGCCGCGAGGAGCCGCTCGACGCCCACGTACCGGACCCGGTCGTGGGGCCCGCCGACGGGACCGACCCCGAGCAGCAGGCGCTGCTGGCCGACTCCGTCGGGCTCGCGCTGCTCGTGGTCCTGGACACGCTGACCCCCGCCGAGCGGCTCGCGTTCGTGCTGCACGACGTCTTCGCCGTGCCGTTCAAGGAGATCGCGCCGATCCTGGATCATTCCCCGGCCGCGGCCAAGCAGCTGGCCAGCCGGGCCCGCCGGCGGTTGCGCGGCGCCACGCCGACCTGTGCGGCCGACCCCAACCGGCAACGGGAGATCCTCGACGAGTTCCTTGCGGCTGCCCGCGGGGGCGACCTCGACGGCCTGCTCGCCGTGCTCGATCCCGACGTCGTGCTGCGCGCCGACGCCGGTGCCGGGCCGATCGGGCCGTCCCGGGTGGTCCGCGGCGCCCGGGAGGTGGCCGGGCAGGTGCTCGGCTTCGGACGTCTCGCGCGCTTCGCTCGCGCCGCCCTGGTCAACGGCGCACCCGGGCTCGTCACCGTCGTGGACGGGCAGCCGCTGTCGGTGATGGGCGTGGCGACACGGGGCGGGAGGATCGTCGAGATCGACATCCTCGCCGACCCGGAACGCCTGCGGCAGCTCGACCTCGCCGGTGGGAACTGATGCGGCGGCGGCCCGATCGTCGGCGGGGTTCGCGCGCCGTCGACCGCAAACCGAGGGGTTGAGCGCTCCACCGCGGGGTACTTCGCCGGTACCTGCAGCGACGACCGCACCAACCACGCGATGCCATCCGACCCCCACCACCACGCGGCCACGTCCTGACGTGGCCTCACCACGAGAATCAGGTTCACCATGGCCAGCGACGACGCACCCGAGCCAGCGCCTCGACCACATCGGCACGGCGCGACGACGGACCGGCAGCCCGACACCGAGCCGGCACCGCACACGGACTCCGCTCTCGACCACTCCTGGTCCGACGACCCCGGGTCCGACCACCGGGACGACCACATCACGCCGGACATCCCGGTGAGCAATGCCGACGTCGAGGCCGCGATCGAGCTGGCCGAGGCGGAGCGGGCCGTGACACTCAACGTCGCGACCGCCGAGCAGGCCGACGGTGTCGCCCGAGCCGGGCGCGAACGGACGCCCCGGGAGCGGCGCGATGCCTGGCGGCAGCGGCGGCGGACGGCCGATGTGGCACCGGAAGCGTCACGGCGCGCGCCGGCCGGTTCGGCAGGTGGCAGCACACACGTGGGCACCACGGCCGCCGGGCCGGTGCCCGAGCACGGGGGTCGACCGCACGACATGGTCGCCGCCGCGGCGTCGGCGCTGAGGGACCCGCGGGCGTCGGTGGCCATGGCCGCAGCGGCAGCGCTCGTCGCGGTGCTGGTGGCGCGACGACGCCGGAGCTGAGACCACCGCGTCCGGCCCTGCCGCCGCGCGAGCTGTCGGCGCTACGGCACGGGGTCGGATCGTGGAGCGTCGCGACCCCCGCCGAGCCCGACGAGGACGGCCACCATGCGGTCCAGCGCGGCGTCCCACTCCCGCTCGTCGCGGGCGTAGCAGACCCGGAAGTGCCCGATCCCGGACGGTCCGAACTGGTAGCCCGGTGACACGATCACCCCGGCGTCGTTCCGCAGCGCCGCCGCGACCTCCTGGTCACCGACCCCGAGCGCGGACACGTCCGGGAACGCGTAGGCGGTGCCGGCGTGGGCCGTGAGCTCGAGGCCCGGCACCTGCCGCAACCCGGCCACGGTCATCTCCCGCAGCGCGCGCAGATCGACCAGCCGCTCACGGACGAACTCCTCGTCGTCGACGAGCCAGTGCCGCAGCAGCTGCTGGGCGTAGGCCGGTGCGCGCAGGGAGGTGACGGCGAGGGTCTGCTCGACGGCGTCGACGACATCGGGCGGGCCGACCACCACCCCGAGCCGGTACCCGCTGAGCGACTCGGTCTTCGACGGACCGAGCAGCGTGATGGTGCGGTCGGCCATGCTCGGCTCGGCGACGAGGTGGTGGTAGGGCGTGCCGTCGTGGACGAGACGGCAGTAGAGCTGGTCGACCAGCACCCGGAACCCGCCCTCGACCGCCAGCCGGCCGAGGCGGGCGATCGTGGCCGGCGGGTGCACCGCCCCGGTCGGGTTGTGGGGGTGGGAGAACAGCATGAGACGCGGGCGATCGGGCAGGAGGCGTTCGACGGCGTCGAGGTCGAGGCCGGCGACGCCGTGGTGGTGGAGCACCGGCACCCGCTCCACGCGCGCGCCGAGGAAGGCGAGCATCCGCTCGGTGAACAGGTACTCCGGGTCGGCCAGCAACACGAGGTCGCCGGGATCGACCAGCGCGGACAGGGTGGTGAACAGGGCGGCCTGCGTGCCGGGGGTGAGCACGAGCCCGGTCCGCGGGTCGACGGGCACGCCCAGCAGTGCCGACACCGGACCCGCGAGCGCCGCCAGGACGTCCGGGTTGCCGCGGTAGGGCGAGTAGGCGAGCTCACCGTCCGCGGCGGCCTCGGTCATCACCCGGGCCGCCCAGTCCGGCGGCGGGAACCGGACGGTGTCGAAGTGGGTGGTGTCGAGCAGGCCCTTGCCGCCGCCGTCGAGTTGCAGGGCCAGGTCGGCCTCGCGGACGGTCCCGCCGGGCAACCGCCCGGGCAGGTGCATGCGGCGCACCCGGCTGCTCTCCGCCGGTCCGAGCCTCATGGTTCGACCTCCCGGCGGGTGCCGACGAGCAGGCCGGAGGCCCGGAGGAGATCGTCGAGGGGGAGGTGGCAGCGGATGACGTGCTCAGGCCCCGCCTGCACCAGCGGTGGGGGCTTCTCCGCGCAGACCCCGGGCAGCGCGTGGGGGCAGCGGGGCGCGAACGGGCAACCGTCCGCGGACGGGGTCTCGCCCCCGCCGACGGCCCTGGTGCCCCGCGAGCGCTCCCCGTCGAGTGACGGCACCGCGTCGAGCAGGGTGGAGGTGTAGGGGCTGCGCGGTCCTGCGAAGACCTCCTCGACCGGCCCCACCTCCAGCACCTCGCCGAGGTAGAGGACCGCGATCCGGTCGGCCAGGTAGCGCACCACCCCGAGGTCGTGGGAGATCAGCAGGTACGAGACGCCGTCGCGTTCCTGCAGGTCCGAGAGCAGGTTCAGGATGGCCGCCTGCACGCTGACGTCGAGCGCGGACGTGGGCTCGTCACACACCACCAGGGCGGGGTTGCCGGCGAAGGCCCGCGCGATGGCGACCCGCTGCTTCATCCCGCCCGAGAGCTGCGCGGGCCGGGCCGCCAGCTGTTCGGGGCGCAACCGCACGGAGTCGATCAGGTCGGTGACCCGGTCGCGTTGCTTCTCCCCGGTGAGCCCGGTCAACCGCTTCACCGCCCGTCCCAGTATCCGGGCCACCGTGTGTCGCGGGTTGAGCGCGCCGGCCGGGTTCTGGAAGACGATCTGCACGTCCCGGACGGCCTGCGCGGTGCGGTCGTCCACATCGGGGGCGAGGTCGGCGCCGCGCAGGGTGAGCCGGGCGCCGTCGTCGGCGCCCAGGAGGCCGAGCAGGATCCGCGCGAGCGTGCTCTTCCCGCTGCCCGACTCGCCGACCAACCCGAGCGTCTCGCCGGGCCAGATGGCGAGGTCCACCTCGCGCAGGGCCCGCACGGGGCGGCGTCTCTGGAAGAACGTCTTCCGGACACCTGCCGCCGACACCAGCGGCTCGCCCGTCCGGTCCGGCTCGGGGAACGGGTCGGTGCGGGCGAGCGAGGCGGCCGTCAGCGTCGCCACGCGGTCGGGGAAGTGGCACGCGGTCCGCCGGGAGTCGCCGCCGGGGAGCGGGACGAGCGGTGGCCGCTCGGTACGGCAGACGTCCTCCGCCAGGGAGCAGCGGTCGGCGAACGCGCACCCGGCCGCGGCCGACCCGAGCTCGGGGAGCACACCCGGGATCGTGGCGAGCCGGGTGGTGCTCTTGTGCGTGCCCGCGCCGGGCAGGCACCGCAGCAGCCCCACGGTGTAGGGGTGTCGCGGCGCGGCGAACACCTCCTCGACCAGGCCCTCCTCGGCCATCCGCCCGGCGTAGAGCACCCCGACGCGGGTGCAGGTCGCGGCCACCACCGCAAGGTTGTGGGAGATCAGCATGACGCTCGTGCCGGTCTCGGCCTGCAGGTCCGACACGAGCTCCAGCACCTCGGCCTCGACGGTGGCGTCGAGGCCGGTGGTGGGTTCGTCCAGCAGCAGGAGCACGGGTTCGGTGGCCAGGGCCGCGGCGATGACGACGCGCTGCGCCATCCCCCCGGAGAGCTGGTGCGGATAGCGCTCCACGACGCCACGCGGATCGGCGATGCGCACGCGGTCCAGTGCGTCGAGGGTCGCCTTCCTGGCCGTCGCACGGTCGGCACCGCGCAGGGCGAAGACCTCGTCCAGCTGTGCCCCGACGTCCAGCGTCGGGTTGAGCGCGGCCACCGGGTCCTGGAACACCATCGACGCGGTGTGTGAGCGGAAGTGGCGCAGCCCGTCCTCGTCGAGCGCACCGACGTCCACCCCGTCGACGAGGATCCGGCCCGAGGCGATCCGGCCGCCGCGGGCCAGCGAGCGGAGCACGGCGAGCGCGGCGGTGGACTTGCCGCACCCCGACTCCCCCACCAGCCCGTAGCTCTCACCGCGGGCGATCTGGAGCGACAACCCGTCGATCACCGTCAGGTTCCGGCCGCGCGAGCGGTAGGTGACGTGCAGGTCCTGCAGTTCCAGCGCCGGCGTGGCAGTGGGTGGCGTCATCTCTCGGCCCGCCGGACGAGTCCCTCGGCCACCAGGTGTACCGACACCACGAGGCTGGCGATGGCCACCGCCGGCACGATCACCGGCCACGCCGACGCACGGATGAGGGTGTAGTTCTCGTAGATCGCGAGCCCCCAGTCGGGCGACGGCGGCTGGATGCCGAAACCGAGGAAGCTCAGGGTGGCGATGAAGAACACGGCGTAGCCCAGCCGCACGGTGGCCTCGGTGAGCACCGGGCCGAGCACGTTGGGCAGGATCTCCGAGACCAGGATGAGGATGCCGGGTTCGCGCCGCAGCCGGGCGGCCTCCACGTAGTCCTTGTCCCGCTCCACCCGCACGGCGGCGCGGACGGTCCGGGCGATCGGGGCGCTGAAGATGAACCCGATGACGCCGATCACCGTGAAGTTCGACGGCCCGAGCGCCACCAGTGCGAGCAGCGCGACGATGACCACCGGCACCGACAGGACCACGGCGATGAGCCGGCTGATGATGTCGTCGACAATGCCGGCGGCATAGCCCGCGACCAGCCCGAGCGCGGTGCCGATCACGGTGCCGATCAGCGTCGCGGCCGGCGCTACCAGCAGGATGCTGCGTGCCCCGACGACCACGCGGGCGAACACGTCGCGGCCCAGCCGGTCGGTGCCGAGCCAGTGCCCGGCGCTGGGCGGGGCCAGCGTCGCGAAGGAGTCGGCGGCATACGGGTCGGGCACGAGGTGCTCGCCGCCGATCGCGCAGACCACCCAGATCGCGAGGATCACCGCGCCGACGACCAGCCCGACCGGTCGGGGGCCCACCCGCACCGCGACCACGTCGGTCATCGGGTGCGCACCCGCGGGTCCAGCAGGCCGGCGACCAGGTCCGACAGCGAGGACAGCAGCATGTAGGCGACCCCGACGGTCAGCACCCCGACCTCGAGCAGCGGGATGTCCTTGTTCTGGGCGGCCATGAAGATCAGGCTGCCGATCCCCCGGTAGTTGAACAGGATCTCCACCACCACGAGCCCGCCGATCAGGTAGCCGGCCTGGGTACCGAGCACGGAGATGGTCGGCAGCAACGCGTTGCGCAGCACGTGCCGGGTCACCACCACCCGGGCGGGCAGCCCCTTGAGCACGGCCGTGCGGTGGTAGTCGGAGTCGAGCGCGGTGATCGTGCCGGTCCTGGCGAGCTTCGCGAGGTACCCGAACAGCACGATCACCAGCGGCAGCGCCGGCAGCACGAGGTAGTAGAGCTGCGTGCCGAACCCCGAGCCGGGTGGCGCCGCGGCCGTCACGGGGAAGAGCTTGAGGCCCAGGCTGAGCACGAGGATCAGGATCAGACCGGTGACGAACTCCGGCAGCACCGTGAGCGCCACGCCGACCCCGATGATCGTGCGGTCGACCCAGGTGTCGCGGCGGAGCGCGGCGAGCACGCCACCGAGCAGGGCCAGCGGCACCACGATGACGAACGCGAGCGCGGCCAGCTTCACCGAGTTGAGCAGAGCGGCGGAGAGCAGCTGGCTGTTGGGCTGCCGCAGCGCCAGCGACGTCCCGAGGTCGCCGTGCAGCAGACCGTTCAGGAACGAGAGGTAGCGGACGACGATCGGCCGGTCGGCCCCCAGCTCGTGGTTGAGCACGTCCACGGAACGCTGGTCGGCCGTCCGGCCGAGCAGCAGCCGCCCGATGTTGCCGGGCAGAACCTCCGCGCCGAAGAACACGAGCGCGGAGAGCAGCACCAGGTTGGTGACGAACAGCACCAGCGGGCGGAGCAGCCGACGCAGCAGCCGACGCGGGGGCGGTGGCGGATCGGCGACCCGGGGCAGCTCCTCCGCGGCCGCTGTCATGCGGTCGAGGCCCTCGACAGGTCGAGCTGCCCGGTCGGGTTGAGGTTGACGCCCTGCACGCCCTTCTTCGTGGCCCCGAGCCAGTTCAGGAAGTACGGCACGATGATCGGGGAGTCGGCGAGCAGCAGCCGCTGCATCTTCCCGACGGCCTCCTTCTGCTTCGCGACGTCGAGCTGGGAGGTGTAGTCGTCGTACAGCGCATCGTAGGCCGGGCTCTTGTAGTGCGCGGCGTTCCAGACGCCGTCGCTGCGCAGCGACGCGTTGGCGATCACGTCCGGCACGCTGCGGTGGCCGTAGTCGACGAGGCTCATCGTGCTGTCGAGCCAGGGGCTCGCACCGAACGTGGCGTCCCCGTAGTAGTCGTTGGGGGCCTGCACGTTGATCGCCAACCGCACCCCGATCTCCTTCGCCGCGTTCTGCAGCGTCACGGCGAGGTCAGGGATCTCCTGCACGCGCGGCGCGGCGATGGTGGCGTCGAACCCCGCGGACTGCCCGGCGTCGGCGAGAAGCTGCTTGGCCTTCGCCAGGTCCTGCGCGCGCTGCTCGACCGTCTTGTCGGTGGCGGGCTGGGTGGGTCCGAACGGGGAGTCGTCGCCGAGGTCGCCCTTGTCGTTGAGCAGTCCCTTGAGCGCGGCGGGACGGTCCAGCGCGAGCGCCAGCGCCATCCGGACCCGGGGGTCGGTGAACGGGGCCTGGTCGCACCGCATCGAGAGCTGCCGCGTGTAGCTGGACGGGACGTAGAGCGCCGTGAAGTTGGGGTCGGTGAACAGCCCGCGGCCGCTCGCGTAGGAGATGCCGGAGACGACGTCGACCTCGTTGCCCTGCAGCGCGACGATCTGCGGCGGCAGGTCGCTGTAGTACTTCAGCTCGACACGGTCGAGGAACGGCTGCCGGCTGGTGTCCCAGTAGGCCGGGTTCTTGACGAACGCCGCCCCGACCCCAGGTGTGTAGGACGCGAACGTGAAGGGCCCGGTGCCCATGAAGTCCTTCGTGTACTGCGACGGGTCGTAGGACGCGGGCAGGATGATCGCGTTGTAGTTCTGGGAACTGACCAGGTAGGGGAAGTTCACGCTCGGCCGGTCGAGGGTGAACACCACCTGGTTGCCCTTGGCGACCGTGCCGCCCTTGCTGAGCACGCCCTTGAACACCGACAGCGCGTTGGAACCGTTGGCGGGGTCCGCGAGCCGGTCGATCGTGGCCGCCACGTCCGCCGCGGTCATCGGGGCGCCGTTGTGGAACGTGACGCCCTGGCGGATGTCGAACGTCCAGATCCTGCCGGTGGCGTCCGGGGCCCACCGCTCCGCGAGCACCGGCCGCAGGCCGGTGCTGCTGTCGGTGTAGGCGAGGTACTCCCCGGTCTGGCCCATCGTGACCAGCCCGCCGTTGTCGGCCACCTTGACCGGGTTGATCGCGGCCGTCGGGGTGTTCACGGCGTTGCGCAGGGCGCCACCCGCCTGCTGCGGACCGGCGGCCTGCCCGGCGGGGGCATCGCCGGGCACGGCACCGGAGCAGGCGGCCAGCACGCCGCCCGCGAGCGGGATCGACATCCCGAGCACGGTGGCCCTGCGGAGGAACTCGCGGCGACCGAGGCGGCCGGCGAGGAGCTCGTCGATGACGTGCCCCTCCGCGGCGCTGACCTGAGCACGAACGCCGTCGAGGCGGCGGATTCCGAGCCGGCTGATCATGGAGGTCCGATCGTCGGAGCGGCGGGCCGGGGTTCCCGGTCCGGTGGGGAGAGGACCGTACCGTTGACCACATCAGGGTGCCTGATCAAGTGGCTCTCAGCTTCTTCTCGGCGACGACACACGCCCGTAGCACGGTCCCCGATCACAGCGGCTCCACTCCGACCGCCTCGCCGGTGGCCAGCGAGCGGCCCGCCGCCGCCACGACCGCGACCGTGCGGGCCGCCTGTGCGGCCGTGCAGAACACCTCGCCGGGTGCACCCGAGCGGACGGAGCCGAGGAACCGGGCGAGCTGCCGCACGAAGGGGACCTCGGCCGAGTCGGCGCGCACGTCGCGCCCCCCGGAGCGGCCGGTGAGCCGGAACTCCGGGTCCAGGGCGAGCAGGTAGTGCCCGCCGTCGGACACGACGCGCAGCGACTGCTCGGGCAGGTGCTGAGCCGACGCCCAGACCAGTGCCGTCATCGACACGGCCCCGTTCGCGTGGCGGCAGGTCACGCTCACGACGTCGGCGGTGCCGATCGGCTCCCCGCCCGACACGCGGACGCCGCCACCCACCGCACGGACCTCCGTCACCGGGCCGCCCAGGTGTGTCACCAGGTCCAGGTGGTGCGAGCCGCGCTCCCCGACCAGGCCGGCACTCAGGCCGCCGTCGGCGAACCACGGACGGGCCTGCGTGATGCCGATGCCCTGGCTCACCAGCAGCGCGATCCGCTGCCCGGCGAGCTCGTCGCGGAGCGACAGCAGCGCGGGCACCGCCCGCCACTGGTAGCCGACCGCGACCGGGAGCCGGGCCTTCACCGCAGCCGCGACCACCGCGCGGGCGTCGTCGGTCGTCACCGTCAGCGGCTTCTCCACGAACACCGCGGCGCCCGCTTCCAGCAGCCCGACGATCGCCTCGGCGTGGGCGCCTGCGGGCGTGGTGACCAGCGCGGCGTCGAGGCGGTGGCCGATCAGCGCGTCCAGGTCGTCGGCGACCGCCGCCCCGCAGCGCCGCGCCAGCAGCCGGGCCGCGGCGGGATCGATGTCGGTGACCGCCACCGGCGGCGGCTCGCCCAGCGCGGCCAGGCTCGCGGTGTGCTCCCCCGCCGCCCACCCGGCCCCGACCAGCCCGATCCGCAGGCTCACGAGGCGCTCCACCCGCCGTCCACCATCAGATTCTCGCCGCTGATGTAGCGGGCGTCGTCGGAGGCGAGGAAGAGCACGGCGCGCGCGACGTCGTCGGGACGGCCCAGCCGCGGATAGGGCGAGCGTTCCTGCCAGCGCCGTACCCACTCGGGGTCGTCCTCGCGGCCCCCCTTACCCGTCATGATCTTGCCGGGGGCGACGCCGTTGCAGACGATCCCGGCGTGCCCGTAGTCGGTCGCCACCTGTCGCGACAGGTAGACCACCGCGCTCTTGGACGTCCCGTAGGCGATGTCGAGCGGAGCCCCCACGAACCCGTGCTGGCTGGAGATGTTGACGATCCGGCCGCGCACGCCGTGCTCGTCGGGCTCGCGGGTGAGCATCTGCCGCACGGCGGCCCGGGTGAGCAGGAAGACCGCCGTGACGTTGACGGCGAAGACCCGCTCCCACTCCTGCAGGGTGGTGTCCAGCAGCGGCTTCGAGACGTAGGTGGCGGCGTTGTTGACCAGCACGTCGAGACGCCCGTGCGCGCGCACGACGTCGTCGACGAGCCCGGCCGTGGCGTCGGGATCGGCCAGGTCGACAAGCACCTCGTGGGCAGCGGAGCCCGCCAGTTCGACGGTCGGGGCCCCACCCTCGACCGGCGTGGACCGCACGTCGGCACACACCACGGTCGCGCCCTCCTCGGCGAACAGCAGCGCGATGGCGCGGCCGATGCCCGAGGACGCGCCGGTGACGAGGCACACCCGCCCGGCGAGCCGGTCCATGGAACCTCCGGGGAAACGAGAACGTCACGCGCGAACGAGCGGGCTGCCCGTAGATTGTCGACAATCTACCCGATGACATGATCGTGGGTGAGCGGATGATGTCTCCCATAGCCGTGGCGAGCGTGCCCGTCGTCGACGTCGGCCCCTTCGAGGGCGCGGACCCAGAGGCACGCGCCCGGGTGGTCGAGCAGGTGCGGCGGGCCTGCGAGGACGTCGGCTTCCTCGTCGTCACCGGCCACGGCATCTCCCCCGATCTCCTGCGGCGGATGAGCGCGGTGTCGCGGGAGTTCTTCGACCTCCCGGAGCGCGTCAAGGCCGTGCACCGCCATCCCGAGCGGGGTGCGCGCTACGTGCCGCTGGGCTCGGAGAGCGTCGCCGCCTCCCTCGACCTCGTGACGCCACCGGACCTCAAGGAGGCCTACTCGGTCTACCGCCTCGACACCGGCGAGTGGCCGCCGCATCCGGAGGCGATGCGCGCCACATGGCAGGAGTACTACCGGGCGCTGGCCGGGCTGGCCGGGCGCGTCATGCGGATCTTCGCCCTGGCCCTCGACCTGGACGAGCACTGGTTCGCCGACAAGATCGACCATGCCGACGCCAGCCTGTGGGTCTCGAACTACCCCGCACAGCTCGTCGAACCGCAGCCCGGGCAGCTGCGCGCCGGTCCGCACACCGACTACGACACGCTGACGCTGCTCAAGGTGGAGGACGTGCCGGGCGGCCTGCAGGTGGAGCTCGCGCCGGGCACCTGGGCCGACGTGCCCTACGTCCGCGGGTCGTACGTAGTGAACATCGGCGACCTGATGTCGCGCTGGACCAACGACCGGTGGGTCTCCACCATGCACCGCGTCGCCAACCCGCCCCCGGGCAGCGGCCCGGCGGCCCGGCGGCAGTCGATCGTGTTCTTCCACAAGCCCAACGACGATGCGGTGATCACGCCGATCCCGACCTGCGTCGGGCCGGAAGGCGCGCGTTACGAGCCCGTCCTGGCCGGGGAGTACATGGCCACCAAGGGGCGCAAGCAGGACACGAGCCACGGGCGGGACGCGTGAGCCTTCCTCTGATCGACCTCTCGGCCACGGCCGGCGTGGAGCGGGTGCTCGACGGCCACCTGAGCCACACCGGGTTCCTCGTGCTCACCGGGCACGGCGTCGACCCGGCCCTGATCCGGCAGACCCGCACGATGGCGGCCCGGTTCTTCGCTCTGGACGACGACGTGAAGTCCTCGTTCCGCCCGGTGGCGGACGGTGCCCCGGGCTACTACCCGCCGGCCGCGGGCTCGCTGGCCCGCACGCTCGGGGAGGACGGACCTCCCGACGCCAAGGAGTCGTTCACCACCGGGCCGTTGCGCTCCTGCGGCGACCCGGCGCTGGCGCGCTGGTTCCCGCCGACCCGCTGGCCCGACGTGCCCGGCTTCGCCGCGACGTGGTCGGCCTACTACCGTGCCATGGACGGGCTGGCCGAGCGGTTGCTGGCGCTGTTCGCCCGCGCGCTGGACCTGCCGTCCGACCGGTTCGCGGCGACGTGCCTCAACCCCACGAGCACGCTCTCGGCGGTGCACTACCCGGGTGGCGCCCCCGGATCGACGATGCGGGCGGGCGCCCACTCCGACTACGGGACGCTGACGATCCTGCACAAGCAGCCCGGCGCCGACGACCTCGAGGTGCGCACGCCCGACGGCCGATGGGCACGGCTGCGCCCGACCGAGGACGTGTTCGTGGTGAACACCGGCGACCTGCTGGCGCAGTGGACCAACGACCGCTGGGTCTCCACCGTGCACCGCGTGGTCGTCCCCGAGGGGCGCGCCCCCAGCCTGTCGCTGGGCTTCTTCCACCAGCCCGACGCCGACGCGCTCGTGGAGGCGTTGCCGAGCTGCGTCTCCACCGTGAACCCGGCCCGCTACGCGCCGGTGCTGGCCGGCGACCATCTCGTGGCGAAGATGACCCGCCAGCACGCCACTGCGCCGTGACCGGCCCGGGCCGGGTCCTACTGCGCCGGCCGGACCAGCGTGGCCACCGCTGCGGCCATGTGCTCCTCCAGGACCGCGCCGATGCGCGTCGCGTGGCCGGACCGGATGGCGGCGAGGACGCTCTCGTGCTCGGCGGCGAGGTTCGCCTGCGGAGGGTGGGCGGAGCGCAACACGGTCAGGCAGAAGCGCGTCTCGACCTGCACGGTCGCGAACATCCGCACCAACCGTGGACTGCCGCTGGCCTCGACGAGGGCGGCGTGGAAGGCCGAGTCGATGGCCGCCGTCTCCGTCCAGCGCCGCCGCCGGACAGCCGCGGCGAGCTTCGTGACCAGCGCGTCGAGCGGAGCCAGCGCCTCCGGGGCGGCGTGGGCGGCCAGCACGAGCGCCGCCTCGCGTTCCAGGGCCAGCCGCGCGAGATAGAGGTCGGCCACGTCCTCGTCGGACAGGCTCATCACCACCACGCTGCGGTTGGGCTCGCCGATGAGCAGCCCCTCCTGCATCAGCCGCTGCAGTGCCTCCCGCACCGGTCCGCGGCTGACCCGGAGCTCCTCGGCCAGTCCCTGCTCGGTGACCTGGTCGCCGGGGGCGAACCGGCCGCCGGCGATGGCGTCGCGCAGCTGCTCGGCGATCTGGGCCGACGTCGACCGCCGCGCGATCGGCCGCAGCGTTGTCATAGGTCAACTGTAGACACCTGACGAAGTGGGGAGAGGCATGGACAGGAGCTTCCGGGTTGCCGTCGTCGGGGTCGGCGGCATCGGCGCCGCCACCTGCTACTGGGCGGCTCGCCGGATCGGTGGTGCCGTGCTGGGCCTCGAGCAGTTCCCGCTGTTCCACCTGCGCGGCGCGTCGCAGGACAGCAGCCGCATCCTGCGCAGGGCGCAGTACCAGGAGCCCTACGCGACGCTCGCCCACGCGGCCTACGACACGTGGGACGAGGTGTCGACCGAGGCGGGCGAGCAGCTCGTGATCCCCACGGGCGGCGTGGTCATCGAGGCCACGGCGCAGCGCGCGGGCCTGGCCACCGGTGGCCGCGACGTCGACGGCTACGCCGCGATGATGCGCGTCCACGGCGTCGAGCACGAGGTCTGGGACGCGGCCCGGCTGCAGCAGCGCTACCCGCAGTTCCGTCTCGACGGCGACGAGCGCGCCGTCTACCAGCGTGAGACCGCCCTGGTCGACGCCGCGCAGGCGAACGCCGCGCACGTGCGGCTGGCCCGGGCCCACGGCGCCGTGATCCGCGACGAGTGCCCGGTGCGGGCCCTGCGCTCGACCCCGGCCGGCATCGAGGTGGTGACCGACGGCGAGACCTACCTCGTGCAGCGCGTCGTCGTGGCGAGCGGCGCCTGGACCAACGAGGTGCTGCCCGGCGTCCGGTGGCCGCTCACGGTCACCCAGGAGCAGGTCACCTACTACGCCCCCGCCGACCTCGACACCTTCTCGGTCGGCCGCTTCCCGATCTTCATGTGGCACGGGCGGGAGAACTACTACGGCATCCCCGTGCACGGTGGCAGGACCAAGCTCGGCCAGCATCTGGGCGGCCACGAGACCACCGCGCGCGACCGCACGTTCACCCCCGACGAGGTGCGGATCAAGCGCCAGCAGGGGTTCCTCGACGAGCACGTCCCCGGCTTCGCGGCTGCCGAGGTGCTGACGAAGACGTGCCTCTACACGCTGCCGCCCGACCAGAACTTCGTGCTCGGGCCGCTGGCCGCCGAGCCGCGGATCACGGCGGCCGTCGGAGCCGGGCACGCGTACAAGTTCGCCGGCCTGCTCGGTCGGATCCTGACCGAGCAGGCCCTCGACGGGCGTACGGAGCACCCCGTGGAGGCGTTCAGCACCACGCGTCCCGCGCTGGTCGACCCGTCTTTCGAACGGGCGTTCCATGTCTGACGGGGTGCGCGCGCTCCTCGGGGAACGGCGGCCCGGATGGAGCCTGCCCGGCGTCGCCTACACCGACACCGGGGTGTTCGCCGCCGAGATGCGCGCGGTCTTCGGGGCCGGTTGGCTGCTGCTCGGGGCGTCCGCGACGCTTCCGGCCGGCGCGGTGCAGACGTGGACGGTGGGCGGCGAATCGGTCCTCGTCGCCCGCGCGGCGGACGGCCTCCACGCGCACGCCAACGTCTGCGCCCACCGGGGCAGCCGGCTGGTGGACGCCGACGGCGTCACCCCGGCCCGTCGCATCGTCTGCCCCTACCACTCCTGGGCCTACGACCTCTCCGGCACGCTGGCGGGAGCACCTCTGATGGGGCCGGGGTTCCGCCCCGCCGAGCACCGGCTGGTGCCGCTGCCGGTCCGCGAGCTCGCGGGACTGCTGTTCGTCGCGTTCGACCCCGACGCCGACGGGAGCGCGTTCGACGCCATGGAGCGCGACGTCGCGCCCCACCTCGCGCCCTACGACCTCCCCTCCGCGCGGGTGGCGGCCCAGGAGACCTACCGGGTGCGGGCCAACTGGAAGACGATCATCGAGAACAACCGCGAGTGCTACCACTGCCGGGCCAACCACCCCGAGTTCTGCCTGACCAACTACGAGTACGGCACGGCCGGTGACCCCCGCTCCACCCCGGCCTACGAGCGTGCGGTGCGCGAGCAGACCGCGGGATGGGAGCACCAAGGCCTGCCCACCCACACCGCGGACTTCCCCGACGGCTACCCGCACCGCGTCGCCCGGCTCCCCCTCAAGCCC
>JBBQEF010000088.1:0-17383 GCA_038320445.1 Mycobacteriales bacterium
CTGGTGCGCCGCGGCGCGATCGCGCTCGCGGCGGGCTTCCCGCTGGCCATGGCCGTGACGGCCGTTGCGGCGGTCCTGTTCGACGCGGCCGGGCTGCTCGACACCGCGTCGTTGAACTCCCTGCAGCAGACCGACTTCATCTACAAGGTGGGCTGGTTCTCCCTCATCGTCGCCCTGCTCGCCGGTGCCGCGGGGATGCTCGCGCTGACCTCGGCGAAGTCCGCGTCTCTGGTCGGGGTGTTCATCTCGGTGACCACCGTGCCCGCGGCGGCGTTCGCGTCGGTGGCGCTCGTGGAGGGCCGCTTCGACGAGGCGCTCGGTTCGGCACTGCAACTCGTGATCAACGTCGTCGGGATCGTCGTGGCCGCGGTGGCGGTCCTCCTGCTCGCTCGGCGATCCGGCGCGCGCGGCCAGGGCCTGCGACGGCTCTCGGCGGGGTAGGGTCTGGCCCGATGGTTGACGACCTGGGCGGTTCCCCCAGGCCGGTGCTCGCGGCGCTGGCTTCGGCGGAGCGGCTGCTCACCCGCAGGGCCGGGGCCGGCGTCGTACTGGCCGATCCCGAGGACCTCGGCGGCAGCGACCGCTCCGTGGTGGTGCGGGCCAGGGTGTCGGAGAACCCGTTCTCGCTGCCGCGCACGCTGGTCGTCAAGCACTACCTGGACGTGCCCGATGCGGCGCGCCCCGACCCGTTCCACTACGAGGTGGCCAGCTGCCAGCTGTTCACGGCCCTGCCCACCGACTCCCGGCCCAGCCCGGTGCTGATCGCGCACGACCAGGACGAGCGGCTGCTCGTCATGGAGGATCTCGGGCGCAGCTCCACGCTCGCCGACAAGCTGTTCGGCCCGGACCCCGACGCCGCCCGGCGGTGCCTGCTGAGCTGGGCGGGCGCGCTGGGCCGCATGCAGGCCTCCACGGCGGGCCGGGAGAACGATTTCGGCGCCCTGCTGCGCCGGCTCGGCGAGCGCGCGTGGCGCGATCCCATGGCCGAGGACGCCCGGCTGGCGTTCGCCGGGGTCGCCGGACTCCTCGCCGACGAGCTCGGGATCCGGGTCCCGCCGGCCGCCGTCCAGGAGGCCCACGACACGGCCCGGCTGCTGGGCGGCACCCGGTACCGCGCCTTCAGCCCGTCCGAGACCTGCCCGGACAACAACCTGGTGACGAGCCGCGGGGTGCGGTTCGTCGACTTCGAGTGGGGCTGTTTCCGCGACGTCGCGCTCGACGCGGCCTACTTCCGCGTGCCGTTCCCGGGGTGTGAGGCCAGCTTCGCCCTGCCCGACGGGATGGCCGCGACGATGCTGGAGACGTGGCGCAGCGAGATCGCCGCCGTCTGGCCGGACCTCGACGAGCCCGAGCTGCTCGAGCGGCGCCTCATCGACGCGCAGCTGTTGTGGGTGTGGCTGTGCACGTGGTGGATGCTGCCGCGGATCCGCGTCAAGGACCGGCTGGTCGGGGCCGATCCCGCCCGGTCGCCGCGGATCAGCACCGCGCTGGCGCACTACTGGCGGGAGCTGTCGGTGGCGGCCGACGGCGCGGGCCGGCGCGCCACCGCCGAGCTCGGCGTGGTCGTCGCGGAGGCGCTGGCCAAGCGCTTTCCGGACGCGCCCACCGCCCTGCCCGTCTACCCGGCGTTCCGCACGGCCGCCTGATGTCCCGGCTCAGGCCGCGTCGGGCAGCGGCACGGCGCGCGCGGGTGCGTTCCACGTCGCGATCGGGAGGCCGGCCTCGATCAGCCACAGCTGGGCGCGGGTGCACGTCGGGCAGATCCATGTGATGGTGCCGTCCGACTCGTGCTGGCTGCTCCAGCCCAGCCCGGTGGCGTCATCGGTCGAACGGGCCAGGGCACAGAGCGGGCAGGTGTGTGTCTCCATGCCTCCGAGCGTGGACACCGATTTTTGCCGCAAGGTGAACGGCGCGCGAAGGCTGCGGTGCGTTGACATCCGACCACCGGGGGTCAGAACGACGGTCGTCACAGCGCCTGCAGGAAGCGGTCGATGCGGACCAGCGCCTCCTCCAGCTGCGGCAGGGCGGTGGCGTAGGAGCACCGCACGTGCCCCTCGCCGGACGGCCCGAAGACACCACCGGGCACCACGGCCACGTGCTCGGCGGCCAGCAGCTTCTCGGCGAACGTCTCGGAGTCCAGGCCCGACGAGCGGATGGACGGGAACGCGTAGAACGCGCCGCCCGGCTCGGGGCAGTCCAGCCCGATCTCGCGCAGGCCTTTCACGAACACCCGGCGGCGCCGGTCGTAGTCGACCACCATGGCCTCGACGTCGTCGTCGGAACCGGACAGCGCCTCCACCGCGGCGAGCTGGGAGACGTGCGGCGCGCACAGCATCGTGTACTGGTGCACCCGCACGCACAGCTCGGCCACGGCGGCCGGGGCGCAGATCCACCCCACTCGCCAACCGGTCATGGCGTGGGCCTTGGAGAAGCCGCCGAGCAGTACCGTGCGCTCCCGTGCCCCGGGCAGCGTGCCCAGGCACGTGTGGCCACCGGTGTAGGTGAGCCGGTCGTAGATCTCGTCGGACACGATGTAGAGGTCGTGCCGTTGGGCCAGGCGTACCAGCGCCTCCAGCACGGCCCGGGGCTGCACGGCACCGGTGGGGTTCGCCGGCGATCCGATGAGGATCGCCTTCGTGCGCGGGGTGATGGCGGCGGCGACGACGTCCACGTCGATGGCGAAGCCGTCCTCCCAGCTGGTCGGCGCCCGCACCGGCGTGCCGCCCGCGAACGTCACACACGGCTCGTAGGCGACGTAGCAGGGCTCCGGGACGATCACCTCGTCACCGGGGTTGAGCAGCACGCGCAGCACGAGGTCGAGGCCCTCGGAGACGCCGGTGGTGATCAGGCACTCGTCCCCGGCGTCGTAGTCGGCGCCGTACCGGGTGGCCAGGTCGGCGCAGATCAGCTCGCGCAACCGCGGCAGACCGGCGTTGGACGTGTAGGTGGTGTAGCCGTGTTCCAGCGCGTAGATCCCGGCCTCGCGGACGCGCCACGGGGTGACGAAGTCCGGCTCGCCGACACCCAGGGAGATCACGTCGTCCATCTCGGCAGCGATGTCGAAGAACCGCCGGATCCCCGACGGCGGGCAGGCCGCGATCACCGCGTTGAGCGGTTTCACGGCGTCACCGGCAGCCGGTGGTCGGGCTCGGGTCCCTCGAAGGCGTCGCCGTCGCGCTTGTAGGTCTTGAGCACGAAGTGCGTGGCGGTGGAGCGGACCCGGTCGATCGTCGAGAGCTTCCGGGACACGAAGTCCGACACCGCCCGGATCGTGGTGCCGTCGACCGTGCAGCGCAGGTCCTGGCTGCCCGACACCAGGTAGACGCTGCGGACCTCGTCGAACCGGGCGATGCGGGCCGCGACGTCGTCGAACCCCACGCCGCGCGCGGGGGCCAGCGAGACGTCGATGAACGCGGTCACGGTCTCGCTCGTGGAGTCGCCGTCCACGGCGTCCCAGTCGACCACGGCGCGGTACCGCCGGATCGCGCCCGACGCCTCCCATCCACTGATCGCCTCGCGGACCCGGTCGACCGGGAGATCGAGCATCGTCGCGATGGTGTCGGGGGAGAGCTGGGCGTCCCGCTCCAGGAGTTCGAGTATCTGCCGCACGGGCCGACCCTATGTCGCGCAGCAGGCCAGCCGTCGCACTGCCTCGCGCAGCGCGCTCGCGGGGAGCGAGGCGAAGCAGCACCGCGCGGACGACGGCAGCGGCCGGTCGACGGCGAAGGCGCTGCCCGGCACGAACCCGACCCCGTTGTCCAGCGCACGCGGCAGCAGCGCGGCGGTGTCGGTGCCGTCCGGGAAGTCGAGCCAGCAGAACATGCCTCCGGTCGGGGTGGAGCAGCGGACCTGCGGCAGCAGCTCGGCGACGGCGCCGGTGAACGCCACCGCGCGCGCGGCGGTGGCCGTGCGGACCCCGTCGAGGTGCGCCTCGAACCAGGCGGTGTCGGCGAGCAGGTCGGCCGCCACGGCCTGGGTGAGGGCCGAGGTGCACAGGTCGGTGCACTGCTTGAGCCGCTCCACGGCCCCGCACACCTGCGCCGGCCCGGTCAGCCAGCCGACCCGCAGCGCCGGGGCCAGGATCTTCGACGCGCTGCCGAGGCGCACGATCCGGTCGCCGTACGCGGCGACCGGAGCGGGCGGCGGGCCGTCGAAGGCGAGCAGACCGTACGGGTCGTCCTCGACCACCAGGAAGCCGTAGCGGTCGGCGAGCGCGGCGAGCTCGCGGCGCCGCGGCTCGTCCATCGTGACCCCGCGCGGGTTGTGGAAGCTCGACACGGTGTGCACGAGCCGGGGCCGCAGGCCGGTGGCGAGCCGGTCGGCCAGCACGTCGACACGCATGCCGTCCGCGTCCAGGGGGACGGTGTGGAGCGCGGCGCCCGCGGCCTGGAAGACCTGCAGTGCGCCGACATAGGCGGGGTCCTCGACGACCACGGCGTCACCGGGGTCGAGCAGCACGCGGGCGAGCAGGTCCAGCGCCTGCTGGGAGCCCGTGGTGACGACGACCCGGCTCGCCCCGATCGCGCGGTCGCACCGTCCGGACTCGTGCGCGGCCACGACCTCCCGCAGCCGGGCCAGCCCGCCCGTCTCGCTGTACTGGACCGACGCCGGGTCGGTGAGCGCTGCGGCGGCGGCTTCGGCGATGCGCTCGCGGGGGAGCAGGTCCGCGGCGGGCAGGCCCCCCGCGAGGCTCAGTACATCGGGCCGGGCGGTGAGCGTGAGCAGGTCGCGGATGGCGGAGCCGCGGACGTCGGCCAGGCGGCGGGACAGGGTGATCACGGGAACCTCGGATCGATCGGGACGGTGGTGTGCGCGTCCTGGATCGTCAGGGCGGGGGGTTCGGGCCCGCGGTGGAGGCCGTGCGTCCGATGATGCCGTTCTGTCCCGCGGAGCGAAACCGTGTTCCCAGATCGTGGACGATCAGCGCGTGGTGAGGGCGTCGAGGTCGAGCGTGACGGGGTGGCCGTCCACATCGAGCGTCACGGTGCCGGTGTGCTCGCCGGACAGCTCGTAGTTCCCGTTCACGAGTGTGTACGCGAGCAGGGAGGTGGGTGAGCCGAGGTCGACGATCCGGTACTGCGGGATGCCCGCCTCGGCGTACTCGGCGAACTTCATGATGCGGTCGACGCGGCGGGTGCCGTCGGAAAGGATCTCGACGGTCGCGAGGACGTCAGCCGCGGCGAAGCGAGGTGGGTTGGTCTCGAAGAGCTCGGTGCGGGTGACGATCGCGTCGGGGACCCGAATGGTCAGCGGCTGTTCGGCAACCACCACCTCGACCTCGCCCAGCGCGACGAGATGCCGGGGAAGCTGGTCGTCGGTGCGGTGGGTGATCCGGTTCCCGGCACGCTGGTGCCGGCTGAAGGGCTGCGGCACGACAGTCAGGACCCCCTCCACGAGCTCCAGCCGGAGCACCTCGTCCTCCGGCAGCGCCTCCCAGTCGGCGAGCGTCAGCTGGTGGTTGGGCCACGACAACGTCATCTGCGTCTCCCCTCGACGCGAGCATCGTCGCACGCAGCGCCGACAACCATGGGCCGTTCGGGGAAACCCGCGGGTCGGTGGCAGGGTGGGGCCGTGACCAGCGAGGCCGACGGGTTGTTCGAGATCGACGAGCCCCCGCCGCCCGGCGCGCCCCGGCGCGTGTCGGCCACCGCCCCGCTCGCGGTCCGCATGCGACCCCGCACCCTCGACGAGGTGGTCGGCCAGGCCCACCTGCTGCGTCCCGGCGCCCCGCTGCGGCGGCTCGTCGAGGGCGGCGCCGCGGCGTCCGTGCTGCTCTACGGCCCGCCGGGCACCGGCAAGACCACGATCGCCCGGCTGCTGGCGGGGGTGGGGAGCCGGCACTTCGTCGCGCTGTCGGCCCTGTCGTCGGGGGTCAAGGAGCTGCGCGAGGTGATCACCGATGCGCGCCGCCGCCGCGACCACCACGACCAGCAGACCGTGCTGTTCATCGACGAGGTGCACCGGTTCTCCAAGACGCAGCAGGACGCGCTGCTCGGGGCCGTCGAGGACCGGCTCGTGCTGCTCGTGGCCGCCACCACGGAGAACCCGTCGTTCTCGGTCGTGTCGCCGCTGCTGTCGCGGTCGCTGGTGCTGCAGCTGCAGTCGCTCACCGACGACGACGTGCGCGAGCTGCTGCGCCGGGCCGTCGCCGACCAGCGGGGTCTCGACGGCACCGTCGTCCTCGACCCGGAGGCCGAGGACGCGCTGGTGCGGCTGGCCGCCGGCGACGCCCGGCGCGCGCTCACGGCACTGGAGGCGTCGGCGGACGGGGCGGTCGGCACCGGTTCCGACCGGATCGACGTGGCCGCGGTGGAGCGCGCCGTCACCGAGGCCACGGTGCGCTACGACCGCCAGGGCGACCAGCACTACGACGTGATCAGCGCGTTCATCAAGTCCATCCGCGGTTCCGATCCCGACGCCGCGCTGCACTACCTGGCCCGCATGATCGTGGCGGGGGAGGACCCCCGGTTCATCGCGCGGCGGCTGATGGTGCACGCGAGCGAGGACGTCGGGC
The DNA here is from genome assembly GCA_038320445.1 of Mycobacteriales bacterium. GTDB lineage: Bacteria > Actinomycetota > Actinomycetes > Mycobacteriales > Pseudonocardiaceae > Pseudonocardia. The sequence goes on from JBBQEF010000088.1 coordinate 6,515, forward strand.
TGGCCGACCCCACGGCGCTGCAGGCCGCCGCCGCCGCCGCGCAGGTCGTGCAGCTGGTCGGGCTGCCGGAGTGCCGCATCGCGCTGGCCCAGGCCACGCTGCACCTGGCCACCGCGCCCAAGTCGAACGCGGTGATCGTCGGGATCGACGAGGCCATGGCCGACGTCCGGGCCGGGGCCACGGGCGCGGTGCCGCCGCACCTGCGCGACGGCCACTACGCCGGCGCGGAGAAGCTGGGCAACGCGGTCGGCTACCGGTATCCCCACAGCGACCCGGCGGGCGTGGTCGCCCAGCAGTACGCGCCCGACGCGCTGGTGGGCAAGGACTACTACCGCCCCACCCCTCACGGTGGCGAGCGCACGCTCTGGGAGCGGCTGGAGAAGCTGCGCCGCGCCGTCCGCGGTGGCCGGTGATCATCGCGTCGGCGGGCTCCCGGCCGTACGTGGCCGCGGATGCACGGGGCCGGCGATCACTGCCGTAGCGCGCCCACGTCGGCTCGGAAATGCATCGCCCGGTAGGGCCAGTTCGTCGCCGTGTTCCACTGGCTCACCACCAGGTGCAGGTCGGCCCAGGTGCTGCCGGGGATCACGTAGCCCCCGTAGAGCTGCGCCACCCTGCCCGCACCGTGGTCCTCGTCCTCCCAGTTCACACCGCGCAGCACCGTGGCGCCGGGGGCCCGGTAGAGGTCGGCCGTGGGGGAGCCGAGGGCGCGGACGTCCATCCGGTAGTTGCCGGCGTCGAACGCGACGAGCATCCACCGGTCCTCGACGCGGCGCAGGCACAGCTCCCCGAACGCGCCGGTCAGCGCGACCGTCGGTGGCCGCCCCCAGCCCCAGCCGCCGGTCTCGGTGAACCCCCAACCTTCCCAGGCCCCGGTGTCGGTGAGCCGCTCCTCGGGCACCCGCTGCAGGACCAGCCCCTGGTCGCGCTGGAAGCCGGTCGAGAACGCGTAGACGTACCCGTCGCCGCCGCGCTCCCACGTGACCATCTGGAAGAGGCCGTCGATGTGGTCGGCCCGCCAGCGGGTGCCGGTCGGGCGCCACGTCACGCCGTTGTCGGTCGAGCGGTGCAGCTCCGTCCAGTGCACGTGGCCGAGCTCGCGGCACACCATGACGTGCAGGTACATCGTGTCGCCCACGGTGATCACGTCGGTGGGGAGCTTCGTGGTGACCCGGTGCCAGCGCCATCCCCACGACCGGCGGGGGGTCTGGTGGATGTAGCGGGCCACCTGCCGGGCGAGCTCGCCGCGGCCGGCCGACCCCGTCCAGCGCAGGCCGGTGGCGACGCTGCCGGGATCGGCGAACAGCGCCACCGGCGACCGCCAGCCCCGCAGGCCGCCCACCCCGGCCTTGCGGAACGTGTCGCCGAAGACCGAGACGAGCCGGCCGTCGGGGGCGGTGGTGGTGACGCCGAGGTCGGTGCCGCCGATGCCGAACCGGTCGGTGAGCCCGGGCCCGGTCAGATCGCAGACCTTGGTCGCCGGCGCGTCGATCACGGGGACATGGTGGCGCACCGGTCCGGCGGCGCCACCATCCGCCCGGGATCAGCGGGCCGATCGCTCAAGCCGGGTCCCGCTGCACCGGGCAGCTCATGCAGCGCGGGCCGCCGCGGCCGCGGCCCAGCTCGCCCCCGGGGATGTCGAGCACCTCGATGCCGTGGCCGCGCAGGAACGTGTTGGTGGTGACGTTGCGCTCGTAGGTCACGACGACGCCCGGGGAGACGGCCAGGGTGTTGCAGCCGTCGTCCCACTGCTCGCGCTCGGCGGCGTGCACGTCCTGCTCCGCGGTGAGCACGCGGAGCTCCGGCAGGCCCAGTGCGGCGGCGATCGCGGCGTGCATGTCCTCGGGCCGGTGGTCGGTGACGTCGAGCTCCTTCTCGGTGTCGCCCGGCCGCACGGTGTAGGCGGGCAGCATGCCCAGGCCGGCGTACTTCGTGAAGGTCTCCGGATCGACCATGGTCAACACCGTGTCGAGGTGCATCAGCGCGCGGGTCTCCGGCATGCGCAACGCGACGATCCGGTCCACCTCGCCGCCCGCGAACAGCCGCCGGGCCAGCCGCTCGACGCCCGCGGCCGTGGTGCGCTCGCTCATCCCGATCAGCACGGCGCCACCGCCGAGTACCAGCATGTCGCCGCCCTCGGTGGTGGCGGGCCCGTTGACGGAGCCCTCGGACCAGACCTCGAAGCCGCCGCCCGCGAACAGCGGGTGCCAGCGGTACACGGCCTCGTAGTGGACGGTCTCGCGCATGCGGGCGAGCTTGCGCATGCTGTTGATCGACACGCCGCCGTGTATCCAGGCCGAGGTGTCGCGCGTGTAGAGGTGGTTGGGCAGGGGCTCGAGCACGAAGTCGTCCGGGTCGAGCACGTGGAATGCGACCGAGTGCGGCTCCGGGATGCGCATCTGCACCTCGCGCTTGGTGATCCCGCCGACGAGGTGCTCGGTGAGCGTGTCGTCATCCATGGCGTCGAAGCAGTTGCGCAGCGCGTCGATGGCCATCGGGCCGTAGACGCGGTCGTCGAAGATGCGGTCCAGCACGTACTTCTTGGCCTCGGGGAGCGCGACCGTGGCCCGCAGCAGCTCCCCGAACAGGTGGACGGTGACACCGCGCTCGCGCAGCACCGCGGCGAAGCCGTCGTGCTCCTCCTGCGCGCGGTGCACCCACAGCACGTCGTCGAACAGCAGGCGGTCCTTGTTGCCCGGGGTGAGCCGTTTCAGCTCCAGGCCGGGGCGGTGCAGGATGACCTGGCGGAGCAGGCCGACCTCGGAGTCCACCCTGAAGGAGTTGTGCGAGTACATGGGGAGGATAGTGCCGTGAATCTCGACGTTCTGGACGAGCAGATCGTCGCGCTGCTCGTGGACGACGCCCGCCGCAGCTACGCCGACCTCGGATCCGAGGTGGGCCTCTCCGCGTCGGCGGTGAAGCGGCGGGTCGACCGGCTGCGCGCCGGCGGCGCCATCACCGGCTTCACCGTGCGGCTCGACCCGGGGGCGCTGGGCTGGTCGGTGGAGGGCTACGTCGAGCTGTACTGCCGCGCCCGCACCGCGCCGGAGGCGATCCGTACTGCCCTGAAGCGCTTCCCCGAGGTGGTCGAGGCCAGCACCGTGAGCGGCGAGGCCGACGCGGTGCTGCGGATCCTCGCCATCGACATGCGCCACTTCGAGCAGGTGCTGGAGAAGATCAGCGCGGCGCCGTTCGTGGCGCGGACGAAGTCGGTGCTCGTGCTCAGCCCCCTGCTGCGCCGCCCCGCCGCCCCGCACCCCCCGACCCACCGATGACCCCCGCGAGTCGGCAGGATTCCGTGCGCGAGTGTGCGACTCCGGCTGACGCAACGATCGTGCGTCCGCCTGTCGAAACACGCAACGGATCGTCATCTGTCGGCAACGTCTCGTGATTGTCGGCCACCGGATCGCTTTCTACCGTTGAGTCACCCCGGCATCGACGCCGCGGACCACCCCGCCTCACCCGTGGAGCGAGCCCGTGACCAGCGTCCTGTCCCGTCCGAACGACCACGCCGAGCGCATCGCATCGCGGCGCAGCTACGTGATGTGCCGACCCGTGCACTTCGCCGTGACCTACGCGATCAACCCGTGGATGGACCCGAGCGTGCCGGTCGACCGCGACCGCGCGATCGCACAGTGGGAGGCGTTGCGCGCCACCCACCTCGGCCTCGGCCACCGCGTCGACCTGATCGACCCGGTCCCCGGCCTGCCCGACATGGTCTACACCGCCAACGGCGCCACCGTGGTCGACGGCGTGGTGCTCGGCGCGCGCTTCCGGCACGCCGAGCGGGCGGCCGAGGCGGTGGCGCACATGGCGTGGTTCCGGCGTGAGGGACACGCGCGCGTCGTCGAGCCGGAGTTCGTCAACGAGGGCGAGGGCGACCTGCTCGTGGTCGGCGACCTCGTGCTCGCCGGTGCCGGGTTCCGCACCGATCCCCGCGCCCACGCCGAGGCCGGGCGCGTGCTCGGCCGCGAGATCGTGCCGCTGGAGCTGGTCGACCCGCGCTACTACCACCTGGACACGGCGATCGCGGTACTCGACGCCGCGACCATCGCCTGGCTCCCGGCAGCCTTCTCCCCGGCGTCGCAGGCGGTGCTGCGCGAGCGGTTCCCCGCGGCGGTGGTCGCCGCGCCCGAGGACGCCGCCGTCCTCGGCCTCAACGCCGTGAGCGACGGCCGGCACGTCGTCCTGCCCGCCGCCGCACTCGACCTCACCGCCGCGATCGCCGAGCGCGGCTTCATCCCCGTCCCCGTCGACCTGTCCGAGCTGCTCAAGGGCGGCGGCGGACCGAAGTGCTGCACCCTGGAGGTACGAGCGTGACGACCGCCGACGTTCTTCGTTCCGCGGAGGCGGCAGACGATGCCGCGGAAACCGCCACCGCCCACCACGAGCGCCTCGTCCACGAGCACTCCGCTCACAACTACCACCCGCTTCCCGTGGTGGTGTCGCACGCGCACGGGGTGTGGGTCACCGACGTCGAGGGGCGGCGCTACCTCGACTGCCTGGCCGGCTACTCGGCCCTGAACTTCGGCCACGGCCACCCCGACCTGCTCGCCGCGGCACACCGCCAGCTCGACCGCGTGACGCTCACCAGCCGCGCGTTCGGCAGCGACCAGCTCGGCCCGTTCTGCACGGAGCTCGCGGCGCTGCTGGGCAAGGAGAAGGTGCTGCCGATGAACACCGGCGCCGAGGCCGTCGAATCCGGGATCAAGGTCGCGCGCAAGTGGGGATACGAGGTCAAGGGCGTGCCGGAGGACCGGGCGCAGATCGTCGTCGCGGCCGGCGGGTTCCACGGCCGCACCACCACGATCGTCGGCTTCTCCAGCGACCCCGACGCGCGGACCGGCTTCGGCCCGTTCACCCCCGGATTCGTCGTGGTGCCCTACGGGGACGCCGACGCGCTCCGCGCAGCGATCACCTCGGACACCGTTGCGGTGCTGATCGAGCCCATCCAGGGCGAGGCCGGCGTCGTCGTCCCACCGGCGGGGTACCTGGCTGCGGTCCGGTCGGTGTGCGACACGGCGAACGTGCTGTTCATCGCCGACGAGGTCCAGTCCGGCCTCGGCCGCACCGGGCATCTGCTCGCCACCTGGGAGGCGGGTGTCGACGCCGACGTCTACCTGCTCGGCAAGGCCCTCGGCGGGGGCGTCGTGCCGCTGTCGGCCGTGGTCGCCGACACCGCCGTGCTGGGCGTGCTGCGCCCCGGTCAGCACGGTTCCACGTTCGGGGGCAACCCGCTGGCCTGCGCCGTCGGCCGGGCCGTGCTCGAGCTGCTCGCCGACGACGGCCCGGACGGCATGCTCGCCCGCGCCCGCACGCTGGGTGCCGTGCTGCACCGGCGGCTCGCCGAGCTCGTCGGGCACGGGGTGGTGGCCGTGCGCAGCACGGGGCTGTGGGCCGGCGTCGACGTCGACCCCGCGCTCGGCACGGGCCGCGACGTGAGCGAGGCGATGATGCGCCGCGGTGTGCTCGTCAAGGACACCCACGGCTCGACGGTGCGTCTCTCGCCGCCCCTGGTGATCACCGAGGCCGAGCTGCACGGGGCTGTGGACGCCCTCGCCGGCGCGCTGGCCGACCTCCGCTGAGTGGCCGTTCGGCGTGCCAGAGGGACCGTTCGTCTACGTCCGAACGGGTGATGCGTCAGCGGTCGCGCCGGAACGGCCGTTCGTCGCTCTCTGCAGTCGTCAGCAGCTCGGGCCGCAGTACGCCGAAGATTACAGTGAGTAACAGCTCGGCACTGATGTGGGGAGGTTCGTCCGGGCGGTGGACGCTGCGCAGGAGCAGCAGGTTCACCACCAGTGTGCTGATCTCGCTCGCCGGCGGGTAGGTACGCAGCTCCCCGGTGCGCTGGCCGTGCTCGACGAGGATCCGCAGCGCCTCCGGGATCGGGGCGAGCGTGCGGGGGTCGACCTCGTCGTCGGGATCGGCCGGGCCCTCCACCCGGATCGTGTACTCCTGCACCGCCGCCCACAGCGCGGCGGTGAGATTCCGGTATCGGCTCGTGATCCGGCACAGTGCCCTGACCTGCTCTTCCACGGCCGGAACCGTCGCGCGACCGGCGGTGATGTCGCGTTCGGCCTGTACGAGCAGCGGCTGGACGAGCGGTCGGTACAGGTGCCCCAGCAACGCGTGCTTGGTCGGGAAGTGGTTGTAGGCCGTCGCGGCGCTGACCCCGGCCGCCTGCGCGACGTCCTCCATCCGGGTGCGGGCCCATCCCCGCGAGCTGAACGTCGACTCGGCGGCGTCGAGCAGCGCGCGACGGGTCCGGTCACGTTTGGTGCGCGCCGCGCGGGCACGGGGATCATCGGATGGCGGATCGTGGACGGGAGGCATCGAGCGCAGAGTAACCAATCTAACGCCGAACTTCGCTTGACTCCAAGTTGGGTGTCACCCAATATACGTACTTGAAGGTCGAATGATGTCGGACAGTCACTGGGCACGGTGCGGTTCGGCAGCACGGAGGACGGGCCGTGCGGATGCCTGCAGTCGGGGGACGGCAGGTATCTGACAGAGCCCGCGCTCTCTCCTCGGTGCACAGCACGGCACGACAGCACCACGTGGCGCTCGGCCCGATCACCGGGCGGGCGACACGGATCCGTGTGACACCGGCGGCAGACGCCGGTGCAGGGGAGGGGAACCCGAGGATGTCCGTGTACTCCGGCGACACCGTCGCCGTCATGATCGGCGACAGCCGATGACCGCTCCCGCACTCACTGCGACCGGCTCGGTGGCCGAGACCGCACTCGAGGCACAGCCGCTGCTCGAGAGCCTGGTGGCCGGCGCCGTGGCGGGCGACCGGTCGTCGCGCGAGCGGCTGCTGTCGGAGATCCAGCCACTCGTGCTCCGCTACTGCCGTGGCCGGCTCGGCCGGCAGGAGACCGTGATCGGCTCGGCCGACGACGTGGCGCAGGAGGTCTGCCTCGCCGTCGTCAGCGCGCTGCCGCACTACACGGTCAAGGGCCTGTCGTTCCGCGCGTTCGTCTACGGCATCGCGGCCCACAAGGTCACCGACGCGTTCCGGGCCATCGGTCGCAACCGGTCCGAGCCGATGGCGGAGCTGCCCGACACCCAGCTCGTCCTCGACGGTCCCGAGCAGCGCGTGCTCGCCGCGGAGCTCGTGCGGCGACTCGGCGGCCTGCTGCACTGCCTCACCCCGCGCCAGCGCGACGTGCTCGTGCTGCGCGTCGCCGTGGGTCTGTCGGCGGAGGAGACGGCCAAGGCGGTCGGATCCACGCCGGGTGCCGTCCGGGTCACCCAGCACCGCGCGCTCAGCCGGCTGCGCGGTGTGATGGCGGGGCCGGATGCCGAGGACCCCGACGTCGACGACCAGGCCGGATACGTGCCGTTGATGATGGTTCCCGAGCTCTGAACGCGGCGCTCCGGTATCGCAACCCCGGGATGCGGCCGGGCGGCCGGGTAGTAGCCTGACCGGCGATCATCTCCCCGTCCGGGAGGTGTCGGCTGCGGGACCGAGGAGGGCTACGTGTCGGCTGGCCAGATCGCTGCGTTGATCGCGGCCGGGGCCTTCGTGGTCCTGGTGCTGCTGCTGGCCGTGCCGCTGTTCAAGCTCGGCCGCACGCTCGACGAGGCCACCATCGCCATCCGCAAGGCCCACGAGGGCAGCGCCCCGCTGCTCGACGACGCGCAGATCACCCTGCACCAGGTCAACACGCAGCTCGAACGCGTCGACAGCATCACCTCCAGCGCCCGCACCGTCACCAGCAACGTGTCCGTGCTGACGTCGCTGTTCACCGCGACGATGGGCGGCCCGCTGGTCCGCGCCGCCGCGCTCTCCTACGGCGTCAGCAAGGCCGTCAGGGCCCGCCGTGCGGGCCGGGACGCCGGCCAGCACTCGCTGCGCACCCGCCCGGGCCGCCTCCGCCGCCGGGGTACGACGTGAAGCGGCTGTTCTGGCTGGGGGTCGGGCTGGCCGCGGGTGTCTACGCCTCGCGCCGCGCCGGCGCCGCCGCGCAGAGCCTCACCCCCGCCGGCATCGGCGCCAACCTCGCCGACGGCCTGCGCGAGCTCGGCGCCGGGCTGGGCGCCTTCGGGGCCGAGGTGCGCGCCGGCATGGTCGAGCGCGAGCACGAGCTCACCGCGCTCGTCGAGCGCCGCACCGGCGACACCGTGCCCACTCTGTCGGAGGCGCTGTCGGACGACCGCCCCTCCCCGCGCCCGCGAGCGCCCCGGGCAGGGGCCTGATCCGTCCCTGCCGTCCCGCCGCCCCGCCACTCCAGCACCGAAGGTCCACCCGTGCAGACCCACGAGATCATCCGCCGCTTCACCGACCACTTCACGAGCGCGGGCCACACCCGCGTGCCCAGTGCGTCGCTGATCCTCGACGACCCCACGCTGCTGTTCGTCAACGCCGGCATGGTGCAGTTCAAGCCGTACTTCCTCGGCGACGCCCCCGCGCCCTACCCGCGCGCCACGTCGATCCAGAAGTGCGTGCGCACCGGTGACATCGACGAGGTCGGCCGCACCACCCGGCACAACACGTTCTTCCAGATGGCCGGCAACTTCTCCTTCGGCGACTACTTCAAGGCCGGCGCCATCGAGCACGCCTGGGAGCTCGTGACGGGCAGCAGCGGCTACGGCATCGACCCCGAGCGGCTGTGGGCCACGGTCTACAGAAACGACGACGAGGCGTTCGACCTCTGGCGCAGGCACCTCCCGGAGTCCCGCATCCAGCGCCGGGGCGGCAAGGACAACTACTGGGACATGGGCGTGCCCGGCCCCGGCGGGCCCTGTTCGGAGATCTACTTCGACCGCGGCCCCGCGCACGGCCGCGACGGCGGGCCCGAGGCCGACGAGGACCGGTACCTGGAGATCTGGAACCTGGTCTTCATGCAGGACGTCCGCGGCGAGCTGAGCCCGAAGGACGAGCACCCGCCGATCGGCACGCTGCCGAAGAAGAACATCGACACCGGCATGGGTGTCGAGCGGGTCGCGACGCTCCTGCAGGACGTCGAGAACGTCTACGAGACCGACCTCGTGCGCCCGGTGATCGCCCGCGCCGAGGAGTTCTCCGGGCGCCGGTACGGCGCGTCCGTGCAGGACGACGTCCGGTTCCGGGTGATCGCCGACCACGCCCGCTCCGGCGTCATGATCATCGGGGACGGGGTGACGCCGTCCAACGAGGGCCGCGGCTACGTGCTGCGCAGGCTGCTGCGCCGCATCGTGCGCTCGGCGCGGCTGCTGGGCGTGCAGGAGCCGGTGCTGAACTCCTTCGCCGAGGTCGTGCGCGATGCGATGGCGCCGTCCTACCCGGAGCTGCGGAACGACTTCGAGCGCATCGCCGCGGTGATCCGCAACGAGGAGGAGGCCTTCCTCCAGACGCTGACCGCGGGCTCGCGCATCTTCGACACCGCCGCGGCGACCGTTCGCGAGAGCGGGCGCACCCAGCTGCCCGGCGACCAGGCGTTCAAGCTGCACGACACGTTCGGCTTCCCGATCGACCTCACACTCGAGATGGCCTCCGAGGCCGGACTGACCGTCGACGAGCAGGGCTTCCGCACGCTCATGGCCGAGCAGCGCGACCGCGCCAAGGCCGACGCGAAGGCGCACAAGGCCGGCCACAGCGACGGCACCGCCTACCGTGCCGTCCTCGACGCCGCCGGGGGCACCGAGTTCCTGGGCTACACCGACCTGGCCGGTGAGTCGCGGGTGGTCGGCCTCATCGTCGACGGCGTCGGCGTGCCGGCCGCCGGTGCGGGCACGGCCGTCGAGGTCGTGCTCGACCGCACCCCGTTCTACGCCGAGGGCGGCGGCCAGCAGGCCGACACGGGCTGGATCCGCGGGGACGGCTTCACCGTCGAGGTCGGCGACGTCCAGTCGCCGGTCACCGGGCTGGTCGTGCACCGCGGCACGGTCACCGACGGCGAGATCACGATCGACGCGCCCGTCCACGCCGAGGTCGACGTCACGCGCCGCCAGGCCGTCTCCCGGGCCCACTCCGCCACGCACCTCGTGCACGCGGGCATGCGCAGGGCGCTGGGCGACTCCGCGGCGCAGGCCGGTTCGCTCAACGCGCCGGGTCGGCTGCGGTTCGACTTCACCTCGCCTGCCGGTGCGGTGCCCGCGTCGGTGCTCGCCGACGTCGAGGACGAGATCAACGACGTGCTGACGGGCGACCACGAGGTGCGCGCGTTCGTGACCACGCAGGACGAGGCCCGCCGCATCGGGGCCATGGCCCTGTTCGGGGAGAAGTACGGCGACAGCGTGCGGGTCGTCGAGATCGGCGACTACTCCCGCGAGCTGTGCGGCGGCACGCACGTGCACCGGTCCGGGCAGCTCGGGCTGGTCAAGCTGCTGTCGGAGGCCTCGATCGGGGCGGGGGTGCGGCGCGTGGAGGCGCTCGTCGGGCTGGACGCCTTCCGGTTCCTGGCCAAGGAGCACGTGCTGGTCAGCCAGCTCGCCGAGCAGTTCAAGGCCAAACCCGAGGAGCTGCCCGAGCGGATCGGCGGCGTCGTCGAGCGGCTGCGGATCGCCGAGCGGGAGCTGGAGAAGGTGCGGGCCGGCGCGGTGCTGTCGTCGGCGGGCGCGCTCGCCGACGAGGCGGAGGACATCGGCGGCACCGCGCTCGTCGCCGCCGCCGTCCCGGACGGCATCGGCGGCAACGACCTGCGCGCCCTGGCCTCCGACGTACGCGGGCGGCTCGGAGCGCGGCCCGGAGTGGTGGCGCTGTTCTCCACCGACGCCGGGAAGCTGTCGTTCGTCGTCGCCACCACCTCCTCCGCGCGTGACGCCGGGCTGGCCGCGGGCACGCTGGTGCCGTCCTTCGCCGCGGCTGTCGGCGGGCGCGGCGGCGGCAAGCCGGACCTCGCGCAGGGTGGCGGCACCGATCCGTCGGGCGTCCCGGCGGCGATC
>JBBQEF010000089.1:0-17375 GCA_038320445.1 Mycobacteriales bacterium
GGCGAGGTGACCGCGCCCTCGCCGGGATCGGTGACGCGGTGGCGGACCACGATGACCGGGACGTACCCGCCCGCAGGCAGGCGGACCAGCAGCTCCGCCCCCCCGCGCCGCCCGGAGCCCCCGGGATCGGGCAGCACCGCCCCCCAGATCAGCGGCGCCCCGGTGGCGACCGCCACGGCCGTCTCGGCGGCGCGGGCCGCGACGGGCTGGTCCCGCGGGACCGCCACCCAGCCGGGACCCACGGCATCGGCCAGCAGCTCCCCGACCCGGACGCGGTGCTCGACGGCATCGGTGCGGCGCTGCTCCAGCGCCGGATCGGGCAGCGCGCGCGGCTGCGCCGCCGCCAGCGGATCGTGGTCGAGATGGATGCGGCGCCGGCAGAGCGTGAGATCGGCGGCGTCGAGCGACACCGGGCGCGTTCCGGTGGCGGGGTGGGTGTTCTCGGTCGCCGTCACGCACATGAGGGTAATGACCGGCACCGACAACCTTGACGGCTGCCGCGTGCGCGTCCGGGCCCTAAGCTGCGCAGAACGCAGTCGACGAAGGGTGTGGGGATGGAGTTCCGGCGACGGTCCGGCTCGGCGATGGACTCCACCAAGGCCGCAGGCCGGACGGCGGTGAAGGCGCTGAAGAAGGCCGAGAAGAGCGCCGCGTCATCGGAGAAGAAGGCTGCGAAGAAGGCCCGCAAGGCCGGCGTCACCGAGGTCCCGGCGCCCGCTGGGCGCACCCTGCTGTCGGCCGCGCAGGCCAAGCGCCTGATCGGGGTGGGGACCACGGTCGTGCCGCTGCTCGCCCCGTACGCGCTCGCCGCCGCGACGACCGCCCGCGGCCGCTGGGACGCCCACCGCGCCGCCCGCCTCGGCGTCTCCACCGACCAGCTCGCCGCGTTCAGCGGGCCGGGCGGCGCGCTGCACGCCCGGCTGTCCCACCTCGCCGAGGAACTGACACAGCTCGAGAACGGCGACCAGGTGCACGCCACCGAGGCCGCGACGGTGTTCGCCGTCGAGACGAAGCCCCGGCTGGCCGACCTCGCACTGGCGGTGCGCGCGGCCGAGCAGATGCCCTCGGCCCGGCGCCGGACCGCGTTCAGGGCGATCAGCGGCGAGCTCGACGTCATCGAGCTGGCGCTGCTGGGCCACCTGGGCGTCACGGCGTAGTCCGAACGGGGATTGTCGGACCCTGCCGCTACCGTCGAAACCATGAGAGCGGCCGAGCGCAGGTTCCGGGGCACCGCCCTGGCCGTGTTCAGCGGCCTGCTCACCGCCGTCGGGCACCTCGCGGGCGGCGGCACCCTCGGCGATCTCGGCCTGCTGGTGGTGCTGCTGCCGCTGCTGGCCGGGGTGTTCGTGTCGCTGGCCGAGCGCAGCCGCGGGCCGCTCGGCACGGTCGCGGTGCTCGGCGCCGGGCAGCTGACGCTGCACTGCCTGATGGTGCTGCTGCACCCGGCGCAGAACGGCGGGGCCGGGATGCCCGGCGGCCCGTCGATGCTGCTGATGCACGCCGTCGTCACCGTGCTCTCCGCCGTCGGGCTGCGGTACGCCGATGCCGCGGTCGTCGCGATGGCGCGGGCGCTGCGCCGGGTCCTCCCGCGCCGGCCCGCGGCGCTCCCGGCCGATCGACCGCTCCCGATGCTCGCCGTCCCCGGCCCCGGCCTGCCCGCACGGTTGGCGCGGGTCCTGCTCGGCGCGCACGCCCGGCGCGGGCCTCCGGTGGGGTGCTGAACACCACGCACCCACACCCGTACCCGCGTCCCGCGGGCTCCCCATCGGAGAAACCATGTCCCGCTCTCCCCGACGCGCCGCGTTGCGCATCGGCACTGTCGTCAGCGCCGCCGCCATCGTCGCGCTCGTCGGCGCCGCACCGGCCTTCGCGCACGTCACCGCCCAGCCCACCACCGCCCAGCAGGGCGGCTACGCAGTGATCACGTTCCGCGTCCCCGACGAGGACGACATCGCAAGCACCACCGCGATGACGGTCACGCTGCCCGCCGATCACCCGATCAGCTCGGTGCGCACCACCCCGATCGCGGGCTGGACGGCCACCACCACGACGGTCGCGCTCAACCCGCCCGTGCAGGACGACGGCCGGACGATCACCACGACCATCGGGTCGGTCACCTGGACCGCCGCCGCGGGCACGAAGATCGCGCCGGGGCAGTACCTGGACTTCCCGGTGTCGCTCGGCCCGCTGCCCGACGTCCCCGAGATCAGCTTCCCGGCGAAGCAGACCTACGACAACGGCACGGTCGTCGACTGGAACCAGCCCCCGAACGCCGACGGCTCCGAGCCCGAACACCCGGTCCCGAGCGTCACGCTCACCCCGGCGGCCGGCGGCACCGGCGCGCACGGCATGGCGGCGGCCTCCGCAACGGCCGCCCCGGAGGCTGCGGCACCCGACACCACCGCGCGCTGGCTCGGCGGCGCCGGGCTGCTCGTCGGCGCGCTGGGCCTGGGCGTCGGGGGCGGCGCCGTGCTGCGCACCCGCCGCGTGGGCAAGGACAGCTGATGCGGCGCGGTGTGATGGTGCTGCTGCTCACCGGGCTCGCCCTGCTGCTCGGCACCACACCTGCGTGGGCGCACAGCCGGCTGGAGAGCAGCGACCCGGCGTCCGGCTCCAGCCTCGCCGCCGCGCCGCAGAAGGTGTCGCTGACGTTCGACGAGCCCGTCCAGCCCGGCTTCACCGTGATCACGGTGATCGGGCCGGACGGTGGCGACTACCACAGCGGGGAGATCTCCGAGGTCGACGACACCGTCAGCGTCGGGCTGCTGCCGCTCGGCCCGGCCGGGGCCTACCAGATCGGGTACCGCGTGGTCTCGGCCGACGGGCACCCGGTCTCGGGGAGCGTCCCGTTCACGCTGACCACGGCCGGGACCGGCTCGGGCGCGGCCGCCCCACCGAGCGGGTCCACCGCCGGCACGCCGGCCGCGGCGCCGGCCGGCGGCGGGGACGCGCCGGTGTGGCCGTGGATCGCCGGGGCGGTGGTGGTGCTCCTGATCGGCGTCGGCGCCGCACTGCGGCTGGGCCGGTCCTGATGGCCGGCCCGGTGTCGGCCGTCCCGATCACGGCCGCGCCACCCGGCCAGGACGTTCCCCCGCGATGAGCCGACCGACCGCGAGCCCGACCGACCGCTGGGCGCCCGCGCTGTGGGGTGGGATCGCGGTCGGGGCGGGTTGCGTCGCGGCGCTGCTGGCGGGCGGCCTCGCCGCCGCGTCGCTACCGGTGCTGATCGGCGCCACCGTCACCCGCGCCGGGATGGACGCAGCCGGGGTGGCCTGCGTGGGCGTGACGCTCCTCGGGGTGCTGCTCCCGCTCGGCCCCGGCCCGGGCGCGCGGGAGCTCACGCGCCTCACCCACACCGTCGACCGCGCGCTCGTTCTGGTCGCGGGGCTCTGGCTGGGTCTCACGCTGATCGGCATCGCCTTCCGCACCGCCGAGGCGTACGGCAGCCCGGTGTCGGCCGTCGGCGGCGCGCAGCTCGCGGAGTTCGTCACGGGTTTCGCCGCGGGTCGGGGGCTCGTACTGACCGCGGGGTGCACGGCAGGCGTCCTCCTCTGCGCGGTGCTGCGCCTGCGCGGCCGGGAGAGCGTCCAGCTGCGGATCCCGCTGGTGCTGGCGTTGCTCGGGCTGCTGACGCCCACCGTCACCGGCCACGCGGGCACGGAATCCGATCACGAGCTCGCCGTGATCACCGTGGCGCTGCACGTCGGGGCGGCGTCGCTGTGGGTGGGTGGGCTCGGCGCGCTGCTGTTGCTCGTGCGGCGGCGGGAGATGCTCGACGTGGCCGTGCCGCGGTTCTCCCGGATGGCGGGGGCGTGCGTGTTCGCGGTCGGGATCACGGGCGTGGCCAACGCGGCGCTGCGGCTGCAGTCCTGGACGGCGCTGGTCACCACCGGCTACGGCTGGCTGATCGTCGCCAAGACCGTCTGCATCGCGGGCCTCGGCGGTCTGGGCTGGCTGGCCAGGCAACGCCTGATGACGGGCCGCACCCCCGTCCTGCGCTGGGCAGGAGCGGAGGTCAGCCTGATGGCCGTGACACTGGGCCTGGCCGCGGCCCTGACGCAGTCGGGCTAGAACCCGCCGCGCCCAGGGCATCGCGCGGGCTCGTTGCCGCCGTCGGCGGCGCTCAGGACGGAGGGGTCCTGTAGGCCTCCAGCAGCCGCAGCCAGACCTCACTCATCGTCGGGTAGGCGGGGACCGCGTGCCACAGCCGGCTCAGCGGCACCTCGCCGACGACGGCGACCGTCGCCGCGTGCAGCATCTCGGCCACGTCCTGCCCGACGAACGTGACGCCCGCCAGCACGCCGCGGCCCTCGTCCACCACGAGCCGGGCGAAGCCGTCGTAGCCGTCCGCCTGCAGTGCCGAGCCGCCGACCGCGATCGGCAGGTCCACGATCCGCACGTCGACGCCGGCGGAACGGGCCTGCGCCGCCGTACGCCCGACGGCCGCGACCTCGGGGTCGGTGAACACCACCTGCGGCACGGCGACGTGGTCGGCGGTGGCGGAGTGCTCGCCCCACCTGCTCGTGTCGACAGGCGCACCGGCCGCCCGCGCGCCGATCGCGGCACCGGCGATCCGGGCGTCGTACTTGCCCTGGTGGGTCAGCGGAGCCCGCCCGGTGACGTCGCCCGCTGCGTAGAGCCACTGCCCGGCCACGCCCGTGACCAGCCCGGAGTCGTCCACGTCGAGCGGCTTTCCCGGCTGCAGGCCGACGGTGTCGAGGCCGACGTCCGCGGTGCGCGGCCGCCGCCCGGTGGCGACGAGCAGCTCGTCCACGACGATCGTCGAGCCTCCGGCGTGCAGGGCGATCCCGTCGCCGTCGGCGGCGACGGAGTCGAGGGTCGCGTCCAGCCGCAGGTCCACGCCCTCCGCGCGCAGCGCCGCGGCCACCCGCTCCCCCGCGAACTCCTCCATCGACGGCAGCAGGCGCCCGCCCTGCTGCAGCAGCACGACGTCGGACCCGAGCCGCCGGAACGCCTGCGCGAGCTCGCACCCGATCACCCCACCGCCGAGCACCCCCAGGCGAGGCGGGATCTCCTTCGTGGAGGTCGCCTCGCGCGAACCCCAGGTCCGGACGGAGTCCAGGCCCGGTACCGGCGGGACGACCGGCGTGCTGCCGGTGCACACCACCACCGCCTGCCGCGCGGTGAGGGTCTCGCCGCCGTCGAGCGCGATCGTCCGCTCGCCGGTGATCCGGGCGTGCCCGCGCAGCACCGTCAGCCCGGCTCCCTCGGCCCACTCCACCTGGCCGGTGTCGTCCCAGTCGTGGGTGAAGGAGTCGCGGCGCGCGAGCACGGCCGCGGGGTCGAACCCGGCCGTCGTGCCGGGGAGGCGCCGCAGCGCGGCTGCGGCGTGCCCGGTGCGCAGCAGTGCCTTGGACGGCATGCACGCCCAGTACGAGCACTCGCCGCCGACGAGCTCGGCCTCGACCAGCGCCACCGACAGCCCGGACCGCGCCGCGTAGTCGGCGGCGTTCTCGCCCACGGCCCCGGCGCCGATCACGATCACGTCGAACTCGCTCACGCCGAGACCGCCCGCACGGCGTCGGCGACGGCCACGTCCCCGCCCCGCAGCTCCAGCACCCGGCCGGCGGTGCCGGGCGCGTCCAGCAGGGCCACGAGCACGGCTGCGGTGTCGGCGCGCGTGACGTCGGCCCGTTCCACGGGCGGAGGTGCGAGGAGCACCCGGCCCGTCGCCGGGTCGTCGGTCAGCCGGCCGGGCCGCAGGATCGTCCAGGCGAGGCCCGTGGCGCGGACCGCGTCCTCGGCCGCCTTCTTCGCCCGCAGGTAGGCGGCCCACACGTCGTCGGTGCCGGGCGCGGGCGGCGCGTCGACGCCGGTGGAGGACACCAGCAGGTACCGCGCCACCCCGGCCTGGGCCGCGGCGTCGGCGAGCAGCACGGCGGCGCCCCGGTCCACGGTATCCTTGCGCTCGGCCCCGCCGGCCGGGCCCGCACCGGCGGCGAACACGACGGCGTCGGCGCCCTTCAGGTGGGTGGCCAGGTTCCCGACCGTCGCCGACTCGAGGTCGAGCACCACCACGGCGGCCCCGGCCGTCTCGACGTCGGCCCGGTGGTCGGGGTTGCGCACCACCGACGCGACGGTGTCACCCCGCCCGGCCAGCAGCGCGGCCAGCTGCAACGCGATCTTCCCGTGTCCTCCTGCGATCACCACATGCACGGGGCGACGCTATCGGCCTACCTGTTCGGGCGCAGCGTCCACACGACCGTCATCCGGCTGGTCTCGCGACCGTCCGCGTCGGCGATCGCCACCGTGACGGTGAACTCCGGGCGGGTGCCCGCATCGAGCTCGGCGAGGACCTCGGCGGCGGGCCGGTCGAGCACCGCGACGGCCGTGATCGGGCCGCGCGCCAGCCTGAGGTAGGCGATGTCGGAGCGGACGACGAGCGGCGTCGCGCGGTCCATCGCCGACGAGAACGCCGCCAGCCCGACGGCCCCCGATGCGGTCTCCCCCAGCCCGAAGATCATGGCCGCGTGGGGTCCGCCCACGTGGTTGTGGAGCGCGGGGTCGTCCGGCAGGTGGCACTCGACGCGCTCCGCGGAGACGTCCCCGAACGTGATGCCGGCGGCCTGCACCCACGGCACGGTCTGCGCCATCGCCGCCGCGACCCAGCTGGTGTCCGTCACCGCCAGCAGTCTACTCGCGAGTAGACCCGAGTGAAGTTGTCTCCAACTGAGACGCGGCCTGCCGGACCCATGATCAGTAGATTCCGTTTGCGCAGCTCACAGCGTTGAGCCTGACCGCACGGTTCCGCGAACCCATCCCTTTTCTCATTCCGCGGAATCGAGGCGGTTGTGAGCGACAGCACCTCGCACTGGAATCGACCGCAGACACCGAGGTCGTAGGAGGTATGTCGGTGAAAGCCGTCCGGGTGCACGCTTACCACGAAGATCCGAAGATCGACGACATCCCGGAGCCGAAGCTCGCGGGCCCCCTCGACGTGATCATCAAGGTCGGTGGTGCCGGCGTCTGCCGCACCGATCTCCACATCATCAACGGCGACTGGGCCGAGGCGATGGCCCCCGAGCTGCCCTACGTCATCGGCCACGAGAACGCGGGCTGGGTGCACGAGATCGGCGAGGGCGTCACCAACGTCGCCGTCGGTGACACCGTGATCCTGCACCCGCAGCCGTCCTGTGGCCTCTGCCTGGCCTGCCGGCGAGGTCGGGACATGCAGTGCGAAGCGGCCTTCTTCCCCGGCCTGTCCAGCAACGACGGCGGCATGGCGGAGTACCTGCGCACCACCGCGCGGGCCTGCATCAAGCTCGACCCGAGCACCAACCCGGCCGACGTCGCCGCGCTCGCCGATGCGGGCATCACCGCCTACCACGCCGTGCGCAAGGCCGTGCCCAACCTCTACCCCGGCACGACCGCCGTCGTGCAGGGCGCCGGCGGCCTGGGCCACATCGCGATCCAGACGCTCGCGGCGATCACCGGCACGCGCATCGTCGTCGTCGACCGCAACCCCGACGCTCTCGCGCTGGCCAAGCAGATCGGTGCCGACGAGACGGTGCTGGCCGATGGCAACCAGGTCGAGGCCGTCAAGGAGCTCACTAACGGGCTGGGTGGTGACGTCGTGTTCGACTTCGTCGCCGAGCAGGGCGCCGAGCTCGACGCCTGGCAGATGACCGCTCCGGCCGGATCGCAGTACATCCTCGGCTACGGCGGCGAGTTCAAGGCCCCGACGCTCGACTTCGTCGGCGGCGAGAAGAACGTCATCGGCAACATCGTCGGCACCTACGCCGACCTCTCCGAGCTGATGGTCCTGGCCCAGGCCGGGAAGGTCACGCTGCACACCAAGCAGTACCCGCTCGATGCGGCGCTCGACGCCCTCCACGATCTCGATGCCGGCCGGGTCCGCGGCCGAGCAATCCTGGTTCCCTGACAAAGGAGTCCCACCACATGTACGAGAAAGACGGCGAGAAGTACTTCGTAGTCGACTCCCACTCCCACTTCTGGGACGCCAGCCGGGAGAACTGGAAGCCGGGCCGCGAGGAGTTCGCGAAGGGCTGGATCGACTGCTTCTACGGCTACCACCAGCTCGGCCCGCCCGAGACCCACTGGGACTACGAGAAGTACCTCAAGGTCACGCCCGAGGACTTCGAGCGCGACATGTTCGAAGAGGGCCACGTCGACGTCGCCATCTTCCAGTCGACGTACCTCTACGACTGGTACACGAACGGCTTCAACACGATCGACCAGAACTCCAAGCTGCTCGAGAAGTGGGGCGACCGGCTGATCGTCAACGGGCGCTTCGACCCGCGCGAGGGGGAGGCCGGCCTGAAGAAGCTCGAGGAGGACGCCAAGAAGTTCAACCTCAAGGGCGTCAAGGTCTACACGGCGGAGTGGTACGAGGGCTCCCGCGGCTGGCGCCTCGATTCGCCTGAGGCGTACAAGTTCCTGGAGAAGTGCCAGGAACTGGGCATCAAGAACATCCACGCCCACAAGGGCCCGACGATCTGGCCGCTCGACAAGGACGCTTTCAGCGTCGTCGACGTCGACGCCGCGGCGACCGACCACCAGGACCTGAACTTCATCATCGAGCACGCGGCCATCCCGCGTATCGAGGACTTCTGCTTCATGGCGGTGCAGGAGCCCAACGTCTACGCGGGCCTGTCCGTGGTGATCGGCGGCCTCATGCACGCCCGTCCGAAGTTCTTCGCCAAGGTCATGGGCGAGCTGCTGTTCTGGGTCGGCGAGGACAAGATGACCTTCGGCGGTGACTACAACATCTGGGTGCCGAAGTGGCAGGTCGAGGGCTTCGTCGACTGGCAGATGCCCGACGACGACGCGTTCACCGACTACAGCAAGCTCACCACGGCCACCAAGAAGAAGATCCTCGGGCTCAACGCCGCGCGGCTCTACGACATCGAGGTTCCGGCGGAGTGCCAGCTCGACGCACCCGCGGGGGCCATGGCGTGATCGCCGACGCACGCGCCTCAGCGGAGGCGACATTGTTGATCGCCGACGCACGCGCCTCAGCGGAGGCGACATTGTGAGAGCGGTCCCACCCGGTTCCGAGCTTCGGGACGCGGTGTGGGCGGCCTTGGGGACGGTGCTCGACCCGGAGCTGGACGAGCCCATCACGGGGCTCGACTTCGTCGAGTCGTGCACCGTCTCCCCCCCAGACGACGACGGCGGGGTAGTGGCCACCGTCGGTCTGCGGCTGCCCACGTTCTTCTGCGCGCCGAACTTCTCGTTCCTGATGGTCGCCGACGCCTACGACGCGGTGTCGGCGGTCGTGGGGGTGACGCGCGCGGACGTCACGCTGGCCGATCACCACGCCTCCGCCGAGATCAACGGTGGGGTGGCGGCGCAGGTCGGGTTCGTCCGTTCGTTCGAGGGCTCGGACCAGGGCGAGGCCGTCAACGAGCTGGACGAGCTGCGGCTGCAGTTCTTCCGCAAGGCGGCGCTGGCCGGCCAGGACCGGGTCGCCCGGCCGCTGGTCGACGCCGGCGCCGGACCGGACGAGCTGTCGGACATGAACCTGGGCGCGGTGCCCCCGTCGCCGGACCTGGTCCGGATGCGGGAGCGCCGGGCGGCGCTCGGGCTCGCCCACGACGACGGTGCGCCGCTGCTCATCGACGCCGAGGGCACCCGCATCACGGCGGCCCAGGTGCCCCTGCACCTGCGTCGCGCCCGGCTGCAGCGCGTCGGGATCGAGACGAACGGCGAGTTCTGCAAGAGCCTGCTGGAGAAGCGGTACGCGGCTACAGCGACGTAGCCGCCGCCCACCCGTGCGCGGATAGCGTTGCCCCGGCAACGCGAGCCGCGCCCGACCGCGGGCGGCCCCGCAGCCGGGCGGGCGACCAGTACCCGGAACAGGTTGCTCAGCACGTACGCACCGTCGGTGGTCCTGTTGCCCTGCAGGCGCTCCAGCACCGCGGCCCGCACCGCCACGGGGCCGCCCCTGTTCATCGCCTGCCGGCCCATGCCCGTGCCCATCAGGGGGGCGATCAGCTCGTCGGAGTCGACGTAGGTGAACGGGCAGACCACCTCGTCCAGGCTCACAACGGCGAGGCCTGCCGCGCCGGCGAGCGTCCGCAGGCGGTCGGGGTCGGTCGGCGGGGGCGGGCCGGGAACGCGGCCGCGCGGCGGCAGCCAGGGCGCCAGCGCCTCGCCGAACGCCCGGACGTCGCACTCCTCCTCGCGGCCCCACACCGTCACCACCACCGTGTCCCCCACCGCGCCCGCGGCGCGCAGCACGGCGAGGGGGTCGGCGACGTGGGTGAGCAGCTGCACGGCCGCCACGACGTCGAACGGGCCGGGCGGGGGCTCGTGCGCGTCGCCCACGAGGAACGTGCCGGACGGCACGGCCCTGGCCGCTGCCGCCACCACCGAGCGGTCGACGTCGATGCCGGTGACGAGCGCGCCCCGCTCGGCTGCGGCCCGCGCGAACAGCCCCGGCCCGCAACCCAGGTCGAGCACCGTGGTGGCAGAACCCACCCCGGCCGCGTCCAGCACCCGCGCGTGCAGCGGAGCCCCCCACCCGTCCGGACCCTCGTCGCTCACCCCGTGAGGCTACCGACGCCGATCACGAGCGGACGGCCGCGCCCGAAGATCGACCGACCACTCGCTCGCCGTGATCAGCGCCATACGTCCGCCGCGACCTCCACGATCAGGGCCAGCTTCGCGCGCTGCTCGTCCTGGGTCAGTGCGTTGCCCTCCACCGTCGAGGAGAAGCCGCACTGCGGGGAGAGGCAGAGCTGGTCGAGCGGCACGTACCTGGCGGCCTCGTCGATGCGGCGCTTGAGTGCGTCCGCGTCCTCCATGACCCCGCTCTTGGTCGTGACCAGCCCCAGCACGACCTGCTTACCCGGCGGAACGAAGCGCAGCGGCTCGAAGCCACCGGAGCGCTCGTCGTCGAACTCGCAGAAGAAGCCGTCGACGGCCAGCTCCCCGAACAGGGCCTCGGCGACGTGGTCGTAGCCGCCCTCGGCCGCCCACGACGAGCGGTAGTTGCCGCGGCACATGTGCGTGGTGACCTTCATGTCGGCCGGGCGGTCCGCGATCGCGGCGTTGATCTGGCGGATGTAGCGCAGGTGCTGGTGCTCGGCGTCCTCGCCGCGCGCGGCCATCTGCGCCCGCTGCGCGGGGTCGTTGAGGTAGGCCAGCGAGGTGTCGTCGAGCTGCAGGTAGCGGCAGCCGAGGCCGGCGAGCGCCTGCACCTCGTCGGCGTAGGCGACCGAGAGGTCGCTCCAGAACCCCTCGAGGTCCGGGTACACGGTGCGGTCGATCGCCGCCGTGCCGGCCCGGTAGTGGACCATGCTCGGCGACGGGATCGTCAGCTTCGGCACGGCCGTGGTCACCTGCGAACCCAAGAAGAGGTAGTCCTCGGCGAAGATCGGGTGCTCCAGCCGGACCTTCCCGGTCACCGCCATCCCGGCCGTGGTGAACGCGGTCTCACCGGTGGCGTTGGCCATCCGGACGCGGAGCTGCTCGTCGGTCTTCGTGATGCCGCCGAGCTGGTAGATGAAGTCCATGTGCCACGACGTGCGGCGGAACTCGCCGTCGGTTGCCGCCTGCAGGCCGACCTCCTCCTGCAGCGCCACCGCGTCGCGGATCGCGGCGTCCTCGGCCGTGTGCAGTCCGTCGGCGTCGAGGGTGCCGGCGGCGAAGCCGGCGCGGGCGTCGAGGAGGGCGGCGGGGCGCAGCAGGCTCCCGACGTGGTCGGCGCGGAACGGCGGCTCGGTGCGTCGCATCGATTGATCGGGCATGGCTGGCAACCTATCGCCGTGGCAGGCTCTGCGCGTGGAGTACGGCGTCGTGACCTTCCTGACCGACTACACCATCGACCCGGTGGCGCTCGCGCTCGCCGTCGAGGAGCGCGGCCTGGACGCGCTCTTCGTCACCGAGCACACCCACATCCCGACCAGCCGCGAGTCGCCATGGCCCGGCGGCGCCGAGCTCCCGCGTCGCTACTCCCACACCTACGACCCGTTCACCGCGCTCGCCGCCATGGCCGCGGTGACGAGGAGGATCGCGCTCGGCCCGGCGGTGTCGCTGGTGGCGCAGCACGATCCGATCACGTTGGCCAAGACGGTCGCGAGCGTCGACCGGATCTCGGGGGGACGGTTCGAGCTCGGCGTCGGCCCCGGCTGGAACCGCGAGGAGATGGCCGACCACGGCGTCGACCCGGCCCGCCGGACGGCCCGGATGCGCGAGCACGTGCTGGCCATGCAGGCGATCTGGGCGTCGGACGAGCCGGAGTTCCACGGCGAGTTCGTGGACTTCGACCCCCTCTGGTCGTGGCCGAAGCCGGTGCGCACGCCGCCGATCCTGATCGGGGGCGACGGGCCGACGGTGCTCGACCGCGTCGTGGAGTACGGCGACGGCTGGATCCCCCTGCGGGTGCCGCTGGACGGTCTCGACGAGTTCGCGGCGCGGATCGGCGAACTGCGGAGCCGCGCCGACCGTCCGACGACCGTCACGGTCTACGGGGCGGCCCCGAAGCCGGACGCCGTGGCGTCCTACGCCGAGGCGGGCGTCGACCGCGTGCTGTTCGAGCTGCCCGACCCCGAGGTCGACGGGGAGATCGACGCCACGCTGCGCCTGCTCGACGGCTACGCCGCGCTGCGCGCCTGACCCCACCTAATCCGCGGACTCGCGCCGAATCCGTGCCGACCCGCGCACGGGAACCTGCCGACTCGCGCCGGGGACGTGCCGACTCGCGCACGGGGACGTACCGACTCGCGGGTGGGGACGGGGGCTACGAGCGGGCGGCCGCCGGGCGCCAGTCGGCGTCGCGGAGCAGGCTCGCGCGGTCGGCCGCGGTGCGGACCGCGCGTTCGAGCTGCCAGCGGCGTTCGGCGAACTCCGCGCGCGTCACGGAGACGCCGAGCGCACCGCTCACCTCGCCGTCCGCCCCGTGCACCGGAGCGGCGACGCCCGCCACGCCGGGCTCGAACTCCTCCACCTCCACGGCCGCGCCGTCGGACCGGATCCGCATCAGCTCGCGGTCCAGCGCGCGGCGGTCGTCGACGGTGTGCGGGCCCATGCGGGGCAGGCCGGTGCGCGCGAGCAGCTCCGAGAGCCGCGACGGCTTCAAGCCGGCCAGCATCACCTTGCCCGCCGCCGTGGCGTGTGCCGCCGTGGGCTCACCGACGCGCAGCCCCTCGGGGCGGGGGTGCTCCACGCAGTCGTCGACGTGGGCCACGACGAGCTCGATGTCGCGGAACACCATCAGGTGCGCGGCCGCTCCCGCACCGGTGTGCAGCTCGCGCAGCACCGTCCGCACGGTCGACGGGGGGCGCACCTGCTCGGTGAGGCTGCGGTGCAGCTCCGCCACGCGGTAGCCGAGGCCGTAGCCGCGCACGTCGTGCAGCCGGACGAGGTAACCCTCCTCGACGAGGGTGCCCAGCGCCCGGTACACGGTGGGCAACGGGCACCCGAGCCGGCGCGCGATCGCCTTGGCCGTGACCCCGTCACCGGCGGCCGCCACCGCCTCGACCACCCGCAGGGCCCGCGTGATCGAGGAACCGGTGGAACGCTCCGGTGCCATGCTGGCCAGTGTCGGGTAGATCTGTCCCGGACCGGCAGCACCTGTCTCAAAAGGAGAACCGATGGACGACGCGCAACTGCACGAGCGGATCAACGAGCTGGTCGACGAGGAGCACACGCTGGAACGCGCGCACGTCGGCCAGGGCCTGTCGGACGCCGAGAAGGCGCGGATGGAGGAGCTCGGCGTGCAGCTCGACCGGTACTGGGACCTGCTGCGCCAGCGCGCAGCCCGCCGCAACGCCGGCTACGACCCGGACACGGCGCAGGAACGCAGCGCCGGGACGGTGGAGGGCTACCGCCAGTAGGCAGCAGCCGGACCGCGGCACGGTGACACTGCTGCGGTCCAGTCGTGGCGTTGTCACCCTGCTGCGGCGCGCGGGCCGGGGCACACTCGACCCGGTGCAGGTCTCTCCGGTCAGTCCCGAGCTGCTCGTCGACGAGGTCGCCGCGCTCGTCCTCGGCCGCGCCGGCCTCGTCCGCGTCATCCTCGACGGGGCGTCGCCCACGCGGCCCGGGATCCTCGCCGAGCGGACGGCCACCCTGCTGCGGGCGCGCGGGCGCGCGGCTGTCGTCGTCGACGCGGGCGACTTCCTGCGGCCCGCGTCCGTCCGGCTCGAGTACGGGCGCGAGGACCCGGACGAGCTCGTCGACGGCTGGCTCGACGTGTCCGGCCTCCGCCGCGAGGTGCTGGACCGCGCCGCGTCCGGGCGGGTCCTTCCCCGGCTCTGGGACGCGGCCGCCGACCGCGCCTTCCGTGACGGGTACGTCGAGCTCCCCGAGGGCGGTGTGGTGCTGCTGCACGGAGCCCTGCTGCTGGGCCGCGGCCTGCCGGCCGAGCTGGTCGTGCACCTGAGGATGGGTCCCGCCGCACTGGCGCGGAACCTGCCCGACGATGCACAGTGGACGCTACGGGCACACGCCCGCTACGAGAGGGAACGCGTGGGAGACGTGGACCTGCTGGTGCTGGCCGACCACCCGGACCGACCTGCGATCTCGAAAGATGCTGCGATCTCGAAAGATGCTGCGAAGAAGGTTGCCGTGAAGAAGGATGGTGGGCGAGGAGGGAGTTGAACCCTCACGTCCTTTCGGACACACGGACCTGAACCGTGCGCGTCTGCCATTCCGCCACTCGCCCTGACGGGAGGAAAGTTAGCACGACCCCGAACGACCGTATCCGGGCCCCCGCCCGGGGGACGTCGCGCTCCGGGGTAGCACAGATACGATCGTCGCTGTCAGCAACACGCCGATGCGTACGGAGGAAGATCGGTTGGGCCGCGTGGACAGGTTCGAGCGCCGACTCCAGGGGATGGTGGGCGACGCTTTCGCGCGGGTTTTCGGTGGCAGTGTCGTTCCCCAGGAAGTCGTGCAGGCACTGCTGAGGGAAGCCGAGGACCACATCGAGCAGCTCCCGGGAGGTCGCCGTCTGGTGCCCAACCGGTTCACGGTGCTGCTCAGCCCGTCCGATCTCGGACGCATGGCCGGTGACAGGGAGCAGATCGTGGAGTCGCTGTCTGGCTCTGTCACCGAACAACTCGCCGACCAGGGATGGGACACCTTCGGCGAGGTCGTAGTCTTCCTGGAGCGCTCCGACGCGCTGCACACGGGACAGTTCCGCACCCGCTCGTCCGTGGATCCCGACGCTTCCCGCCGGGACGCCATCCGAGCACGCGACGCAGGAGAAGCACCCATGAGCCAGCAACCGGGCCACCCCGAGGAGAACGGGCAGTACGGCTACGACCGTGGTGCCCCCGGCGGATACGGGCAGCAGACGTACGCCCCGCCCGCCTACGACCAGCAGCAGGGGGGGTACCAGCAGGCAGCGGACCAGCCCCCGCAGGGCGGCTACCCCCAGCAGCCGGGCGGCTACCCGCCCCAGGGCGGCCACCCCCAGCAGGGCGGTCAGCAGGGCTACCCCGAGCAGCCGGGCTACGGCCAGCAGCCGGGCGGTTACCCCCAGCAGCCGGGCGGCTACCCGCAGCAGGGGCAGCCCGGGTACGAGCAGGGCTACCCGCAGCAGGGCCAGCCCGGGTACGACCAGGGCTACCAGCAGGGCGGCTACCCGCAGCAGGGCCAGCCCGGGTACGACCAGGGCTACCAGCAGGGCGGCTACCAGCAGCCCGGGTACCAGCAGCCGGGCTACCAGCAGGGCGGCTACCAGCAGCCCTACGAGCAGGGCTACGACGGCGGCTACGACCAGCAGGGATACCAGCAGGGCGGCGGCTACGGCGGCTACCCGCAGGGCGTCACCGCCTCGCTGAGCCTGGACGACGGCTCGGGCCGGACCTACGAGCTCACCCAGGGCAGCCACGTGATCGGCCGCGGCCAGGACTCGGCGTTCCGGCTGCCCGACACCGGCGTCTCCCGCCGGCACCTGGAGATCAGCTGGGACGGCCAGACGGCCAACCTGTCGGATCTGGGGTCCACCAACGGCACCACCGTCAACGGCAACCCGGTGCAGAGCACGCCCCTCAACGACGGTGATGTCATCCGGGTCGGCCACTCGAGCCTCGTCTACCGCACCCAGTAAGGGCCCGGACACCCACGAGACAAGGAGTTCGCCGGTAGTGCCGGAGTTGGTGCTGCAGCTGACCAGGGCGGGCTTCCTCGCCCTGCTCTGGCTGTTCGTGTTGGTCGCCCTGCGGGTGGTCCGATCTGACCTCTACGCGGCGTCCGGTCTGCGGGCGATCGTGTCCGGTGGGCGGGGGGCGCCGCGCCGTGGCGGAGGTAGCCGCACGGCACGCCAGCTGCTCGTCACCGCCGGTGCGCTGGCCGGCACCCGGGTGACGCTGGACGCGCGGCCGATCCTCATCGGACGGGCGGACGACTCCACGCTCGTCCTCGACGACGACTACGCCTCGACGCGACACGCCCGCATCGCCCTGCAGGGAGAGGAGTGGTACGTCGAGGATCTCGGGTCGACAAACGGCACCTATCTCGATCGGGCTAAGGTCACCGGACCCACCAGGGTTCCCCTCGGGGTGCCTGTCCGCATCGGCAAGACGGTGATCGAGCTGCGGTCATGAAGTTCTTGGCCGCGGGCGATTCGCCGTCACAGCAGGAGCCGCTTCGATGACGTTGGTCCTGCGCTACTCCGCCCGCAGCGACCGCGGGCTCGTCCGGCAGAACAACCAGGACGCGGTCTACGCCGGTCCGCGCCTGCTGGCGCTCGCCGACGGCATGGGCGGGCACGCCGCGGGCGAGGTGGCGTCGTCCCTGGTGATCTCCGCGCTGGCCCCGCTCGACGACGACGACCCCGGCGACGACCTGCTCGCCGAGCTGCGCGACGCCACCGTCGAGGGCAACTCGGCCATCACGCGCCACGTCGCCGACGCCCCCGATCTGGAGGGCATGGGCACGACCCTGACCGCCATCCTGTTCGCGGGCTCCCGGCTCGGGCTGGTGCACATCGGGGACTCGCGCGCCTACCAGCTGCGCGACGGCCAGTTCAGCCAGATCACCAAGGACGACACGTTCGTCCAGTCGCTGATCGACGAGGGCCGCATCACCGAGGAGGAGGCGCACACGCACCCGCAGCGCTCGCTGCTGCTGCGCGCCATCACCGGCCAGGACATCGACCCCTCGCTGACGGTCCGCGAGGCCCGGCCCGGGGACCGTTACCTGCTGTGCTCCGACGGCCTGTCCGGCGTGGTCAGCGACGAGACGCTGGCCGACACGCTCACCGGCTACCGCGATCCCCGCGAATGCGCCGATCGCATGATCGACCTGGCGTTGCGCGGCGGGGGCCCGGACAACATCACGTGCATCGTCGCGGACGTCGTCGACATCGACTTCGGCGACGACGCCCCGATCATGGGCGGTTCGGTCGGCGACGGCAGCGAGGACAGCCCGCCGCCCGA
>JBBQEF010000090.1:0-17303 GCA_038320445.1 Mycobacteriales bacterium
CCCCGAGCTGTTGCGGGTGCTCGACTTCGCCGCGGGCCCGCCGCCGGTGCTCACCGGCCGGCCCGAGGGGGAGTGGGTCCGCTACGACACGCCGGCCGAGGAGTTCCGGCTGCGGCGTCTGGACGCCGGCCCGCTCGCCCGTGTCGCGGTGCCCGACGGCGGCCCCAGGATCCTGCTCTGCACGGCCGGGGCGGCCTGCGTCCGGCAGGCCGGGGCGGACGTGCACGTCACGCGCGGCCGGGCGGTCTGGCTGGCGGCGGCCGACGAGGCCGTCGCGGTCCACGCCCGCGCCGAGGGCACCCAGCTCTTCCTGGCGGGCGACGCCCTGCCCTGATCCGTCCCGCCGGACGAATGTGCCGTTCGTCCGGTGCGGGTGGCGCGCACGATAGGGTTTCCGCATGTCTACGGGTGGTGGGACACGGGTCATCGTCGCGGCGCTCCTCGCGAACGCGGGGATCGCGGTCGCGAAGCTCGTCGGCTACCTGATCACCGGTTCGTCGTCGATGCTGGCGGAGTCGGTGCACTCGCTGGCCGACACGTCCAACCAGGGGCTGCTGCTGCTCGGCGTCAAGCGGGCCCAGCGGGCGGCCACCCCGGAGCACCCCTTCGGCTACGGGCGCGACCGCTACTTCTACTCCTTCATCGTGGCCCTCATGCTGTTCACGCTGGGGTCGGTGTTCGCGATCTACGAGGGCATCCACAAGCTGGAGGCGCCCGAGCCGCTGAGCTCCCCGCTGGTGGCCGTCGCGATCCTCGTGGTCGCCGTCGGGCTGGAGGGCTACTCGTTCCGCACCGCGATCCACGAGTCGCGCCCCCTCAAGGGCAACGGCACCTGGTGGAGCTTCATCCGGCAGGCGAAGGTGCCGGAGCTGCCGGTGGTGCTGCTGGAGGATTTCGGCGCGCTCATCGGGCTGGTGCTGGCGCTGCTGGGGGTCGGGCTGTCGGTGCTCACCGGCGACCCCGTTTTCGACGCACTGGGCACCATCGCGATCGGCCTGCTGCTCGGCGTCATCGCGATCATCCTGATCATCGAGATGAAGAGCCTGCTGATGGGAGAGGGCGCCACCGGCCCAGTGCTGTCCGCGATCGTCGACGGCCTGACGTCCGGGGCGGTGCAGCGCGTGCTGCACATCCGCACCCAGTACATCGGCCCGGAGGAACTCCTCGTCGCGGCGAAGATCGCGCTCACGCCCGGCCTGCCGGTGGAGGACGTGGCGCGTGCGATCGACGAGGCCGAAGCGCGCGTCAGGTCCGCGTTCCCCGAGGCCAGGATGATCTACCTGGAGCCCGACCTCGACCGCGCGACGGTAGCCGGCTGATCGTGCCGGCAGCTCCTCACGGCGGTGACCTCCCGCCTCGGGGGCGCGGCCGCCGTCTCGATGGTGGGAGAGCGGGGGCGGACCCACGTGCGAAGCTGACGCCGTGGGTGTGACCCGGATCGGTGCCGTCGCGGCCGGATTCAGCCGCGACGTCGCCTTCGACCTCACCCGTGTCGCGACGCTCGTGGAGCACGCCCGGCGCGACGGCGTGGCGCTGCTCGTGCTGCCCGACGCCGCGCTGGGCGGCTACCTCGACGACATCGCCGACCCCGACCCGTCGTCCCTGCCGCCCGCACTGGACCCGGACGGGCCCGAGCTGGGCGCCGTCGCCGCGATGGCCGGCGACATGGTGGTCTGCATCGGGTTCTGTGAGGCCGCGGGCGAGCTGCGTTACAACACGGCCGCCTGCGTCACCGGTGACGGCCTGCTCGGCCTGCACCGCAAGGTGCACCAGCCCCCCGGCGAGGCCCGCGTGTACGCGGCGGGCTCGGAGTTCCGCGCGATCGACACGCCGGTCGGGCGGATCGGGATGCTCGTCGACTACGACAAGACGTTCCCCGAGTCGGCGCGGAGCCTCGCACTGGACGGCGCTCAGGTGCTCGCCTGCCTCTCGGCGTGGCCGACCAGCGTCACCAACCGGGCCCCCCGCATGTCCGACGACCGGCAGTCGCGCCTGTTCGACCTCTACGACCGCTCGCGGGCCGCCGAGAACCAGGTGGTGCTCGTCTCGTCGAACCTGACCGGGTCCATGGGCGGCATGCGGTTCCTCGGCCAGGCCAAGGTGGTCGGTCCGGACGGCGAGATCCTGGCCCGCACGTGGTCGAAGGCCGGAATCGCGGTGGCGGAGCTGGACGTGGCCGCGTCGGTGGCCGCCGTCCGGCGGGTCCTGGTGCACATCGAGGAACGCAGGCCTGAGGTCTACCGCTGATGGACCCGGCGTCGACCGGGACACCCCGCGGAGGGGTGTCGCGTGCCCGTGGTGCTCGGCTAGAGGGCTGCGGTGAGTTCCAGGTGCACCCCGTCCGGGTCGCTGAAGGACAGGATGGCGAGCCCGAAGCCGGGTAGGTCGATGACCTCACCGTGCGGCACCCCGTGTTCCTCGAGCGTGTCCCTGGCCGCGACCAGCGCGTCGCGGGAGGCCACGGTGAAGC
This sequence comes from Mycobacteriales bacterium, assembly GCA_038320445.1. GTDB lineage: Bacteria > Actinomycetota > Actinomycetes > Mycobacteriales > Pseudonocardiaceae > Pseudonocardia. The sequence goes on from JBBQEF010000090.1 coordinate 2,471, forward strand.
TGAGATGGTCCAGACCGACCCGCTCGGACACGAAGCGGTCCTCGCCCTCGGCGACCGGCCGCAGCCCGAACAGCATCCCGTTGGTCGCGAACACCACCCCGCCGTAGAGCTGCGCCGGATCGGCCCGCACGGCGGGATCATCCGGGCTGCCCGGTGACTCGGCGGCGATCTCGAACCCCAGGACCTCGGTGTAGAAGGCGCGTGAACGCGCCAGGTCGGTCACGGTCAGCCGCACGTGGTGAATCCCGGTGGTGTCGATCAATCCCATGCACCGGAGTATGGACCCTCGGCGCGGTCGCGCGTCTGTGGTACCTCGACGAACCGGGGGTGACCTCGACGAACCGGGGGTGACCTCGACGAACCGGGACGAGCGGCGTCGCCCTATCCGGTGCGGCCTGCGCCGTCCGCGACCACATCGGCCCGGGCCCGGGTCCCCTCGGCGGCGAAGTGGACCTCCTCCTGGCGCGCCCAGCGGTCCCAGTGCGGCCGGTACGTCTCCCCGTCCCGCTCCATCGCCCGCCGGAAACGCTCGCCGACCGGCGCGTCCACCCACACGAGCAGCACCGCGTACGGCGCGATCGCCCGCGCCCCCGACCCCACCCCCTCGACGACGAGCACCGGCGGGGTGCCGATGTCCCGCAGCGAGGTGTACTCGCCGCGCTCCCAGTCGTAGCAGTGGTACCGGGCGGCGCGGCCGGCGGCGAGCTGCGCGACGACCTCGTCGTGCAGCAGCGTGACGGCCGCGTCGAGGCCGTCCCAGCCGGGGTAGAGCTCGTCCATGTGCACGATCGGAGGGTCGTCCAGAGCCTCCGCGAGCCGGCCCGCGAGCTCCGTCTTCCCCGAGCCGGACGGCCCGTCGATGCAGACGAGCCGGGTGGCTCCACACCGCGGCCGGGCGGCCAGGACGCGGGCGGCCAGCACCTCAGCGCGCCGGCGGCACCGGGCGGCTGCGGAGCACGACGGTGGTGCCGTGACCCGTGCCGTCGACGGTCATCGACTCGGCGCACGCCTCCATCAGCGGCATCCCGTGGCGCCGGTTGCCGCGCTCCGCGGACGGGGGCAGCCAGGAACCGTGGTCGGTGACGGTCAGGACGGCGAAGCGGTGCTCGTCGGGCTCGGTGTACACGACGCCGTGGACCTCGACGAGCCCGTCGTGCCCGCCGGTCGTGTGGTTCACGCCGTAGCCGTGCTCGACGCTGTTGCTGACGGCCTCGCTGACGGCCAGCACCAGGTCGTCGTGCTGCTCCTGGGGCCACCCGTGGGCGTCGAGCCACCGGCTGATGCGGGCACGCGCCAGCGCAGGGGCCGCCATCCCGGCGAGCAGCGTCATGCGGAGATCCGCCTCGCCCCGGGCGGTCGCGCGGCGAGGGTTGAGCTCGTCGGGGTCGCTCCGCGGGGGCACGCGCGAAGTCTCCACCCGACCCCGATCGGACGCACGCTGTGGTGCCGCCACCCTCACCTCAGCAGCGGGAGCAGCGCCGCGTCCGCGCCGAGCTCGCGGCGTTCACGGCCACCCGGCGGTTCGCGTCCGGTGCCGACGAGCGCCCACCACTCGTCGGACCACTCGGTCGGGGCCGGCCGACCCAGCAGCCCGTCGAGCGTGTGACGCACCAGGGCCAGCGGCTCGGCCCGGGGGCCCGGCCTGCCCAGTGCCACCACGAGGTCGAGGTGGTGCACGGCCGCCTCCACCGCGAGCGTCGTGACGAGGTCGTCGACCCGCATGACGTGGTCGCCTGCGGCCACCGGCGCGTCCGGTGACGCCCGCCCGGCCAGCGTGACGACCGCCCGGCTGGTGTCCCCGAACGTACGGCTGAGCGGGCCCAGCCCCCACGCGCTCGCGATCGTGCGCTGCGCGCGCAACTCCCGGAAATCGGGATCGCGGCCGCCCGGAGCGTCGGCCCAGTAGGTGAGCGCGTCGCGGTCGGCCGGTCCCGCGGCCGGGGTGGCGAGGGCGACCAGGCCGCGCTGGGCGTCGCCGAGCAGGTGCACCAGCAGGTCACGCACGGCCCAGCCGGCACAGCGCGTCGGCTGCCAGGCGTCCTGCTCGTCGAGGGTGGCCGCGATGGTGGTGAGATCGGAGTAGGCGATCCGCAGCGCTGTCGAGGCCGCACTCGACACGCGCGCGGGCGTCGGGCGGGGTGGAACCAGTCGTGCGGTCGTCATGTCCTGCCGTGGTCTGTCGTGCTCGGAAGTGGAGAACCTCTCACGGAGGCGCGAAACCGCCTCTATCGGGTGTCACCCGGCAGAGGTTCACACGGACGTTGCACGACGGTGCCCGATCGGTCGACGGGGCCGCGTATCCATGGGGTCATGACCAGTCCGGCCGGGGGCGACCATCGGACCCGATCGTTGCAGCAGGCGCGATCGTCCGCCGTCGCCGAGCTCTTCGACGCGCTCGAAGGTCTCCTGATCGCCTACCAGGCGCTACCCGCGGCGGACCGCGCGCAGCGTTGGTCGGGTGACGCCGACCGGATCACCGGCGAGGTCGCCCGCCACCTCTGCGCCGCCCGCACGCGACTCGCGCGGACCTGCCCGCAGCCGGACTCCGGCCCCGCCACCTGACAGGCGCTACCTACTCACGGTGACAGCGTCCATGCCTCCTCGGCCGACGGATACGGCCGATGAGGCCGAACGTGGCGGCGGGCATTCCGTTCGGTGACGATGTCTCGCAGAAGCGACATTCGTGCCGCCGTCCGGGCCACCTGCCGTCGTGGGCTGTTGACGTCCGCCGTCCGCCGTGCATGATTCCTCGATGGGCCCCAGGCAGACCGACGACTCGCGGCCGGCGCACGTCGGCTACGTGGCGGGTCGCTACCGCAACGGCGCGCTCAGCGACATCTGGACCGAGGTCGAGCGCTGTGCGGAACGCACCTTCCTCGCCTACGTCCCCGCCTGCAGCTGTGGCTGGGTCGGCACCGGGTGCCCGGCCACGCCCACCGGCCTCAACGCGTGCCGCCGGGAATGGGCAACCGGTCACGGAGCGAGCCTCGACGGCCCCGTCCGGGCAGACGACGACCGCCCGTCCGTGCTCAGCGTCTGACCACGGCCGGCGCCGACGGGTGCTGGTCAGGCTCCTTCGTGGCGGTGGGGCCCGGCCACCTGGTAGCCCCCGAACTTCTCCCGCAGCGTCTTCTTCGAGAACTTGCCGACGCTGGTCTTGGGCACCTCCTCGATGAACTCCACCGCGTCGGGAAGCCACCACTTGGCCACCCGCGGCGTCAGGAACTCGATGATGTCCTCGGGTGTGACAGTCTCCCCGGGCTTCACCACCACGCACGCCAGCGGCCGCTCCACCCACTTCTCGCTCGGGATCGCGATCACCGCGGCCTCCAGGACCTTCGGGTGCGCCATGATCTCGTTCTCCAGCTCGACCGAGCCGATCCACTCGCCGCCGGACTTGATCAGGTCCTTGGTGCGGTCGACGAGGCGGACGAACCCGTACCGGTCGACGGAGGCGACGTCGCCGGTGCGCAGCCAGCCGTCCTCGGTGAACTGCGCGCCGCCGCCCTCGCCGCGGTAGTACTCCTTCGCGATCCACGGGCCCGCGGCCTGGATCTCGCCGCTCGCGACGTCGTCCCACGGCTGGGGCTCGCCGGTGTCGGGATCGACCACGCGCAGCTCCACCAGCGGCACCGCCGGGCCCTGGCGGGCCCGGACGTCGGCGCGCTGATCCTCGGTGAGGGCGTCGTGCTGGGTGCGGGGGCTGGAGATCGTGGCGATCGGGCTGGTCTCCGTCATGCCCCAGGCGTGCAGCAGCGGGATGCCGATGGCCTCGCGGTAGGCCTCCGACAGCGACCTCGGCACCGCCGACCCTCCACAGAGGATGCTGCGCAGCGCGGACAGGTCGTGGTCGGCGAGCAGCGGCAGCATGCCCATCCAGATCGTGGGGACGCCGCCGGTGACCGTGACCTTGTGCTTCTCCAGCAGCCCGGCGATCGCCTGCGGGGTCATGTTCGGGCCGGGGAACACCACGTCGGTGCCGGCCAGCAGGCAGCCGTAGGGCAGGCCCCAGGCGTTGGCGTGGAACATCGGGACGACGGGGAGCACGACATCGCGCTCGGACAGGGCGGAGCCGTCGGCGATGAGGGTGACCAGCGAGTGCAGCAGCGCCGAGCGGTGGCTGTAGACCACGCCCTTCGGGTTGCCCGTGGTGCCCGACGTGTAGCACATCGCGGCCGCCGTGTTCTCGTCCTCGACGACGAACCGGCCCTCGTACGGCGCCGCTGCGGCCAGGAGCTCCTCGTAGTCGAGCCACCCTTCGGGTACCGCGGCGCTCCCCTGCGCCTCCGCGGGAGAAAGTGCGTCGCCGCTGTCATCGATCACGATGTAGTGCCGCACCGTCTCCAGCTTGTCGGCCAGCGGCGCGAGCAGCGGGATCAGCGAGCGGTCGACGAAGACGACCTCGTCCTCGGCGTGGTTGGCGATGTAGACGAGCTGCTCGGGGAACAGCCGGATGTTGAGCGTGTGCAGCACCCGCCCGGTGCACGGTGCGGCCAGGTAGAGCTCCAGGTGGCGGCCGGTGTTCCAACAGAACGTGCCGACGCGGCCGTCGGCGCTCACGCCGAGCGTGTCGAGCACGGTGGCCAGCCGCCGGACCCGCACCGCCCACTCCGCGACCGTGGTGACGCGCTCGCCGGTCGTCTCGGCGGTGACGATCTTCTTGTGCCCGAAGTACTGCTCAGCGCGGTGGAAGACGTGCGGCAGGGCGAGCGGGCGGTCCTGCATGAGTCCGAGCATCGGTGCTCCCCGTTCGTGGCGCGTGACATGCCGAAACTACCCGGACCGGGCGCCGATTGACCACGAGTCACCACGGCCGGGCCCGCCGTTGCGGTTAGGCTCGGCGCCCATGCCCACCGAAAAGGCCGCCGCGGTGTGCCTCGACGTGGGCTCGACGTGGACCAAGGCCGTGCTCGTGCGCCCCGACGGCGGGCTCGCCGGGTTCGCCGAGCACCCCACCACCGTCGACGACGTCCTGACCGGCATCGACGCCGCCGTGCGGGCGGTCCGCGCCGCCGGACCGTCCGGTGTGGACGCCGAACCCGAGCTGCTCGCGTGCTCGTCGGCCGGTGGCGGGCTCCGCCTGGCCGCCGTCGGATCGGACCGGCTGATGACCACCGAGGCCGCCCACCGCGTCGCGTGCTCGGCGGGGGCCCACGTGGTGCACGTGCACGCCGGTCCGCTGGAGACGGTCGACGTCCGGGCGTTGCGCGGGGCACGCCCCGCGGTCGTGCTGCTGCTGGGCGGCTCGGACGGCGACGACCCGGCCGAGCTGCTGCACAACGCGGGCAGGCTCGCGGGCGCCCGCGTCCGGTACCCGATCGTGCTGGCCGGGAACGTCACGGCCCGTGAGAGTGCGGCCGCGTTGCTGCGTGCCTCCGGCCGCACCGTGGTGACCTGCGACAACGTGCTGCCCAGCCGCGGCGAGATCGTGCCGGGGCCCGCCCGTGCCGCGCTCGCCCAGCTCTACCGGCGCCACACCGTCGGCGGGCGCGGACCGGCCGTCGCCCCCCGGTTCCGCAGGATGGTGCGCGTGGCCACGTCCGACGCGGTGGGCCACTGCGCCACCGAGCTCGCCCGGATCTGCGGCGGTCCGGTGCTCGTCGTCGACGTCGGGTGCGCCACCACCGATGTGCACTCGGCCGCGGGGCGCACCGTCGAGGGTGACCTCGGGGTGCGTGCGGCGGCCGGTGGCGTGCTCATCGGGGCCCAGGCCGAAGGCGTGGTCGATCCGGTGGAGGCCGATCTCCTGGGCCCGACGGTCGCCCGGATGGAGGGCGAGACCGGGTACGTCCCGCGTGACCCCGGCAGCGCGGCGGAGGACCGGCGCATCGCCGCGCTCGCCGCGGTCGTGGCCGTGCGCAGGCACCTGCGGGTGCACGCCGCCGCGGGCCGCGGCGTCGGCATGGTGGTGCTCTCGGGTGGGGTCTTCCGGCGGCACGACCCGCACGGCGGGCTCACCGCGGTCGAGGCGACGCTGCGGACCGACCCCGAGCTCGCCGCCGTGCTCGGCGGGGTGCCGCTGGTGGTGGACACCGACTTCGCCGTGGCGCCGGCCGGGCTGCTCGCGGCCCACGGCCGGAGCGCGGCGGCCGAGACCCTGTTGCGCGACCACCTGCTGGGCTGAGCCCACGATCCGCGGTGGCGCCGAGAATCACAGGATGCCGGTTTGACAGCCCGGGCCGCTCCTGGGGATCCTGGAGGTGCAATCGCGCAACCGGGGTCGAGGGGCGCTGCGACGGACGGCTGTCCGCCACGCTCGGCCACCCGGCATTGCAGAAGGGCGCCCTCACCACAGGTGAGGAGGCCGCCCGATGACCATCATCCTGCGCGGCCTCCGGCGCACCGCTCTACGAGGAGGCTTCACCACCCCATGACCGCCACCACCGCACCCGGCCAGAGCCGGCTGCAGAACATCAACGGAATCGACTTCGCCGTCGCCGATCTCTCGCTGCACGAGTTCGGCCGCAAGGAGATCCGCCTCGCCGAGCACGAGATGCCCGGCCTGATGGAGCTGCGCCGCGAGTACGCCGAGGCGCGCCCGCTGCACGGCGCCCGCATCGTCGGCTCGCTGCACATGACCATCCAGACCGCCGTGCTGATCGAGACCCTCGTGAGCCTCGGCGCCGAGGTCCGCTGGGTCAGCTGCAACATCTTCTCCACCCAGGACCACGCCGCCGCGGCGATCGTCGTCGGTTCCGGCTCCCCCGAGGAGCCCAAGGGTGTCCCGGTGTTCGCCTGGAAGGGCGAGACGCTGGAGGAGTACTGGTGGTGCACCGAGCAACTGTTCCTGTTCCACGACGAGAACGGTGTCCTGGTCGGCCCGAACATGATCCTCGACGACGGCGGTGACGCCACGATGCTGATCCACAAGGGCGTCGAGTACGAGAAGACCGGCGTCGTGCCGACCGTCGAGGACGACGACCTGACCGTCTCGCACGAGTACCGGGTCGTCCTCGACACGCTGCGCCGCGCTCTGGCCGACGACCCGAAGCGCTGGAGCACCGTCGCCGAGGGCATCCGCGGCGTCACCGAGGAGACCACCACCGGCGTCCACCGGCTCTACCAGCTGGCCGAGCAGAACGCGCTGCTGTTCCCGGCGATCAACGTCAACGACTCGGTCACCAAGAGCAAGTTCGACAACGTCTACGGCATCCGGCACTCGCTGGTGGACGGGCTCAACCGCGCCACCGACGTGCTGATCGGCGGCAAGGTCGCGCTGGTCTGCGGCTTCGGCGACGTGGGCAAGGGCTCGGCGGCGGCGCTGGCGGGCCAGGGGGCGCGCGTGATCGTGTCCGAGGTCGACCCGATCTGTGCCCTCCAGGCGCTGCTGCAGGGCTTCCAGGTCGCGACGCTGGAGTCGACGATCGACAAGGCCGACATCATCGTCACCACCACGGGCAACAAGGACATCATCACGACCGACGCGATGAAGTCCATGAAGCACCAGGCGATCGTCGCCAACGTCGGCCACTTCGACAATGAGATCGACGTCGCGGGCCTCGGCCGGATCCCCGGCATCATCAAGATCAACATCAAGCCGCAGGTCGACGAGTGGGTGTTCCCCGACGGGCACTCGATCATCCTGTTGTCCGAGGGTCGCCTGATGAACCTCGGCAACGCGACGGGCCACCCGTCGTTCGTGATGAGCAACAGCTTCGCGAACCAGGTCATCGCGCAGGTGGAGCTGTTCACCAAGCACGAGGAGTACAACAACGACGTCTACCGGCTGCCCAAGCACCTGGACGAGAAGGTCGCGAAGATCCACGTCCTGGCGCTGGGCGGGGAGCTGACCAAGCTCACCAAGGACCAGGCCGAGTACATCGGCGTGGACGTCGAGGGGCCCTTCAAGCCGGAGCACTACCGCTACTGAGCCGCGTCACTACCCGTGCGCGGAAACGGGTGCTGGGGCACCCGTTTCCGCGCACGACCCCGGCCGGCTCGGCCTACGCTTCACGGGTGCTCCTCCCGCGCGGTGACGGTGACGGCTGGACCCGCTGCGAGCAGGGGCACGAGCACTGGGGCATCTACGGTGCCGCCGGCCTGCTGCTGTGGCACGGGGACCGCGTGCTGCTGCAGCACCGCGCGCTCTGGAGCCACCACGGCGGCACGTGGGGGATCCTGGGCGGGGCCCGCAACGGCGGTGAGACGGCCGAGCAGGCCGCCGGGCGCGAGGCGGGCGAGGAGGCCGGGCTCGATCCGGCGACCTTCACCGTCACCGGCTCGTTCGTCGACGACCACGGCGGCTGGACCTACACCACGGTGATCGCCCGTGCCGCCGCTGCCGTGCACCTCACCGGCCTCACGCCGGAGACCATCGCGGTGCGCTGGGTGGCCACCGACGCGCTGGGGGAGCTGCCGCTGCACCCGGGGTTCGCGGCGAGCTGGGAGCAGGTCAGCGCCGTGGTGCGGCAGGGTCGATCGTGACGCGGGAACGGGTCGTGCATCATCTCGCCCGTGGGACGACTGATCGTGATCGAAGGCCTCGACGGCGCCGGCAAACGAACCCTCGCTGACGCACTGACCAGCGCGTTCGACGTGCGGGTCGCGCGCTTCGCCTTCCCGCGCTACGACGAGGACGTCCACGCCGAGCTCGTCCGCGACGCGCTCCACGGCCGCCTCGGCGACACGGCCGGCTCGGTGTACGGCATGACGCTGCTGTTCGCACTGGACCGCCGCGCCGCCGCGCCGGCCATCAGGGACGCGCTCGCCGGGAACGACGTCGTGCTCGTCGACCGCTATGTCGCCTCGGCCGCCGCGTACGGGGCGGCCCGGCTGCACGAGGACGCTGCGGGCGGGTTCGTGGCCTGGGTGCGGGAGCTGGAGATCGAACGGTTCGGCGTCCCGGTGCCCGACCGGCAGCTCTACCTGCGCGTGCCCCGCGCCGTCGCCGCCGGCCGCACCGCGCACCGCGAGCGCACCGAGCCGGGGCGCGACCGCGACGCCTACGAGTCCGATGCCGGGCTGCAGGAGCGAACGGGCGAGCTGTACGCCCAGCTCGCGGCCGCGTCGTGGCTGTCGCCGTGGACGGTTCTGGACGGCTCCGCGCCGGTCGACACGGTCGCGCTCGCCGCTGCGGTGGCCGGGTAGACCGCCTCCCGGGCGTGCCCGGAACGCGCGCTCCCGTGCACGCAACGCGGGTCGCGCACGGGAGCTGACCTGCCAATGGGATGCTGACCCCATGAAGTCGCGCGTTCTGGTGGTCGACGACGACCCGGCCCTCGCCGAGATGCTCACCATCGTGCTGCGGGGCGAGGGTTTCGACACCGCCGTCGTCGGCGACGGCACCCGTGCGCTGCCCGCCGTCCGGGAGCTCCGTCCCGACGTCGTGCTGCTCGACCTGATGCTCCCCGGCATGAACGGCATCGACGTGTGCCGGGCGATCCGCTCGGAGTCGGGCGTGCCGATCGTCATGCTCACGGCCAAGACCGACACCGTCGACATCGTGCTCGGGCTCGAGTCCGGGGCCGACGACTACGTCGTGAAGCCGTTCAAGCCCAAGGAGCTGGTCGCCCGCATCCGCGCGCGCGTGCGGCGCACCGAGACCGAGCCCGCCGAGCAGCTGTCCATCGGCGACATCACCATCGACGTGCCCGCGCACCAGGTCGACCGCACGGGCGAGCAGATCGCGCTCACCCCGCTGGAGTTCGACCTGCTCGTGGCGCTGGCCCGCAAGCCCCGCCAGGTGTTCACCCGCGAGGTGCTGCTGGAACAGGTGTGGGGCTACCGGCACGCCGCCGACACGCGGCTGGTCAACGTGCACGTGCAGCGGCTGCGCTCCAAGGTCGAGCGCGACCCGGAGCACCCCGAGGTCGTGCTGACGGTGCGCGGGGTGGGCTACAAGGCGGGCCCGCCCTGACATGAGCCTCGTCGGCGACCGGGCGCGGCAAGCCCTGGGTCAGGCCCGCCAGGTCGGCGACGAGCTGGTGGAGGCGTTCAACGCCGTCTGGCGCCGGTCGCTGCAGCTGCGCGTGGTCATCTCGACGCTCGCGCTGTCCACCGCGGTCGTGCTCGTGCTGGGTTTCGTGATCCAGACGCAGATCGGCGGCAACATCCTGGCGGCCAAGCTCGACGACGCGCAGCGTCAGATCGACTCGGGCACGGCGCTGCTGGAACGGGAGCTGGCCGGTGTCGACCCCAACCGTGACGGCGCGCAGGGTGAGCTGAACAACGCGCTCGACCGCCTCACCAACGCCAGCGCCGACGACGCGTCCGGGGCGCCCGCCGCGGGGAAGTTCCGGGCGGTGCTCACCAGCGCCGCGGGCGGCGGGGGCAGCGACGTCGCCGCCGGGCCGCTGGAGGCCGTGCCTGCCGACCTGCGCCAGTCCGTCGCCGAGGGCGCCCGGGCGCTGCGTTACAGCACGATCGACGAGCAGGGCGTCGAGATCCCGGCGATGATGATCGGCCAGCCGGTGCGCACGGCCAACGGCGACCTGGAGTTCTACCTGCTGTTCCCGCTCGACTCCGAGCAGCGCACGCTCGGGCTCGTGCAGAGCACGCTGATCGTCGGCGGGCTGATCCTGCTCCTGCTGCTGGCCGGCATCGCGAGCCTCATCACGCGCCAGGTGGTGCGCCCGGTCCGGCAGGCCGCCGAGATCGCCGAGCGGTTCGCCGACGGCCACCTCGACGAACGGATGCCGGTCCACGGTGAGGACGAGGTGGCCCGCCTCGGCGAGTCGTACAACGAGATGGCCGGCAGCATCCAGAGCCAGATCCGCCAGCTGGAGGAGTTCGGGGCGCTGCAGCGACGCTTCACCTCCGACGTCAGCCACGAGCTGCGCACACCGCTCACCACCGTGCGGATGGCGGCCGACGTGCTCTACGCGTCGCGCGAGCAGCTGCTTCCCGCCCTGCGCCGCAGCTCCGAGCTGCTGGTCACCGAGCTCGACCGGTTCGAGGCGCTGCTGGGTGACCTGCTCGAGATCAGCCGGCTCGACGCGGGCGTCGCCGAGCTGGGTGCGGAGCGCGTCGACATGAACGGGGTCGTGGCGCGCGCCGTCGAGGCGGTGCGGGGGCTGGCCGAGGAGTCCGGCACCCCGCTGGAGCTCGAGCTGCCCGCCGCCGTGTACGCCGACGTGGATCCGCGGCGGGTCGAGCGGATCGTGCGCAACCTGGTGGCCAACGCGCTCGACCACGGCGAGGGTCGCCCCGTCCGCATCCAGCTGGGGTCCGACGAGCACACCGTCGCCGTTCTGGTCCGCGACCACGGCGTGGGCCTGCGTCCCGGCGAGGCCGGGCTGGTGGTCAACCGGTTCGGGCGGGCCGAGGAGTCGCGGGCACGGCGCAGCGGCGGCAGCGGTCTCGGCCTGTCGATCGCTATCGAGGACGCGCGGCTGCACGGCGGCTGGTTGCAGGCCTGGGGCGAGATCGGCAGAGGTGCCGCGTTCCGCCTCACCCTGCCCCGCACGGCCGGCGACACGATCACCGCCAGCCCGCTGCCGCTCGGGCCCGACGACCGGCCCGGCGCCGACATCCGCCCGCCCGGGGCGGGCGGCTCGGTGCCGACCCCTCCGCTCGGCTGGCCGGTCGTCATCCCGTCGTGGTCGGAGGGGGACGACGTGAGCGAGCCGGCGGGGGACCTCCGATGAGCCGCTCCGCCGCCCGTGCGCGCATAACGTTGTTCCGGCAGCGTTTTCCGCGCACGACGGTTGCTCTGGCCACCGTCGTGGCGCTCGCCGGGATCGCGGGCTGCGCCAGCGTCCCGTCCAGCTCACCGGTGCAGGTGCTGCGCCAGGTCAGCGGCGGCGACGACGCGGCGCCCCCGCCCGGTCCCGTCGACGGCAGCAACCCGTTGGACCTCGTCCGAGATTTCGTCACCGCGTCGGGCAGCAGCACCGACAAGCACGGCGCCGCCCGCCGCTTCCTCGCCCCCGAGGCGATGAACTGGGACGACGCGGCCGGCATCACCGTGCTCGACGGGCAGATCGACACCGTACCCGCCCCCACCGCGCCGAACCCCACCACCGACCGGACGACGATCCGGATCCGCGGCACCGCGATCGGGCGCATCAGCTCGTCGGGTTCCTTCGAACCGGGTGAGACCACGTTCCAGCTCGACGTCGACGTCGCGCGCCGCGACGGCCAGTGGCGGATCTCCCGGCTGCCCGACGGCGTGGTCGTGCCGCTGTCGATCTTCCGGGACAACTACCGGACCGTCCGCACGTGGTTCGTCGACCCGGTGCACAAGACGGTGGCCGCCGACCTGCGCTACGTGCCGAGCGTGCCGGCCAAGGCGCAGGCGGCGCGGGTGATGGAACTGCTGCTCGGCGGCCCGTCGGGGGCGTTGCTCGCGGCCGCGACCTCGCAGCTCCCGGCCGGGGCACGGCTGCGGTCGAACGTCGCGGTGAGCCCCGACGGTGCACTGGTGGTGGACCTGACCCGGCTCGGCGACCTCGACGAGGCGGGCCGCAGGTTGCTGGCCGCCCAGGTGGTGCTCTCGCTCGCCGAGGTCAACGTGGCGCGCGTGCGCCTGCTCGTCGACGGCGAGCCGCTGCTGCCCGGCACGACCGACTGGACCCGCGACGACGTCGGCCGGCTGTCCGCGGACGTCCAGCCCAGCGCCGATGTCCCCGCGCTGGTGGTCAGCGCCGGCCGGGTCGCGCAGCTCACCGGCCCCGCGCCCTCCGCGCCGCTGCCGGGGCCGGTGGGCAACGGCACCTACGACGCCGAGTCGGCGGCGAGCACCGTCGACGGTCAGCGCCTGGCCGTCGTGACGCGGTCGCCCACCGGGCGGACGCTGCTGGTCGGCGGTGGCCCCGCGGGCGGCGTCGCGCCCGTCGCGCTCACGGCGAAGGAAATGACGCGCCCGTCCTGGACCCCGGGTGGTGACGAGGTCTGGACGGTGCTGAACGCCGCGACCGTCGCCCGCGTCAGCGTCGACCCCCAGGGCCGCATCCGCACCGGCCAGGTCAACGCCGACGAGCTCGCCTCGCTCGGCCCGGTCACCGACCTGCGACTGTCGCGTGACGGGATGCGGGTGGTGGCCGTGGTGGCCGGGGCGCTCTACACGGCGGCGGTGGCGCGCAGCATCGACGGCGAGGTGGCCGTCCGCAACGTCCGGCAGCTGCGGCCGGCCGAGCTCGGCCAGGTGGTCGCGGCCGACTGGCGCTCCACCGAGTCGATCGTCGCGATCACCGGCGGCGCGGATCCCGAGGTCACGCAGGTGTCGGTCGACGGCCTCAGCCTCCAGCCGGTGCTCGGCAACAACCTCACCCCGCCCCTGACCGCCGTCGCCGCCGCCCCCAGCCGCCCGCTGCTGGTCACCGACCAGGGGGGCGTGTGGAGCTTCGCGGGTGGGGGGCAGGACGCGTGGCGCCAGGTGCTGGGTGGGGCCCCCAACGCGGTCCCCAACTACCCCGGCTGACGGCTTCGCCGTGTCGCGCACGGGAACGTGCCGACTCGCGCACGGGAACCTGCCGACTCGCGGAGGTGGGGGTGGCGCTTGTGGACAACTGCGCCTGCGTCCCGCCGTGTCGTCGGGGGTGGCGCGGATGCTGGACGCATGGAGGTGCGGGAGCTGGGGGCGGCGCTGGTGGATCTCGTGCTGCCCGCCGATTGCGCCGGCTGCGGTGCGCCGGAGGCGCCGTGGTGCCCGCGGTGCTCGCTCCGGCTGGGTGCCGCGTCGTGGCCGTCGATCCCGGGTGGGCCGCAGGTGCACGCCGCCGGGCGCTACACCGGCCCGCTGCGCACCGCGCTGTTGCGCTACAAGGAGCGCGGCCGGCGGGATCTCGCCGGTCCGCTGGCCGCACTGCTGCGGCCGGCGCTCGGCGAGGCGGCCGGTCCGAGCGTGACGTGGCTCGTGCCGGCGCCGTCCCGGCCGTCGGCGGCGCGCGGCCGGGGTGGGGATCACGTGGTCCGGTTGTGCCGCGCGCTCGCCGCGGGCCACGACGCCGTGAAGGTGGCGCCCGCCCTGCGGCTCGACCGCCGCACCCGTGACTCCGTCGGTCTGGATCCGGCCCAGCGCGCCGCCAACCTGGCCGGCCGGCTGCACGTGCGGCCCGGCCGGTTGCCGCCACCGGGGGCCACGGTGGTGCTGGTCGACGACGTCGTGACGACGGGTGCCACGCTCCGTGCCTGCCGTGCTGCGCTGAACGGGGTAGGAGTTCGGGCGGACGTGGCACTCGTCCTCTGCGATGCCACGGGTCGTCACGCTGGATCATGAAATCGACGTGGAATCCTAGCGGCCTCAGGGCGTCGCCGGAATGTCGTTCGGCGCAAACACCCAGGTCGGGCCACTCGGCGCACAGCGCTGTTGCCGAACCGTGATGCGGGTTACCGTCTCCCGCATCCGCCGAGGCCCCTATCACAGGAATCCACCGATCGAGTGCCCGGAGTTCGGATCTCCGGGCCGGGTCTGCAACGCCAACCCGACGCCGAAAGCGAGGGAAGTCTGCGTGGAGATCGTTGTCACCGGCCGTAACGTCGAGGTCCCGGAGCATTTCCGGGTCCATGTCGCCGAGAAGGTCGCTCGCCTGGAACGCTACGACCACCGCATGGTCGGAATGGAGGTGGAGCTGTTCCACGAGCGCAACCGACGCCAGAGCAAGAGCTGCCAACGGGTGGAGATCACCGGCCGCGGCTGCGACTGCGTGGCTCGGGCCGAGGCCTGTGCCCAGGACTTCTACGGCGCCCTGGACGCCGCGATCAGCAAGCTCGAGTCGCAGCTGCGCCGCTCGCACGACCGTCGTCGGGTCACCAGCAAGCGAACCCGGGTGACGGCCGGTAGAGGCGCGAGCACCGCGGTGCTCGACGAGGCGCCACCGATCGACATCGAGTTAGACGGTCTGGACGACCTCGACGTCCACGACGGCTCGGAACTGGGCATACCGGAGCCCCG
>JBBQEF010000091.1:0-17287 GCA_038320445.1 Mycobacteriales bacterium
GCCCTCCGTCGTCGCCCTGGCCTGGGATCCCCACCGGCTGGCCGCGAATCCGAGCGCCCAGGCCTTCGTCGATGCCACCCGCGACCTCGTCGCATCCCCACCGCCCGACATGCCGCACAGGCTGCATCGCGAACCCGACCGTGTCACCGACGCCGAAGACGATACGAGCAGGGTTCATCGAGCGCCGCGATGACCGACGGCTCCGCTGGCCATCGCCCATAATCGATCATGAATGTGCAGTGCCGATGCAACGTCTCGATCGAGTGGGCGGCCACCGCCTTCCGTCCGGACGGGGGCGGAAAGGTCACATTTGAGTTGCTGTCAGGAGATACGATTACCGGTTGAGCTTCGCGGACCGCCCATCCGGGTACGCCACTGAATCCGACCTCGAAGGAGCCCCACATGACCATCACCGGCATCATTTCCGCGATCATCATCGGCGCGATCATCGGCCTGCTCGGACGGCTCGCCGTCCCCGGCAAGCAGCACATCCCGATCTGGCTGACCATCGTGATCGGCATCGTCGCGGCGTTCATCGGCGGCTTCATCGCCAGCGCGCTCGGCTACGCCAACTCCAACGGTGGCTTCCCCTGGATCCTGCTGCTCATCCAGGTCGTCATCGCCGCTATCGGCGTCGCCATCGTCGCCGGCACCTACGGTCGCCGCGGTGCCCGACACTGAGCACCACACTTTGCCGCGTGACGCGGGTCGACCTGGTCGGTAGTGACCAGGCCGACCCGCTGGGCGCAGGCCATCCGACCTACTCAGGCCGTGCGCCCACCCACAGTATGGCCCGATAGGGGCCAGGTGTTTGTGGCGCGACGAACAGCGCGATGAGGACCTTTTACCCAGCCCCTTCTTCACCGCTACGGCCGGCCTCGCGGCGCAGCGCGCGCGTTCCTCGGCGGCGTCGCTTCGGGCGGTGGCTCGGTGCTAGCTTGACAGTGTTGCCCCAGACCCCCGGTGGCGCGCGCTCGACGCTGTCAGCGCGGATCGACTGCCCACCGGGAGGCCGTTCGTGGATGATTCATTGGTGCTCACGAACGGGGACCTGGCCGGGGCCGCCGAGGTACACCAGGCCACCGGAATGCTCACCGCACAGCTCGGGGTGTCGGCAACCGCCGCGATCGCCCGCCTGCGCGCCCACGCCGCCATCACACACCGACCGCTGATCGACGTCTCACGAGACATCATCGCTCGCCGACTGCGGCTGCCGATGCGAGACGAATCGGGGGCGGCCGGGTAGGGCTGCGCCGTCAGCAGACCCGGGCCGGTCATCCCTGCTGACCGTTGCGGATCACCCGCCGCTGCCGCCGTGCCTGCGGGAGAGATGGCTCCACAGCCGCTCGAGCATCGCGGGGGCGACGGCGCGCCACGCGTCGATGTCCTCCTCGCGCAGGTGCGCGGGCTCGCGTGCGTCGGCCCAGACCCGGCAGGCGGTGTCGAGCAGGTACATCCGGGCGACCGCGACGCCAGAGCTGACGCCGGTCGTGACGGCACCGTTCCCGCGCAGCATCATCGCGTCCGCCGCGCCCAGCGTGCCAGCGGCGGCGCCGGCGAGGCCCGCGCTCCGCAGCAGCCGGGGCACGGGGTGCACCGGCACCCGCCGGCCCAGCCACGCGGCCTGGCCGTGGAGGGGCTCCAGCACCTCGAGGGAGGCGCCGGCGGCGAACGTCGACATGGGCTGCGCACGTGCGACAGCGGTGACGTCCGGACGGGCCCGGTAGATCGCGAGATGCAGCCACGTCTCCGGTGGCGCCGCGCGCGGCAGCTCCTCGGCGCCGACGGCCACGGTGACGAGGTCGGCGGCGCCGACCTCGCCCAGTGGCACCGCCGGGGTGATCATCACCTGGTCGCGGTCGCGCGCCGACACGTGCCCGAACGCGTCGACGAGGCCGAGGGCGGCGAGCACCCGGGCGGCTTCGGCGACGGCGCCGCGCAGATCCGGCACGGTCACGGGCGACCCGACCTTCAGGAGGATCTGACCGGTAGGCCACGGCCTCGCTGCGGCTGGGACACGGTGCGCGACTGCGGGCCGAGCCACATGTCGATCGACCCGAGCTCCTCGGGATCGAAGTGGCGCGGAACCCACGCCGCGTCGTCCTCGATGCGACGCACGCCGAAGGAGTACTCGTAGGTGAAACCCTCCGGGCCCAGGAAGTAGAGGAACACCGCCGTGGACTGCGGGTGCCGCCCGGGGCCCATCTCGATCTCCACCCCGTGGTCGACCAGGTGGTGCCAGTTGCGGAAGACGTCGTCGATCTCGGCCACCTGGAAGTTCACGTGGCACAGGCCCGGCCCGTCGGCCTGGAACACCGCGAGCTTGTGGTGGACCGGGTCGATCCGCATCAGGCAGGCGCCGTCCCCGATCCAGTCCGACGCCCTCGCGTTGAACGTGCCCGACCAGAACCGGTGGGCCTCGTGCACGTCGGGGACGTCGAGGCACACGTGACCGAACTCGGTGATGCCCGCGTTCCGTGAGTACCGCACCGGGCGCCCGAGGGTCTGCTGCCCGACCGCCAGCTCGATCCGGTTGCCGAACGGGTCGTCGAACCCGACGAAGTGTCGTACCCGCCGCGACCGGCACTCCGCAGCACCACCGCGCTCCACCCGCATCCCGCGGTGCTCCAGCTCGGTCTCCGCGAGAGCGAGCGCGTCCTCGTCGGCCAGCGTGAACCCCGTCGCGATCATGCCCGACTCGCCGCCGACCAGTGCGAGGCAGTGATGGCGGGAGTCGGCGCGGAGATGCGCGACGCCGGGCTCGCCCCCGTCCACCAGTTCGAGCCCGACGACGCGGGTGGCGAAGTCGATCGCACGCGCCAGGTCGGCCGCACCGGACCGCACGTAGCCGACGTCGATCAGTTCGATCATGGCCGGGGCCTCCCTAGTGGTCGAGGGCCGGCATGTGCACCGGTCCCCACTTGTTCGCCACGGCCAGGTCCACCTCCCAGGTCTTCGGGTACTGGGGGAAGGACTCGTGCCACGGCCGGGGCTCGAAGTGGCCCTTCTCCTCGTCGTACAGCACGTCGAGCTGGGTGAACAGCTCGATCTGGTTGCCGTCCGGATCGTTGTGGTAGGTGAAGATGTTGTGGCCCGGACCGTGCCGGCCCGGACCCCAGTGCAGCCGGAAGCCGTGCGCGGCGAGCCGGTCGAGCATGGTCTGCAGGTGGTTGAGGTCGCGCGCCTCGTAGGCGACGTGATGCAGCCCCTGGAACTTCGCGCTCGCCATGAAGTTGGCGGCGTGGTGATCGGTGTTGCAGCGCAGGAACACGAAGAAGTCGCCGATGGTGTCCGACCAGCGGAAGCCGAGCAGCTCCTGGTAGAAGCCCTGCATCTGGGCCAGGTCCGGCGTGTAGGACGCGACGTGGCCGAGCTTGCCGGGCCGGACACCGGGCGACGTGGCCACCCCGCTGCGCGCCTGGGTCTCGTAGAGGTGCAGCGGCGTGCCGGTGCCCGGTTCGGTCACCACCAGGACGTCCGGGGTGCCGGGTCCGATGTCGCTGCGCCGCTCGGCGGCGTAGCCGCGGTCGGACAGCCGCTTGGCCGCGTCGTCGAGCGAGCCGTGCACCTCGTAGCCGACGAACGTCCGCCCGGTCGCCACCTCGGCCTTCTCGATCACGATGCAGTGGTGGTCGAAACCGGTCGTGAGGAACGCCTGGGACGGCGAGTCCTCCACGAGCTCGAAGTCGAGCACCGTCGTGTAGTAGTCCAGCAGGCGCGGGACGTCCGGGCTGCGGAAGCCGACGTAGCCCACCTTGGCCACGCGGACGGCCGGGTCCGGGTGTGCCCCGGGAGCCGGGACGGGCGCGGGGTCGGCTGTGGTCGACATGTCGCTGACCTCCGTGCTCACGCGGTGTAGAGGGCGTTGGCGCCGGCCGCCACGTCCAGCGCGGCCCCGGTCACATACTGCGCGTCGTCGCTCACGAGGAACAGCACGCTGCGGGCGATCACCTCGGGCTCCACCCACGGCACCGGGATCTGGTTGAGCGTCTGGTAGCGGGGCAGGGCGTCGTCGATGGTCGGGTGCTCGATGTCGGGGCAGAACAGCTTGTAGGCGTTCTCGTTCTCCATCATCGGGGTCCGCACGATCGTCGGGTTCACGATGTTGGCCGTGATCCCGAACGGCGCGTACTCGATGGCCACGCACTTGACCAGCCCGTGCAGCGCCCACTTCGACGCGGAGTAGCCGGCCAGGTTGCGCCCGCCGGTCCGGCCCAGGGTCGATCCGGTGCAGACGATGCGCCCGTAGTTCTGCTCCAGCATCACCGGCAACACGCTGTGGATCGCGTTCACCGAGCCGTACAGGTTGACGTCGATGACATCGCGCCAGTCGGACTCGGTGAGCTCGTCGAAGCTCTTCCAGTGCACGATGCCGGCGGCGTTCACCAGGATGTCGATGCGGCCGTGGTCGTCGCGGGCGCGCCCGACGACCGCGGCGAGGGCGTCCCTGGAGCGCACGTCGACGCGCTCGGCCGTGCAGGTGCCGCCGGCTGCGGTGACGAGCCTGACCGTCTCCTCCAGGTCCGGTTTGGTCGCCATCGCGTAGGGGACGCCGTCGATCTGGTCGGCGATGTCGCACGCGACGATCGTCGCGCCCTCCGCGGCGAGCGCGAGCGCGTGCGCTCGGCCCTGGCCGCGCCCGGCGCCCGTGATGATCGCTACCCGTCCGTCGAGCCTGCCCATGTCCTGCTCCTTGTCCGACGGTACGTAGTGGAGTCGATGTTCTGGTGGTGACGCCAGACGAGCCCGTCGTCGAACGCCGTGCCGAGGTCGGGCAGCTCGGCCCGGTCCGCCGCGGTGAGCGTGTCCGGCCGGGCACCCAGGCGGGCCAGCTCGACGGTGACGCGGGCCAGCTGCTCGAGGTTCAGCGCCCGGGCCGTCGCGGCCGCCACCGTGGGGCCGACCGCGGTGATGCCGTGTCCGCGCATCAGGCAGACGTCACGGCCGGCCATGGCGGTGACCAGCTCCGCGCCGAGCTCGGGTCGGCTGATCAGCGCCGCCCGGGGGAACACGGGGACCCCCGCCATGGCCAGCCGGGCGGCGGGGATGTCGTAGGCCCCGAAGACCGGACGCAGCTCCAGCCCGGCGAGCCCGCAGAGGACCGCCGCGGGTGCGTGGACGTGCACCACGCTGCCCACCTCGGGCCGCGCGCGGTACAGCTCGGTGTGGATGGGCAGCTCGTGCGGCAGCGCGTAGTCACCGTCGGGTCGGGGGTCGTGCCGGTCGACCGATCGGACGGCGTCGGTCGGGGTGAAAAGCAGGCCGGTGTCGTGCGGCCCGCGGCAGCGGACCAGTATCCGGTCCGGCCCGCTCCGCGCGCTGACGTGCCCGAGCGATGCCGACGCCAGCCCGGCCCGGGCCAGGATCCGGCAGGCCAGGGCCACGTCGGCCGCGAGATCGACGTCGGCGGCCTGCGCCGTCCCACCGGTCACAGGAAGTTCAGCCCGCCGTCGACGACCAGTGTCTGGCCGTTGACGAAGTCGGCGTCCCGGGAGGCCAGGTACACCGCGGCCCCGACGATGTCGTCGGCCTGGATGCGCCGGGGCACCGACTGGGCCGAGACGATGGCCGCCGCCTGCTGCGGGCTCACCGTCTCGCGCGGCACCTCGGTCTCGGTGGAACCGGGCATGATCGCGTTGACGGTGACGCCGTGCGGTCCGAGCTCGCGGGCCAGCGCCCGGGTGAGGCCGATGACCCCGGCCTTCGACGCCACGTAGTGCGCGTAGTCGGCACGCCCCATGAGGACCGTGCTCGACGAGAGGTTGACGATGCGGCCGAAGCCCTGCTCGCGCATGGTCGCCGCGACCGCCCGGCAGCACAGGAACGTGCCGGTGAGGTTCACCCGGATCACCGCGTCCCACTCGGCCGGGTCGATCTGGTCGAACGGCTTCATGGTGATCGTGGAGAAGATGGCCGCGTTGTTGACGAGCGCGTCGACGCGACCGAACCGGTCCACGGCGGCGCGCACCGCGGCCTCCACGCTCGCCGGGTCGGCGACGTCGACCCGGACGCCCAGCGCAGCGCCCCCCGCACCCGCGATCTGTTCGGCGGTCGCGTCGGCGGTGTCGGCGTTGAGGTCGGCCGCGACGACGGCCGCCCCTTCGGCGCTGAACCGCCGCGCGAACGCCCGGCCGATGCCCTGCCCCGCGCCGGTGATCAGCGCCACCCGCCCGGCCAGCCGGAGTGCCCCGGCCCTCGATCCGGCGGGCTCGGCGTCGGGCTGGATGTCCACAGTGGTCACGGCTCCAGCACCACCTTCCCGAAGTTCTCCCGCCGGATCAGCCGCAGCTGGGCGGCGGCGATGTCGGCCAGGGGGTACCGGGAGTCGATCACCGGATGCAGCCGGCCCTCGGCGACGGATGTGACGAGGGTCCGCAGCTCGGCCGAGGTGCCCTGCATGTGGAAGTAGAAGCGGACCATGTTGCGGTAGAGGCCGCGCAGGTCCAGCTCGACCCGTGGCGTCCCGGTCGTGCCGGAGCAGACCACCCGCGCCGCCCGGTCGGAGAGCGAGAGCGACTGCGGCCAGGTCTCGGCCCCGATGTTGTCGAACACCACGCTCACGCCGCGACCGTCGGTGAAGGCCCGGACCTCGTCGACCCACCCCGGGTCGCCGTAGGAGACGGCCAGGGCGGCGCCTGCCTCGCGGGCCCGCTGCAGCTTCCACTCGCTGCCCGCGGTGGCGATCACCCGGGCGCCCACCATCCGGGCCAGGTCCATCGCGGCCATCCCGATCCCGCTCCCGGCCGCCATGACGAGGAGGGTGTCGTCCGGACCGAGCTGCGCGAGGGTGAGCAGGCCGTGGAAGGCGGGCAGGTAGGAGACCGGCAGGGTGGACGCGAGCTCGAAGGGCACGGAGTCGGGGAGCCCGATGAGCTGGGTGGCCGGCAGCACCACCTGCTCGGCGAACCCGCCCCAGGTGTGGACGCCGATCACCCGGAATCGGCGGCAGTAGTTCTCCCCCGCACCGCGCAGGCAGAAGTCGCACGTGCCGCAGCGCAGGATCGGGTAGGCGACCACCCGGTCCCCCGGGGTGAAGCCGGTGACGCCGGCCCCGACCGCGACCACCTCCCCGGCCGGGTCCGAGCCCCCGACGTGCGGCAGCGAGAAGCCTGCGAAGCCGTATCCGGACTCGCGCACCATGGCGTCGAGGCCCCGGTTGACGGTGACGGTCCGCACCCGCACCAGGACCTCGCCCGGTCCGGGCCGCGGCTCGTCGATCTCCTCGTGACGCAGGACCTCGGGCCCGCCGTGCTCGCGGAAGATGATCGCCTTCATGCGGGTACCTCTCCCCGGCCGGGTCCGACGCCGTGCACACCGGCCTCCAGGTTGATCGCGATGGTCTTGGTCTGGGTGAAGCCGAGCAGCTCCTCGATGCCCTCCTCGGAGTCCGTTCCGCTGCCCCGGTGGCCGGAGAACGGTGCGCCGTCGAAGTGCCGCGCCGCGTCGTTGATCCACACGTAACCGGTGTCCAGCCGGTCGGCGAGGGTCAACGCGGCCCGGAGGTCGTTGCTCCAGACCGACGCCGTCAAGCCGAGCGTGACCGCGTCGGCGTCGCGGAAGGCCGCCTCCGGGTCGTCGTACCGCAGCACCGACAGGACCGGCCCGAACACCTCGTCGCGCGCGATCTCCATGCCCGTGTGGACGTGGTCGAAGACCGTGGGGGCGACGAACGCGCCGTGTTCGAGCCCGGCGGGGACGCCACCGCCGCAGACCAGCCGTGCGCCGTCCGCGAGTGCGCGCTCGATCATGCCGAGCACCCGCTGCTGCTCGCGGCGGGAGACCATGCACCCCATCTCGACGTCCGGGTCGAGCGGGTCCCCGATGCGGATGTCGGCGCACAGCTGTGCGATCCGCGCGACCACCGCGTCCGCCATCGACTCGGGCAGGAACAGCCGTGAGCACGAGCCGCAGGACTGCCCCTGGGTCGTGACGAAGTTCATCCCCCGCACCGCGGCGCGCGCTGCGGTCTCCACGTCCACATCCGGCAGAACGATCATCGGGTTCTTGCCGCCCAGCTCCAGCGACACGTGCTTGACGCCCGACTCGGCGGCCGCCGCCTGGATGCGCCGGCCGGTCCGGACCCCGCCGATCAGCGTGATCCGCTTGACGTCGGGATGGCGCACCAGCGCGTCCCCGACCACCGGGCCCTCGCCGGTGAGGATGTTGAGCACGCCGGGCGGCACCACGTCGCGCAGCAGCTCGCCGATGCGCAGCGGCGCGAGCGGGGTGGTCTCGGGCACCTTCAGCACCAGCGTGTTGCCGGTGACGAGAGGGGCACCGATCTTCTGCGCGGTGAACAGAAGGGGATGGTTGTACGCGGTGATCCGCACGACCACCCCGTAGGGCTCGCGCCGGGTCAGCAACCAGCGTCCCCGCGGCGCCGGCAGCGTGTCGCCGACCACCCGGTGCGCGACGCCACGGCACCACTCCAGCCAGCTCGTGGCCAACCCCACCTCGCCGACCATCGCCGCGGCCGGGTTGCCCGAGTCCAGCGCGTCGAGCACGCCGAGCTCGTGGGCGTGCTCACGCAGCACCGCGATGACGTCGCCGAGCACCCGGGCGCGCTCGGCCACCGGCGTGGCGCGCCAGCCCGGCAACGCGGCCTTCGCCGCCGCGACGGCCCGGTCGGCGTCCTCCCGCTGCGCCAGCGGGACGAGGGCCAGCACGCGGCCGTCGGACGGCGAGGTGTCCTGGTAGGTCTGCCCGCCCGCCGCCTGCACGGTCCGGCCGCCGATCAACAGACCCCATTCGCCGCGGTCGAGAGCGGCCGCGGCCACGGCCCGGTGGTCCGCGGGGTGTCCGGCGATGGTGGTCACGGCGCCGTCAGTGCGCGGCCGCCGCGGCGGCGTCCGCGGGGGCGAAGACCGGAGCGAGGTCGAGGAAGATGCGCACGGAGTCGACCCCGGCCTCGACTCCCGGGTCGACGCGGTGGAGCAGCGTGACGCACGGGGTGGTGACGACCCCACCGTCCAGCCGGGTGTAGTCGATCAGGGCCTCGACGACCGCGGTGCCGTCGTCGGTCTCCCACACGTTGACGATGTTGTGCCGGAGCCCGCCGATGAGCTCCCAGAAGTGGCCGATCGCCCCGGCGACCTGCTCCTGGCCGTGTGCCTGCGGATTGTTCGCGAACTGGACCGTCACGTCGGAGGTGTGCCAGGCGAGGAACTCCTGGAGGCGCCTGTTGTCGACGTCGTCGTAGTAGCGGCGCACCCATGCAGTCGCAGCACTGTTGTCCACGGTCACGGCGCTCACACCTCCGCCCGCTCGCCGGCGGCGACGCGGCGCACGGCGGCGAGGGTGGCCCCGAGCGCCTTGAGGTAGTCCGACTCCATGCCTGCCGCGTACTCGCGCTCCTGCTCCGAGCCGGCCGGCACGCCCTCGATCTCCAGCGAGTAGGTGAAGCGGAGCTCGAGCTCGCCGTCGTCGCGCTGCTCGATCTCGTTGAGGATGCGGCCGAGCACGGAGCCGTCGAGCCGCTCGAACGTCACCCGCTGCTGCGGTTCCAACGTGACCCGCTCGTGGGAGCGCTCGCCGCGGAACTCGATCTCGCGGACGAACTCGGTGTCGCTGAGGCGTTCGGTCACCTCGCAGTAGCTGATGGACGGCACGAACGGCAGCGCGTTGTTGGCCTTGAGCTCCAGACCGTGCCAGACCTCGGCACGGCTGAGCGTGGGCTTCTCGTCGGGTGGGTTGACCGGTAGTGCGCGACTCACGGTGAACACGGGCGATCCTCCTCGGGCGTTCGGGTACGAGCGGGGTCCAGCAGGTCGGCGGGCGGGGCGGGTCCGGTCGACGCGGCGACGATCGGGGTCACCAACGTGCCCAGGCCCTCGATCTCGACCCGGACGACGTTGCCGGCCCGCAGGTAGGCCGGCGGCCGCCGGCCCATGCCGACGCCCGACGGGGTGCCGGTGGCGATCACGTCACCGGGTTCCAGGGTCATCACGCGCGACAGGTGCGCCACCAGCGAGGCCGTGTCGAACACCATGTGCGAGGTGCGGGAGTCCTGGCGCAGCTCGTCGTCCACCCAGAGCCGGATGGCGAGGTCGTCGGGGTCGCCCGCGAAGCGGGCGGGGGTGATCAGCGGCCCCATCGGCGCGGACGCGTCGAAGCCCTTGGACATCACCCAGTCCAGGCCGAGCACGGTCGGGGTGCGGACCCAGTCGCGGGCCGACAGGTCGTTGAGCACGGAGTAGCCGAAGACGTGCTCGAGCGCGTGCTCGCGGGGCACGTTCTGGGCGCGGCGCCCGATCACGACGCTCAGCTCGGCCTCGTAGTCGATCTCGTGGGCGTGCGAGGGCATCGGCGCCGGCCGGCCCGACCCGATCAGGGCGGTGGTCGGGGGCTTGAGGAACGCGTACGGGTAGGCGTTGTCGACCTCGCCGAGCATCTCCGCGTTGTGCTCGGCGTAGTTCGCGCCGATGCAGATCAGCTTCGCGGGCATCAGCGGCGGCGCCCAGCACGGGTCGTCCGGCACGCCGGCGGGCGCGCCGCCGCCGTCCAGCGCGACGTCCACCGCCGCCGCCCACCGGTCGGCGTCCTCGACGAACCCGCGGACGTCCGGCGGGGCGCCGGCAACGAGCGCGTCGAGCAGGCTGCACCCTCCGGCATGAGCCACGACGACCCGCGGTGTGCCGTCGAGCACCGCGGTCCCGATCCGCCACATGGCCACCGTCTCAGTCCGTGACCAGCTGGGTGGCGGTGAACTGCTCGAGCGCCGAGCGGGCGTCGACCGGTTCCCACCACGGGACGATGCCGAGGTCGTCGCAGATCAAGCGGGCGGAGATGTAGCCGGCCCCGCCGGAGATCGCTCCGCCCGGATGCGCGGCCGACCCGGCGTAGTAGAGGCCCTCGACCGGGGTGCGGTAGCCGAAGTGGTTGTACATCACCTGGTCGGAGCTGAACGCACCCATGAAGATGTCCCCGCCGCGCATGTTGGGCAGGTGCGCGACGTAGTCGTTGGGCGTGTAGAAGTACGAGCCGAGGATGTTGTCGTCGGTGAGGTTGGGTGCGTACTCGCGCCACTTCTCGATGACCTGCCGGCCGAACGAGTCGCGGTACTGCTCGGCGTTGGCCGGGTCGCCGCCGGGATCGTAGGGCACGACGTGCCACGCGTAGGCGGTGTGCATCCCCGCCGGCGCCTGGGTCGGGTCGATCATGGTCAGGGGTCCGGCGCCGAACTGGATGTCGGTGGGCATCGACTTGGCTGCGACGGCGCGGTGCACGCCCATCAGCTGATCGAGGGTCTCGGAGCCGATGTTCTGCTTCATCGCCCGGTTGACGTTGGGATCGAACTCCGTCGAGGTGTACCGGGGGGCCTCGCGCAGGGCGAGGTGCACGCCGTAGAGCGCCCACGGCGTGTAGTGGTGCGCGGCCACGTGCGCGTCGAACGTGGCCGGCAGCTGGTCGCGACCCACCATCTCCTGGAACGTCTGGTGCACGTCCACGGTGGACGCGACGAACCGGCGCCCCCGCAGCGTGCGGCCGTCCGCCAGCTCGACACCGGTCGCCCGTCCGCCGTCGACGACGATCCGCTCCACGTGCGCCTCGTTGACGAACGTGCCGCCCGCGGCGACGAACACCTCCATCAGCCCCCGCGCGAGGTTCCACGACCCCCCGACGCACATGTCGTACCCGGTGTCGATGTCGAACGCCCGCAGGATCGAACCGGTCGGGCTCTCGTCGTGGATCATGTCGTAGAGCACGGTGCCGAACAGCGAGAGCTTGAACAGCAGGAACACCTGTACCCGCTCGTTCTCGAACAGGTCGGTGACGATCTGGAACGGCTGCCGGCGGGTCAGGTCGAGGAACTCGCGGCCGGCCGGGGTGCGGGAGAGGAGCTCGTCGCGCTCCGCGCGGGGCAGCGGCTCCGAGAAGCGCTCCCGGACGAACACCTCCCGGGTGATCAGCTCGGCTTTCCTGTTCCACTCCCGGAAGGTCTCCGCGTCGCGCTGCGAGAACCGGCCGATCGAGGCGACCGTCTGCTCCAGGTCGCGCGCGAACACCAGCGCCGTGCCGTCGGAATGCGGCTGGGAGAACTCGTACGCCGGCGTCACGTACGGCACGCGGGCCGACAGCTGCAGGTCGCGGTACCAGGGCGTGCGCTGCAGGTCCCAGTGGTTGATCGAGTGCAGGTTGTGCACGAAACCGGGGAGGGTGACCTCCTCGCTCATCAGCCCGCCGCCGTACTGCGTCGCCCGGTCCACCAGCGCGACCCGCAGCCCGGCCCTGGCCAGGTAGCAACCGAGGATCAGGCCGTGCTGCCCGGCTCCGATGATCACGCCGTCGAAGGTGTCGGGCCGTGCCGCGGGGCCGGACGAACCGCCGTTGCCAGTCATGACCGAGCCTCTCGAATCTCCTGTATTCAGGACTTGCGAGACTGTATACAGGCCCTCGAAAGCTGTCAACGGCCTCCGACGCGACGAGGCGAACCCGGCCGGCGGGCGGATCAGCGGGTGGCGACCGGCTCGGTGTAGAGGCCGAGGGCGGCCCGCACGGCAGGCGTGTCCCGCTCGGGTGCCATGTGGGTGATCAGCGTGAGGGCACTGCGCGCGAGGTGCCGGGCCAGTGCGGCCGCAGCTCCGTTCTCGTCGCGCGCCCGCACCAGCGCGACGATCTCGCGGTGCTCACGGTCCCGTCGGGCGTGCGGAGCGGCCTCCATCTGGTTGAGCAGCCGCCAGTACCGCTCGGCCCGATCCTGGTTCACGGTGATGGTGGCGAGGAACGCCGGCGGTGCGCACGAGACCAGGAGATGGTGGTAGCGGCGATGGAGGGGCTGGAACTCGTCGATCGTGCCCGGGCCGGTCAGAGCGTCCATGCGGAGCAGCAGCCCGTCCAGCTCGGCCAGCAGCTCGCTGCTGCGCAGCCGCGCCGTCATCGACACCGCGACCGACTCCATGCAGACCCGCGCGGCGTACACCGCATCCAGCTCGGCAGCGTCGAAGCCCGACACCCGGGCCTTCTGGTTGGGCTCGGCGTTGACCAGGCCCTCCTGCTCCAGGCCGCGCAGCGCCTCCCGGAGCGGCGTTCGGCTCACCCCCAGCGCCCTGGCCAGCTCGACCTGGGAGAACTCGGAACCGGGCTCGAGGGTTCCGTCCAGGACCAGCGCTCGCAGGTAGCTCTGGACCTGCGTCGCGATCGAGCCACCGAGGTGGCCGTCAAGCCGCTTGACCGGCAAGCTCACACAGACCCCCGAAATACAGGAAGAGACAACCTGTACACAATAGGCCATCCCGTGGTCGGCCGTCGCATCAGCCGCCCTACCGCGTCACGTGCCGACCCGGCACGAACCCCCGCCACACGAGCGCTGCCGCCAGGACGGCCAGCGGGGCGGAGATCGTGATCTCGCTGAGCACGGCGGTCCGCAGGTCCTCGCCCAGCAGGGTCCCCTGCAGTCGCACCGACTCCAGCGGATTCGTCGGCTGACAACCGGTACCGGGCTCACGAACCGGGACGCGCGGACGTCGGTCCTCCGCCGAGCGTCGCGGAGCGTGGTGGGGTCGTCGGAGCGGGCCGGTACGCGGGCGAGGGCGCAGGCCGGTGGCTTCACGGCGAGGGCCTCCCCGGCGCGCCGAGGTGCAGGTCGGCGACGCCGCCGGCTCCCGCGTCGTCCCGGATGACGTACTCCCGCCCTGAGGACGGCCCCCGCCCCAGCGACCGGACCACGACGGCGAGCACCCGCTCGTCGGGCAGTGCCCCGAACACCGTCGAGTCGAGGCCGCCGTTGTCCCCGAGCACCACGAGCGATCCCGCCGCCACCACACCGGACCCGGGCACGCCCGGCGGGACCGGGTCGCCGGGCAGAGCCGCGACCCGCTTGATCATCCAACCGCGCCGGGCCCGGGGACCGCGGGCGGGCGGGGCGCGCCAGCGGCCGTCGGGTCCCGGTGGTTCGAGGACCACGACGTCACCGACGCGCGCGCCGTGCGGACGGCGGCGCCGGGCCAGCACGACATCGCCCTCCCGCATGGCCGGGAGCATGCTGCCGCCGACGACGGAGACCACCGTCCAGCGCCGGCGCAGCGCGGCCACGGCGGCGAGGGCGGCCGCCGGGGGCGCCACGAGCGCGGCGGCGAGCACCGCGCGGTTCACGGCGCCGGGGCCGTCTCGTATCCCGCGGCCTGCAACCGGAACAGCCGCGCGTAGGTGCCGTCGGCGGCCATCAGCTCGTCGTGGTCGCCGTGCTCGGCCACCCGGCCCCCGGCGAGCACCACGATCCGGTCGGCGTCGCGCACGGCGTTGAGCCGGTGCGAGACGAGGACGCTCGTGCGACCCCGCCGGTACCGCCGGATCTCCTGGTGGATGCTCGCCTCGGCCTCCGCGTCGAGACCCGAGCTGGGCTCGTCGAGGACGAGCAGGTCGCGCTGCCCACGCAGCAGCGCGCGGGCCAGCGCCAGGCGCTGCCACTGGCCGCCGGAGAGCACCACGCCGTCGACCTCGTCCTCCGCCGGCCCGGCGAACTCCCGCGAGAGCATCGTGCGGTAACCCCGGGGGAGCCCGGCCAGCGCCTCGTGCACCTCCGCACGGCGGGCCGCGTCCTCGATGCGGGCGGGGGTGAGATCCACCTGGTCCCGGCCGTCCACGTCCCCGAGGGCGATGTTCTCCTCGGCGCTCAGGTCGTAGTTCACGAAGTCCTGGAAGACGGCCCCGATCCTCCGGTGCAGCTCGGGCAGCGGCAGCTCGCGCAGGTCCACCCCGTCCCAGCGGATCGCGCCCCGGGTCGGGTCGTAGAACCGGCACAGCAGCTTCACCAGGGTGCTCTTGCCCGAGCCGTTCTCCCCGACGACGGCGAGCGCCTCGCCCTCGGGGAGGGTCACGGACACGCCGCGCAGCACCCACGGCAGGTCGTCGGCGTAGCGGAACCAGACGTCGTCGAGCTCGATGCCGCGGACCCCCGCTCCGGGCGGTGCCCCGGCGCGCGGCCCGACGGCCTCCGCGGGCGCCGCCAGTACCGCTCTGTAGTGGTCGAGCAGCAGCCCGGCGTGGTGCCCGAGCGCGACGTGACTGACGGTGGAGGCGAGAGCCGACTGCACGCCCCCCACCGCGAGGATCACCGCGGTTGCGTCGCCCACGGTGAGCTGCCCGCGCGCCGCCCCCATCAGCACCCAGACGAGCGCGCCACCGGCCAGTACGGCGGAGACGGCGGCGAGCCCGACCTGGGTGGTGCCCTCCCGCCGATCGAAGCGGCGCTGCTCGGCGTTGTTCGCCGCCAGCTCGGCGAGCATGCGGCCCCGGAACAGCGGGCCGAGGCCGAACAGGCGCAGCTCCTTGGCCGCGCCCAGGTCCGTCAGCAGGTCGCCGTAGAAGAACTCGCGGCGCTCGGCCGGGCTGATCCGCCACGCCATCGCGGCCCTCCTGCGGTTCAGCCGGACCTCGGCCACCAGCGCCGGGACGGCCGCGACGAGCAGCACGGCCGCCACGCGGGGGTCCACGACGGCCACCGCACCGACCAGGCCGGTGAGCGTGAGACCGGACTGCACGAGGCGCACGGCCGAGTCCACGACCTGACCGGGCCCGGAACGGCTGGCCTGCTCGGCGAGCCGCAACCGGTCGCGGAAGCTCGGCACCTCCAGCGTGCCGAGCAGCCCGATCCCGGTGACGGCCCGGTAGAGCCGGTCCTTCGCCCGCACCGCCACCGACCGTTCCAGCTCGGCCTGCAGGTACCGGATGATCGGGGCGAACGCCGCCACCGCCAGACCGACGACGGCGAGCGCGATCCCGACGGGCCACAGCTCGCCCGCCGCTGCGCCCGCTCCGAGGCGGTCGATCGCCACCTTCGCCAACCAGACCGTGGCGACGGGTGCCACGCCGGCGAGCACGCTCGCCGTCAGGTAGGCCACGAGGAGGGCGGGCCGCGCCGACCAGGCCAGACCCAGGGCGGTACCGAGCCGGGCGGCGGTCATCCGCAGCGCGGTCACGCCGTATGCAGCGGCAGCTCGTATCCGCTCGCCCGGACGGTTCCGTCCGCCACCAGCGCGAAGGCGGGGAAGCCGCGCACGGCGAACGCCTCGGCCACCGGCCCGGTGGGGGCTTCGAGCACGACCGTGGCGCACGTGCGCAGCGCGTCCACCAGCACTGCGGTGTCTCCCCCGTCCTCGACGACCACGGCGAGCACGGGCCCGGTGTGGGCACCCGCGGCCGCCCGGAAGTCGGGCAGGCGTTCGTGGCAGGAGCCGCACTCCGGCGAGAAGAACCCGACGAGCGCGGCGTCCGTCGAGTGCTCGTCCACCGGTCGGCCGTCCACGGACCGGGCGGTGAACGGGGCGACCCGCCCGCCGGCCGGTGCGATCAGCACCGGCGGACCGCCGCCGGTCATCGACGCCAGGCGGGTCTCGTGCTCGCGCAGCCGGCGTACGACGCCGAGCAGGAGCACGAGGTTGATCAGCGTCACCACGATGGCGACGGCCAGCAGCACGTCGGTCATGTCATCCCACCTGCCGGGTGCCGGCGGTCGACGTACCGAACAGGCCCACGAGATCCTCCAGGCTGACCAGCAGGAGTCCGCCCACCGCACCGGCGAGCGCGAGGGCCAGCATCCCCCATCCCGATGCCGCGCCCCCGCCGGGCACGTCGGCCGACAGCCCGGCGAGACCGACCGCGATCAGCAGCCCGTTGCGCACCAGGCCGACCGGGCCGACCGTCGTGCTCGTGCGGCCGAAGCAGGCGCACGCCACGGTGCGTCCCCGCCGCAGCGCGACCGCGTGCCCGACGCTGAACGCGACGAGCAACACGACGGCACCGGTGAAGCCGATCAGCACCGGCACGGCGGGGAACAGCAGCGCGGCGGCCAGAACGGCCGTCACCAGCCCCTCGCCCGCCACCACCGCGACGGCCAGAGCAAGCTGCACCGGCGGCGACAGCCGCCGCCCCGGCCACAGCCGCCCGACGCTCCGCCGGAACTCACCGAAACCCGCCGGGGACGCCTTGCCCCACAGGGCCACGGCGAAGACCACCGCGAGGGCGGCCGCCGAGAACGGGATCAACAGGTGCCGACCACGCCACAGGGGTAGCAGTGGTTGGGAACGCCCGGACATCCGTACATGCACTTGCGGCCGTAACGCAGGCCCTTCGAGCAGTAGCAGGTCTCCCACACGTAGGAGCACCCCGCGGCGGCCTCGACCCGGGGTACCACACGGGCGAGCATACGATCGGCCAGCTTGGTCAGAGCAGCTCTCACAACGGTCTCCTCCGGTTCACGGACATACCTGCCACAAGGAATACTCGCCGCCGACCACGCCGCGGTCAACTGGTCATATGCACCGAATCATGTACAGAAGTCGCACACGGG
>JBBQEF010000092.1:0-17131 GCA_038320445.1 Mycobacteriales bacterium
TGCGCGGAGAACGTCGCCAGAGCGACGTTCTCCGCGCACGACCGGATCGGGGGCCGGACGAGCGACGGTCACGGCGTCGGCGTCGTACCCGGGGGTCCACCCGCAGTCGCCGTGTCGTGATCGTCGGGCGGAGCGGCCCCGCAGCGCCAGCAGGCCACCTCCTCGCCCGCGCTCGGCACGGCGCCGCACTCCGGGCACAGCTGCGCCAGCCAGCAGACCGGATCGCCGGGTTCCTCCGACACGGCGCCATCCTCCCCCGTCGTCAGCGCACGCGCGGGCCGGTACGCCGGGATAGCGTGCCCGGGTGATCTCCGCGTCGCCCGGTGGGCTGGTGTTCCTGCTCCTCGCGGGGCTGGTGGCCGGGGGGGTCAATGCCGTGGCCGGGGGCGGGTCGCTGCTCGTGTTCCCGGCGCTGCTGGCCGTCGGGTTCCCGCCGCTCGCCGCGAACGTCACCAACTCGGTGGCGCAGTGGCCGGGCTACGTCGGCATCGTCGCGGGGGCACGCCAGGAGCTGGCGGGGCAGCGCCGCCGGATCCTCATGACGTCGGCGGTCGCCGTCGGCGGGTCGGCTGTGGGCTGTGTGCTGCTGCTGACCCTGCCCGGGGCGGTGTTCGACACCGTCGTGCCCGTTCTCGTGCTGCTGGCCAGCGCGCTGATGGCGGCGTCGCCGCAGATCAAGCGCTGGATCGGCACGCCGGGGCCCGGTGCCCCCGACCGGACGGCCGTGCTGCTGCCCGCGGTGTTCCTCGCGGCCGTCTACGGCGGGTACTTCGGCGGCGCGCTGGGCGTGATCCTGATCGCGACGCTGTCGCTCTGCGCCCACGACGAGCTGGTGCGGCTCAACGCGCTGAAGGGCCTGCTGTCACTGGTGATCGCGAGCGTCACCGTGGTGATCTTCGCGCTCGGGGCGCCGGTGGACTGGCTCGCGGTGGCGTTGCTCGCACCGGCCACACTGGTCGGCGGGTTCCTCGGCGCCAGGCTCGCCCGCAGGCTGCCCGAGCCCGTGCTGCGCTGGTCGGTGGTGGTGCTGGGCCTCGCCGTCGGCATCTACCTGCTCGTCACGTGAGAGCCCACGGCGATCAGTAGGCGGGGTGGTGGCTCGTGTCGTTCACCAGCCGGACGCTCGCGCCGCCGTCGGGGTAGAAGTCGACCTCGCTCAGGCTCGCCAGGTCCAGGTGCAGGCGGTAGAGGATCTCCGGGCCGCCGGACAGCGCGTGGCGGAGCATCATCTTGATCGGTGTCACGTGGCTGACCACCACCACCGTCGCGCCGGGGTAGGTGGCGGCGAGCTCGGCGAGCTCGGCCTCGATGCGCCGGCCCACCTCGGCGAAGCTCTCGCCACCGGGCGGGGACACGTCCTCCGACCCGAGCCACGCCGCATGCAGGGCGGGGTCGCGCTCGCGGGCCTCGGCGAACGTGAGGCCCTCCCAGGCGCCGAAGTCGGTCTCGATCAGCCGGTGGCGCACCACGAGCGGGGCGCCGGTGGCGTCCGCGACCGCGGCGGCGGTCTGGCGGGCACGGCGCAGCGGGGAGGACAGGATCGCGGCGACCCCCGCGACCTTGCCCAGCCTGAGCGCCGCGCCGGCGGCCTGGCGGTGCCCGAGCGGGGTGAGCTCGGGGTCGCCGTGGCCGGAGTAGCGGCGCCCGACCGACAGCTCGGTCTGACCGTGGCGCAGCAGCAGGACGCGGGTGGGCGCGCCGGTCCGGCCGGTCCACGCGGCCGACGCGGCAGGATCGGGGGTGGCGGGCGCGGGGCCCTCGGGCACC
Source organism: Mycobacteriales bacterium (assembly GCA_038320445.1). Classification (GTDB taxonomy): domain Bacteria; phylum Actinomycetota; class Actinomycetes; order Mycobacteriales; family Pseudonocardiaceae; genus Pseudonocardia. The sequence continues at coordinate 1,768 of JBBQEF010000092.1, forward strand.
GGCTCGGGGCCGATCGCGCTGCCGGTCACCGGGCCGCCTGGGCGTCCATGGTCCGGTCGGCCGGCGCGTCGGCGCGGGCGTTGCGGGCCCGTGGGATCCACCCGAACCGCACCGACCCGACCTCCTCGACCGACCCGCGCGCCTCCTCGGCCGGCGGCTGCATGGCGGGGTGCTTGACCTTCCATCGTCCCGACATCTGCTCGACCGCGCCGTCACCGGCCGGGCCGGGGTTGCCACGCGAACCACCGTCGGCTTCGACGACGACGCCGGCGCGCCCGCGGGAAGGATCACCTCGGCGGATCACCCTCACAGGCCGGACTCCGGCGTCCGCACCAGGATCACGCCGCACTCCTCGCAGTGCACGACCTCGTCGGCGGGCGCGGCCTTGAGCTCCGACAGTGCGGTGCGGTCGAGCTCGAGGCGGCACGCCTGGCAGCGCCGCGCCTGCAGCAGCGCCGCGCCCACGCCCCGGGACTCCCGGCGCTTGTCGTAGGCGGCCAGCAGATCCGCGGGGATCGCCGCGGCCGCCGCCGTCCGGGCCCGGCGCCTGCCGCCCTCGGACGCGTCGATGTCGGCGACCGCGGTGTCGCGGCGCTCGGTGATCTCGACGACCCGCTTCTCCGCGGCCTCGACCTCGCCCCGGGAGTGCTCCACGTCCACCCCCACCGCCTCGCGCTGCTCCATGATCTCCAGCTGCTCGTCCTCCAGCACACCCTGGCGGCGCTTGAGCGTCTCCAGCTCGTGCTGCAGGTCGGTGGCCTGCTTGGCGGCGATGCCAGCGCCCGCGAGCAGCTGGTTGTCACGGTCGGTGCGGGTGCGGACGGCCTCGACGTCGCGCTCGATGCGGCGGATGTCGCGGTCCAGGTCCCCGGCCGCGGTCTCCACCTCCACGAGCTTGTCGCGGGCGGTGCGCACGGCCGCCTCGGCGTCGACGAGCTCGGCGATCTCGGGCAGGGTCCGGCGGCGGTGGGCGAGCCGCGAGAGCTCGGCGTCGACCTCGGCGAGATCCAGCAGCCGCCGCTGTACGGCGGGTTCGGCCTTCATCAGATGGTCCTTCCGAGGGTCCAGGGATCGGTGCGCAACCGCGAGACGCGAACCTCGACGCTACCGCCCAGCGCCGCGCGCACGACACGAGCCGCCTGCTCGCACCACGGCCACTCCGACGCCCAGTGCGCGACGTCGACGAGCGCCGGCGCTCCCGGCCGCAGCAGGTGCTCGGACACGGGGTGGTGGCGCGGGTCCGCGGTGACGTACGCGTCGACGCCGGCCGCGAGCGCGTCGTCCAGCGCGGAGTCGCCCGCGCCGCCGCACACGGCCACCCGTTCGATCATGCGGTCGGGATCGCCCGCCGCACGGACGCCCCAGGCCGTCGACGGCAGCGCCGCCGCCACGCGCCCGGTGAACTCCGACAACGGTTCGGGCGCGGGCAGCGTCCCGATGCGGCCCAGCCCCTGCGTGGACGCGATCTCCGCCAGCTCCAGCACGTCGAAAGCGGGCTCCTCATAGGGGTGCGAGGCCCGTAGCGCGGCCACCACCGCGGCCCGTATCCCGCGCGGCAGCACCATCTCCAGCCGGGTCTCGGCCACTCGTTCGAGCCGTCCGACCTGCCCGATCGCGGGATGCGCTCCGTCGAGCGGCATGAACTGGCCGGTGCCTGCGGTGGCGAACGAGCAGTGGCTGTAGTCGCCGACGGTGCCGGCGCCCGCCTCCGACAGCGCGTCACGCACCGCCGTGATCCCAGGCCCGACCGGCACGAAGGTGACGATCTTGTCCAACGCCGGTCCGGGTGCGGCGACCAGCGGGCCGTCGACGCTCAGGCCGAGCGCGGCGGCCAGGGCGTCGGAGACGCCGGGATCGGCGGAGTCGGCGTTCGTGTGGGCCGTGAACAGCGCGGTTCCGCCCCGGATCAGCCGGTGCAGCAGCCCCCCTTTCGGCGTGTCGGCGCCCACGCCGTGCACCCCGCGCAGGAGCAGCGGGTGATGGGTGACGAGCATCCGGTCGGCACCGGCCTCGGCGACGGTCTCGGGCACGGGATCGACGGCGACGAGCACCGAGCGCACCGGCTCGGAGGGGTCGCCGCAGACCAGGCCGACGGCATCCCAGTCGGCCGCGAGCGCCGGCGGGTAGGCGGCGTCGAGCGCGGCGATGACGTCCGCGACCCGCGCCGTCACGACGCCCCCTTCTCGACCGGGGCGGTCATGCCCGGCTCCCGGCGGTCGTGCGCGGGAAACGTCGCCCTGGCGACGTTTCCCGCGCACAGGCGTCGAGGAGCGCAGCGACGAGGCGCTCGACGTGAGCCGACGGCCGCACGGCGACCCGGATGTGGTCGGGCCCCAAGCCGGGGAACGTGTCACCGCGACGCACCGCGATCCCTGCCGCCCGCAGCTCGGAACGCACCCGGGAGCCCTGCCCGTCGGGCAGCTTCAGCAGCAGGTAGGGGGCGCTGCCGGGGAGGACCTCGACGCCGGGGACGGCGGCCAGCGCCGCCGCCTGCCCGGCCCGGGACGTCACGAGCGCGCGGGCGGCCCGCTGCGCCTCGGCGACCGCGGCCGGCTCGCAGCAGGCGATCACCGCCTCCAGCGCGAGCGTCGACACCGGCCACGGTGGGCGCGGCGCCGCCAGCCGGGCCAGCAGCGCGGGGTCGCCCAGCGCGTACCCGGCGCGCAACCCGGCCAGCGCCCAGGTCTTGGTGAGGCTGCGGAACACCAGCGGGCCCGGCTGCGCGGCCAGCGACTCGGCCTCGCCGGGGATCGCGTCGGCGAACGCCTCGTCCACCAGCAGCACGCGACCCGGTGCGGCCAGCGCGGCCACCTCGGCCGCGGGGTGCAGCACGCCCGTCGGGTTGGTCGGGTTGCCGACCACGACCAGGTCGGCCGCGGCAGGCACGGCGGACGCGTGCAGGCGGTGGCCGTCGCGCGCGTCGGTGAGCACCCGCGTCACGGGCACGCCCGCGCCGCGGAGGGCGGCCTCGGGCTCGGTGAAACCCGGGTGCAGCACCGCGGCCGACCGCGGTGCCAGTGCCGGGAGCAGCGCGAACCCCTCCGCGCTGCCGGCGAGCACCAGCACCTCGTCGGGCCGTCGCCCGTGGCGGGCGGCAACGGCCTCCCGCGCCCGCTCGTCGTGCGCGGCGGACGGGTAGCGGCCCAGGTCGTCCAGCGTCGCGGCGAGGCGCTCGCGCAGCCAGGCGGGCGGGGCCGTGCCCTGCACGTTCACCGCGAAGTCCAGCAGCCCGGGCACGGCGTCGACGTCGCCGTGGTGACGCAGGCGATGATCCATGAACGCACCCTACGGGCGGCGTCAGGACGAGCGGCACGTCCAGGTCACGAACGGCGACCACGGCCGCCCGGCGGGCGAGGGCCCGCGGTAGGTCAGCGGTTCCAGGTGGACGGCGGCCCGGGTCTCGTTGCGGGCGCCGAGCCAGAGGTCGATGAACTCGTAGGGCCGGCCGCCGAGCGTGACGACGGTGCGGCCCTGGCCGCCGCACGACGTCCCCGAGATCTGCCGTCGTCCCGACGGCGGGCCGCCGAACGCGATCACCGACGGCGAGCTCCACGGCCCGTCGACGCTTGCGGCGGTCGCGTAGCTGGTGCCGGTCCCGGTGCAGTAGCCGCAGTTCTGCTCGTTGAACGTCAGCACCCACGTGCCGGACGCGTCCCGGTACGCACCCGGCCCCTCGGTGTGGGTCATGCCCGCGAGATTCGCCGCGCCCGCGCCGGTGCCGCCCGTCCCGGCCGCGGTGAGCCGTTCGGACGACAGCGTCTGGTTCGACATCGTGCAGAGCATCATCGGCGGCCGCGGCGCGTCGGGCACCAGCGAGAAGTCACCGTTGCCGGCGCAGCGGCGCAGCGCGGGCTTCGTGGTGGAGCCACCGGCCTCCTGGCCGCACGGACCGGTCGGGCCCGTGCAGCCGAGGGCGTAGTAGGCGTTCGCGTGGACCCGGGAGAAGTCCGCGGGAGCGTTGAACCACAGGATCCAGGCGCCGTCGTCCAGGCCCCAGCCGCGACGCTGGATCATGCGGGCGTTGAAACAACCACGGCCGGTGTCCCCGCAGAGCTGCTGCCAGGTCATTCCCGCGAACGGGCTGCGGGCGGTGGTGGCGAACAGGGACTTCGGCGGGCTCCAGGGCCCCTCGGGTGACGTGGCCGTCGAGACGCCGAAGCCGCACCACGGGGTCTTCGGCACCGTCCACGCGAACCCGCATCCGTAGCGGGTGCCGTACAGGTGGTAGGTGCCGCCGGATTCGAGCATCATCCCGTCGTGCAGGTCGACGCCGGTGATGGTGATCGGGGTGGCGGCCGCCGAGCGGGCGGCGGCCGCAGGGGTGGCCGCCGCGGCCGGGACGGCGCCGAGGAACACCAGAAGGAGCACCACCGAGCTGATCAGTCCCGTTCGCACCGGGCATGGATACCGGCAACCGGCGCCGAGCGGGGCCGAAGCAACCCGTACCGGTGACCGTGTGACACTCGAAGGTGTGGTCCTCCATGTCACCTTCGTCTGCACCGGCAACATCTGCCGCTCGCCGATCGCCGAGAAGGTGTTCGCCAGCGAACTGGAGTGGGCCGGGCTCGCGGACGGCGTCCAGGTCACCAGCGCGGGCGTCAGCGGCTGGCACGTGGGCTCGCCCGCCGACGACCGCGCCGCCGAGGTCCTGCGCAGGGCCGGCTACCCCGACGAACACCGGGCCCGTCAGGTCGACGCGGAGCTGCTGTCGGCCGATCTGATCGTCGCTCTGGACAACTCCCACCGGCGCGCTCTGCAGTCGACGGTGCCCGAGCCCGAGCGCGTGCGGCTGCTGCGCTCCTTCGACCCGGCCGCCCCGTCCGGAGCCGAGGTGCCCGACCCGTACTACGGCGGGGCCGGGGGCTTCGACGAGGTGCTGGGCATGGTCCGCGCCGCCGTCCCGGGGATGCTCGACTGGGTCCGCGACCACCGGTGACGGTCCTCGGCGAACCCGCGCGCCGCGCCGTCCCGCCCGGCGACGGGTCGTGAGGGCGGACTCGGCCGGCGGGCGGACCGTCGTGGTCGAGGCCGGGGACGGCGCGGCTGAGGCGGCGGGGGCGGCCGGTCAGCCGCCGACCCCGAGGATCGACCAGCCGAGGTCGGGGAAGCCTGCCGCGTCGGCGACCTTCGCGGAGCCGGTGTTGCTGTGCGCGTGCAGGTACGTGGGCACCGCACCCTCGTCGAGGACGCGGCGGGCGGCCTGCGCCACCAGGCGCCGGGCCAGGCCGCGGCCCCGGGCCGCCTCGGTCGTCACGACGGCGAGCTCGTGACCGTGCGCGTCGTGGACCTTGATGCCGACACCGGCGAGGTGCTCGCCCGTCTCCGGATCGGCGACCATCAGCACGTCCCCGCCGAACGGGCGCAGCCACTGCGGCACCGACGGGTCGAGCGCGGGCACCCACTCCCCCGCGTCCGGCAACGGGGCCGGCGCGGTGCTCCAGCGGAACACCCCGCGGAAGAACCCACCGTCGATCTTCGCGGTGGCGGGGACGCCGGAACCGTCGTCGCCTGCCGCCAGCAGCCCGTCCACCGCCTGCTCGGCGGCCGGCGGCACCGACAGCACCCCGCCGCCGGGCGCCTCGACGCCGATCACCGGATGCACGTGCCCGTCCCACCCGGGCTCGACCCGGTTCACCGAGCCGACAACCGTCAGGCCCGGGCCGGTGCCCGGCCATCGGCCCAGCCAGGTCCGGAGATGGGCGGTGAGCCGCGGATCGTCCACGTCCCGAAGTAGATCACGCCACCCGAACGGCGCGACTCGCGCGCGGTGGGACTCCGACTCGCGGGTGCGGGATCAGATGGTGGCCGCGAGTTCGTCGAGGGATTCGGCCAGTGCGTCGGCCAGTACGTCGACGTCGGGCATCGCGTCGCGGTCGGCCGTGAGGCCGTAGTGCATGCCGCCGTCGTACGAGGTGACGCCGATCGCCACCGCCTGCCCTCCGCCGAGCGGCACCACCGGGTACATGTCGAGCATCCGGGCGCCCATCGCGTAGAGCGGCCGGGGCGGGCCGGGGACGTTCGTGACCAGCACGTTGTAGAGCCGGCTCGAGTACTGGCTGGCCAGCCGCGCACCGATGCTGTGCAGCACCGGCGGGGCGAGCCCGACGAGGCCGACCAGCGCCGCCGCACCGACCGCCCGGCCGCTGCGCTTGTGCTGCTCCATCGCCTCCCGCACCGCGCCGAGCCGGACCAGCGGATCGACCTCGGCGACGGGCAGGTCGACCAGGTAGGCCGAGATGGAGTTGCCCGCCGACGTGCCGGTGCGGGCCCGCACGCTCACCGGGACCAGAGCCCGTACCGCCGTCCCCTCGGTCAGCGGCTCACCGCGGGTGATCAGCCAGCGGCGCAGCCCGCCTGCCACCACCGCCAGCACGACGTCGTTCACCGTGCCCCCGTGTGCCTTGCGGACCGCGCGGTGGGCGGCCAGCGGCGTGCGCACCATGCCGTACCGGCGCTGGGCGCCGGTGGCGGCGTTGAGCGCGGGAACCAGGCGGGAGGACGCGGTGGCGCGGCCCGTCGACACCAGCCCGCCGACGGTGCGCCCGACCGACGCGGCCGTCTCGCGGACATCACCGACGGCCCGCCCGGCGACGTGGAGCACCACCCCGGGCCTGCGCAGCGCGTCGACCGTCGCCGACGCCGCCAGCTCGATCGCCGACGGCTCGCGGTCCGGCACCCAGTCCTCGAACGGGGTTTCGCGCGGTTCGGGGGTGAGATCGAGCAGCACCGAGCCGATGTCCATCGACGCCAGCCCGTCGACCATCGCGTGGTGGGTCTTGGTGATCACCGCCAGCCGGCCGTCGGCCAGCCCCTCCACCAGGTACACCTCCCACAGCGGACGCTTCCGGTCGAGCTGGCGCCCCAGCAGCCTGCCCACCAGCTCGCGCAGCACGTCCTCCGTTCCCGGTGGCGCGAGCGCGGCGTGCCGGACGTGGTAGTCCAGGTCGAAGTCCGGGTCGTCCACCCACACCGGCAGCCCCAGCCCGCCCGGCACCTCGCGCACCTTCTGCCGGTAGCGCGGCACGAGCGCGAGCCGGCGCCCGATCAGCTCGGTGAACGCGGCCACGTCGAACGGCCGGCCGGCCTCGGGCGGGGCGAACGTCATCACCGCCCCCACGTGCATGGCCGCGGTGCGGTGCTCGGCGAACAGGAACGAGGCGTCGAGCGGGGAGAGGCGGTCGGGCAACGGGGCGTCTCCTTCGTCGGCGCTCGTGCGCGGTAGCGGGTGCCGGAGCACTCGTCACCGCGCACGACCCGTTCTACCAGCCCCTCCACGGGAAGCCGGAACGGCCGCGGTCGCCCACCTTCACACCGAGCACCTGGTGCAGCTGGATGTTGTCGCGCTCGAAGCCCAGCCGGCACGCCGCCATGTAGAGCCGCCACACCCGCGCCCGGCCCAGACCGACGTCGGCGACGGCCTCTTCCCAGCGCTCCTCCAGGTTGTCGCCCCACGCCTGCAGCGTCTTCGCGTAGTGCTCGCGGAAGTTCTCCTCGTGGCGCACCTCGAAGCCCGCATCGTTCATCTCCGAGATCAGCAGCCCGATCGGCTCCAGCTGGCCGTCGGGGAACACGTACCGGGCGATGAACGGGTCGAGCTTGCGCTTGGTGGGCGTGCGGGGCTGGGTGATGCAGTGGTTGAGCAGCCGCCCGCCCGGGCGGAGCCGCGCGTGCAGCGAGGAGAAGTAGCCGCGCAGCTGGGCCTTCCCGATGTGCTCGGTGAGCCCGATCGAGCTGATCGCGTCGAACTCCGACTCGGGCGCGTCGCGGTAGTCGAGGTGGCGCACCTCGGCCAGCGCGCCCAGGCCCCGGCGCTCGATCTCGGCCCGGGCCCACTGCGCCTGGTTCCTCGACAGCGTCACGCCCAGCGCCCTGACGCCGTGCTCGGCCGCGGCGTGCATGACCATGCCGCCCCAGCCGCAGCCGACGTCGAGCAGCCGCATCCCCGGCTCCAGCGCCAGCTTCCGAGCGACCAGCTCGTGCTTGGCCGCCTGGGCCTCTTCGAGGGTGCTGGCGTCGGACTCGTACACCGCGCAGGTGTAGGCCATCGACGGTCCGAGAACCCACTCGTAGAACTGGTTGGACACGTCGTAGTGGTGTGAGATGACCTTCCGGTCCCGTGCCCTGGAGTGCAGCCGGCCCGGCGGCCGGTACTCCAGCTCCGGCGGCGGCTGGCGGTGCCGCAGCCAGAGCGGCACCATCTTCCGCGCCAGCCGCAGCTGGTCGGCCCGGGTGATGTCGTTGAGCGTGAGATCGGCCATCGCGTCGAGGACGTCGTACAGCTCGCCCTCGACCTCCAGCTCACCCTCCACGTACGCGCGGGCCAGCCCGAGCGTGCCCGGGGCCGTCGCCAGCCGGGCCAGCGCCCGCGGCGAGACGATCCGCAGGGCCACCTCCGAGCTGTCCGGCCCCGCCTTGCTGCCGTCGTAGGCGATCACGCGCACCGGGACGTCTGCCCCGACGACCCCGGCGATGATCTCAGCGACCTGCATCATGCCCTCCCTGATCCGGTCACCTTCGAGTAGAGATCGGGCAGCCGCCCGTGCGGGTCGTAGCGCCCCTTCAGCGCACGGTAGGCGGGCCCGTTGTAGTGCTCCCAGAACTCAGCTTCGCTGTAGTGAACGGTGGAGTACAGGGACTTGTGGCCCCCCAGCTGCGCCACCAGCTCCTCGATCCGGAGGTTGTGCCGGTCCGGCTGCCCCGCCACCTCCTCGACCGACGACCAGAACCCGACGTTGACGTACAGCTCGCCGGCCTTCATCGGGTACAGCGGCCACGTCGTCGCGCCGTCCTCGTGCCGCGGGCCGAGCCCGGGGCGCAACCGCAGCGGGCACAGCCAGAACGGCGCGATCCCGATGTCGCGGTGGAACGCCTCCAGGAACTCCGTGAGCCTGCCGACCGGGATCTCGACGTCCTGGACGACGAGCTCCTCCTGCGGCTTGCCCAGCGCGCCGCGGATCCGCCCGCTGAACCGGGTGCGGCGGTCGAGCGCCACGAGCCTCCGGTAGACGTCGGAGCGCCGGTAGCGGCGCGGCCACAGCCTGCGCACCACGGGGTTCTGCACACCGAGGGCCCGGGAACACCAGAACCAGTCGGTGTCCCACCGCCAGATGTAGTCGTGCACGGTGAGCACGTCGGTCGCGCGCCTGTCGATGGAGCGGTAGTACACCTGCTGGCCGGTGTAGTCGCTGGGGCCGGCCGCGCCCGGGTCGTCGGTGAACCAGGCGAGCGTCAGGAACTGCTCGCCCTCGGCCAGCACGGTCGCGTCGACGAAGTCCGGCGCGCCGTCCGCGTCCACGTCGCAGGCCGCGGTGATCGCCTTCTCCAGGTCGCCGGTCGCGACGCGGCGGTGTTCCAGCCGCACGAACGGCGCAACGGGTCGCACCTCGATCACGATGCGCAGCGCGTAGCCGAGCGTGCCGTAGGAGTTGGCGAAGCCGTAGTAGAGGTCGGCGTGCTCGCCGTCGGGAGTCACGGTGACGACCTCGCCGTCGGCGGTGAGGATGTCCATCTCGCGCACCGACTCGTGCGGCAGGCCGTGCCGGAACGAGGTCGACTCGATGCCCAGGCCCGTCACCGCGCCGCCGAGTGTGATCGTCTTGAGCTGCGGCACGACCAGCGGCATCACGCCTCTGGCCAGAGTCGCCGCGACCAGGTCCTCGTAGGTGGTCATGCCCTGGACCTCGGCGGTGAGCCCCACCGGGTCCACGGAGATCACACCCGTGAGGTTGCTGGTGTCCAGCCGCTGCGCGGGCGGGGCGCCGAAGCGGAACAGGTTCGACGACTTCTTCCCCAGCCGCATCCGCGTGCCCGCCGGCAGGGCCCGGAACCTCCGCAACAGATCGGCGACGGCAGCGGAGTGGGAAGCGGGTGACACCAACGGCGGTGCGTCCAGAGGTGTTCCGACCACGCTCATTTCGGTGACGTTAGTCCGAGCGAGGCGCAGTTTCCCACCCTGTCGGCCAGGCACTTTCGTCACACCGCGCGCGTTTGCGCCGGATTCGTCCCGTTCCGTCCCGGTTACGGCGTGGTCGGCCTGCCCCAGGTCCCCTGGGCGGCTGCGTCAGCCGCGGCCCAGGCGCCCCCGGACGAGGCCGGGGATCGCCGACGCCCCCGTCACCGGGCGGAACGCCTCGGCCGCCTCCGTCAGCGCCGCGTGCTCGTCGGGATCGAGGGCGATGTCGGCCGCGGCGGCGTTGCTCTCGACCTGCGCGACACTCGACGCGCCCGGGATCGCCACCACTCCTGGCAGGTGCACCAGCCAGGCCAGTGCGATCTGGGCCGGGGTGGCGTCGTGGGCCGAGGCTACGTCGCGCAGCAGGTCCAGCAGCGGGCGCGCGGCGTCGAGGTTCTCCGGCAGGAACATCGCGTTGGCCGAGCGCACCCCGCCCGACGGGCGGTGCGACGCGGAGTAGCGGCCCGACAGCAGGCCCTGCCCGAGCGGGCTCCACGCCATCACGATGTGCCCGGTGCGCTGGGCCCACGGCAGCATCCGGGCCAGCGGCTCGCGCGCGACGAGGCTGAACTGGACCTGGTTGGAGAGGATCCTCCCGCCCAGCGCCACCTCGGCCCGCTGCCACCGGTCCAGGCCGTAGTTGGACACACCCACGTCGTCGACCACACCGACGTCCTGCAGCGCCCGCATGCCCCGCATCGTCCGGCCGTCGGAGATCACGGGGTTGGGCTGGTGCACCTGGTACAGGTCGATCTGCTTGACGCCCAGCCGCTGGGCGCTGGCCACGCCGCGCTGTTGCACGACCGCCGCCGTCGGCCAGACGGGGAAGATCTTGGACGCCACCACGACGTCGTCGGTGCCGCCGGACGCGGCCAGGGCCCGGCCGAGGATCCGTTCGCTCCGCCCGAAGCCGTAGACCTCGGCCGTGTCGAACACGGTGACACCCAGCTCCCGGGCCCGCGCCACGATCCGTGCGGCCTCCCCCTCGTCGTAGTCGGCTCCGTAGCCCCACTCCCGCGACCCGAACTGCCAGGTGCCGAGGCCGATGACCGAGTACCGCTTCGCGGTGTCGAGCTCCAAGTAGCGCATGCCACCAGTCTTACCCCGTTGCGGTCGCGCCGCAGACGCCGAGGACCGCGCTCCGGCCCTCACGATCGTGGCGATGGGGAACCAGGTCGCGAGCACATTCTCGGGCGCGCCCCGGGATCCGCCCGCGGAGCTGGGACCGTCGCTTGCTACCCGCCGGTATGTGACACTCGGCGGCATGGATCGGGACATCTTCGACGCCGAGCACGATGCCTTCCGCGACCTGGTTCGCACGTTCCTGACCAGGGAGGTGCTGCCGTTCCACGACCAGTGGGAGACCGACGGCCAGGTCGACCGCGCGGTCTGGAAGGCCGCGGGCGCGGCGGGGCTGCTCGGCACCGACGTGCCCGAGGAGCTCGGTGGCGGTGGGGTCGCCGACTTCCGCTACAACGCGATCGTCACCGAGGAGATCTCCCGGGCCGGCGCCAGCGGGCTGGGCTTCCCGCTGCAGAACGACGTCGTCGCGCCCTACCTCCTGCGGCTGGCCACCGACGAGCAGAAGCGGCGCTGGCTGCCCGGCTTCTGCTCCGGTGATATCATCACGGCGATCGCGATGACCGAGCCGGGTACCGGATCCGACCTGCAGGGCATCACCACCACCGCCAGGCGGAACGCCGACGGCGACTGGATCCTCAACGGTTCCAAGACCTTCATCACCAATGGCATCCTCGCCGACCTGGTGATCGTCGTCGCCCGCACCGACCCGGATGCGGGCAGCCGGGGGTTCAGCCTCCTCGTCGTCGAGCGCGGGATGGAGGGCTTCGAGCGCGGCCGCCGGCTCAACAAGGTGGGCATGAAGGCGCAGGACACCGCCGAGCTGTCGTTCACCGACGTGCGGGTCCCGGCCGCGAACGTGCTGGGCGAGCTGGGCCGGGGTTTCGTCCACCTCATGCAGAACCTCGCGCAGGAGCGGCTCTCGATCGCGGTCGGCTCGATCGCGAGCGCGGCGAGAGCCCTGCAGCTCACCCTCGACTACACCAAGGACCGCAAGGCCTTCGGCCGCCCGGTGGCGGACTTCCAGAACACCCGATTCGAGCTGGCCGAGATGGACACCGAGGTGACGGTCACCCAGGTGTTCGTGGACCAGTGCCTGCGCCGGCACGTGGCGGGCGGGCTGTCGGTCACCGATGCGGCGAAGGCGAAGTGGTGGGCCTCCGACGTGCTCAAGCGCGTGGTGGACCGCTGCGTGCAGCTGCACGGCGGCTACGGCTACATGCTGGAGTACCCGATCGCGAAGGCGTTCGTCGACTCCCGCGTGCAGTCCATCTACGGCGGCACCAACGAGATCATGAAGGAGATCATCGGCCGAGCGCTCGTCGACTGATCAACGACGGGCGGCGCACGCCTTCTCGACGCCGGTGACGGCATCCAGCATCCGCTTCATGTCCAGATGCACCTTGTCCTGCGCCGCGTTCCCGTTCGGGGGCAGCCCGGCCTTGCCCTGCGCGTCGAGGTCGTCGATCGCGGCGACCAGCTCGGCGTGTGCCGTGACGAGGGCCGGGTCGGTGAGCCCTGGCGCAGCCGCCTTCTGACGCGCGTCGAGCAGCAGCAGCGCCACGGCCGCGGGCAGCACGGGCTGCTTCTGCGCGACGGCAGCGATGCCACGGACGGTGTCGGCCGTGCCCGGATCGGTGGCGCACGCGGCGTCGTCCGGGCTCTTCGCCGCACTCGTGGGCGCGCCGGAACCCGCCGCCGCCGACGGGGTGGCCGCCGGGGTGGTGGCCGCCGGCCCCGCGGGCGCGCTGCATCCGACCAGCAGCACGCCGGCCGCGAGGACCGCGGGAACGAGGCGACTCACGCACCTGGACGTGCCGGCTCGCGGGCGGATCCGTGCCGACTCGCGCACGGAAACGTGCCGACTCGCGGGCCGGGGGCGGTGACGGCTCACGTGACCACGCTCGCCAGCACGCGGGCGCGCTCGGCCTCCACGTCGATGGTGGTCTCCGGGTACTGCGGCTCCAGCTCGGCGAGGGTCTCGGCGAGCAGGGCGGCCACCGCCCAGTTGCGGTACCACTTCCGGTCGGACGGCACGACGTACCAGGGTGCGGTGTCGGTGTCGCAGAACCGCAGGGCGTCGGCGTACGCCTGCTGGTAGGCGGGCCACTTCGCGCGCGAGTCGAGATCGCCCGGGTTGTACTTCCAGAGCTTGTCCGGGTCGTCGAGCCGCGCCAGCAGGCGCTCCTGCTGGGCTTCTGGCGAGATGTGCAGCATGCACTTGAGCACCGCGACGCCCCGGGCGGCCAGGCGCGCCTCGAACGCGTTGATCTCGTCGTACCGGCCGCGCCAGACGTCCTCGGGCACCAGTGCGTCGACCCGGGCGATGAGCACGTCCTCGTAGTGGGAGCGGTCGAACACGCCGATCTGCCCAGGCCCCGGCACCTGGCTCTCCACGCGCCACAGGAAGTGGTGCGCGCGCTCCTCGGGGGTGGGCTTCTTGAACGACGCGATGTGCAGGCCCTGCGGGTTGACCAGCCCGGCGACGTGCCGGATCACGCCGCCCTTGCCGGAGGTGTCCATGCCCTGCAGCACGAGCAGCACCGCGCGGGAGGGCTCGACGGTCGCCTCGGCGTAGAGCGCGTCCTGAAGGCCCTCGAGGCGCGTTCCGAGCTCCGCCATGTCCTCGGCGGCGGCGTCCTTGTCCTTCGGCCCCACGGGGCGGGACCGGGGATCGACGGCCGCCAGGTCGGGCTCGGCGGTCACCCGCAACGTCTCACGCACCGACTTCGACTTGGACACCTGGCCAACGTAGTGGAACGGCGCTCATCCAGCGGTGCGGACGGCCTCGTGGTCGGCACGATCGGCCAGATCGACCTCCAGCCGGAAGGGCTCGTCGAGGCGCAGCACCGTGCCCCCCACGGTGCGGGCGTACTCGTGGTAGCGCCCCGAGATGATCATGCTGGCCACCGCGAACGGGGCCACGTGGTCGACGAGCACCGAGTACGGGATGCGGCTGCGCGCGTACAGCTGCGGCTTGAAGGACCGGTCGACCGCTCCGTGCTCGATGCCGACCACCTCCAGCACCATCAGCGCGTCCTCGGCGTCGAGCACCACCGGGTCGCCGGACGCGCGGGTCACCACCAGATCGGGCATCAGCACGCAGTCCGGCCCCAGCCGCAGCGGCACCGGCCCGATCACCCGGAGCCCGTCGGGCAGTGCCTGCGCCACCGCGGCGCGCAGGCGTTCGACCGCCTGCCCACGCTCGCCGGTGGAGCCGGGACCGACCAGCAGCGCCCCGTCGGCCAGCTCCACGCGCGCGCGACTCGGGGGGAGGTCGAGGTAGGCGGACTCGGTCCAGGCGCCCTCGTGGTCGAGCACGGGATCGTCCACTGCCGCACCTCCTGACATGGCGGAAGGGCCATGGTGACACGATCACGAAGCCGACGGAGGGTGAACCGGTTCCCCGTTGCGGCCGATCCGTGGTCCCCGACCCCCGGCGGCCGTTCTGTGCTGGGATGCACCGGTGATGCCGCCGGAGTTCGACGATGCCGACCTGTACGCGCACTACGCCTACCCCGAGGACCTCACCGCACCCTGGATGCGGGTCAACTTCGTCTCCAGCGCCGACGGTGCGGCGTCGCTCGACGGCACCTCGGGCGGCCTGGGCTCGGCCGCCGACAAGCAGGTGTTCGGGGTGCTGCGCGAGCTGGCCGACGTCGTGCTGGTGGGTGCGGGCACCGTGCGCGCCGAGAACTACCGGGGGGCCCGGCGCGACACCCGCGGCCGGGCCTCTCCCCCGCCGATCGCCGTGGTCACCGGCTCGGCCGACCTCGACCCGGGCAGCCTGCTGTTCACCGACACCCGGGTCCCGCCGATCGTGCTGACGAGCGCGGCGGCCCCTCCCGAGCGCCGCGAGCGGCTCGCCGCCGCCGGGGCCGACGTCGTCGCCCTCGACGGGCTCAGCCCCGACGCCCTGCTCGCCGAGCTGGCCCGGCGCGGCCTGCACCGGGTGCTCTGCGAGGGCGGGCCGTCCCTGTTCGGGGCCCTCGTCGCCGCCGACGCGGTGGACGAGCTGTGCCTCACGCTGGCCCCCGTGCTCGCCGGCGGCACGGCGGGCCGCATAGCGCGGGGCCCGGAAGGCACGCCGGCACGGCCGATGACGCTGGCCGCAGCGCTGCACGCGGAAGGCACGCTCCTCCTGCGGTACCGCCGCCCTACTCCGATCGGGTGACTTGCCGGGAGGGTGGGCGCAGTAGCCGCGTCACAAGGACGGAACATCACCGACACGCACGACGAAGGAGCACCCATGACCACGGGGCGCCCCCCCCCCCCCCCCCCCCCCCCCCCCCCGCCCCCCCCCCCCCCCCGCGCGCACCCCCCCCCGCCGCG
>JBBQEF010000093.1:0-17027 GCA_038320445.1 Mycobacteriales bacterium
GCGGTTCTGGGTGTTCGACGGGGCCGTCCACAGCTGAGCGATCGCGGCGGCGCGTTCGTCGCGGTCGAGCCCGCGCAGGTCCGCCGAGCCACGCTCGGTGATCATCACGTCCACGTCGTGGGACGCGGTGGTCACCGGCCGGGACAGCGTCTCCACCAGCGTCGAGGCGCCCCGGTGTGACGACGCGACGGCCACGATCGACAGGCCGCGGTAGGACCGGGTGCCGGCCGCCGCGTAGTCCGGGTGCCCGCCGATCCCGCCCACCACCGCGTCCGCGGTGCCCTCCACGTTCACCTGGCCGGCCCGGTCGATCTCGACCGCGGTGTTGACCGCGATCAGCGGCGACGGGTCGTCGGAGCACAGCCGGCCGGGGTCGTGGCTGATCTCGATCGGGTGCAGCAGGGGGCGCCCGTCCGCCCACTCGTGGAGCCGTCTCGTCCCCACCATGTACGCGCCGAACGCCCCGATCAGCAGCCCGCGCGCGTCCAGGTCGACGATCGACTCCGGGAGCAGGCCCGAGTCCACCCGCACCGGAACCTCCACGGCGTCGAGCACCGCAGCTCCGAGCCGCCCCGGCCCCACCTGAACGCGAGCACCCTGCGGGATCCAGGCGGCGACGTGACCGGCGATCCGGCGGTCGATCTCGCCGGGTGCGGAGAACGCCACCTCGCGCGGGCCGTTGTCGGTCTCCCCGAGGACCGTGATGCCGTCCTCGGGGAGCGGCGGCCCGGCGTCGGCGTGGGGAGCGGTCCGGGAGATCACGGCGGCGACCGGCACCCCCGCCTCGACCGCCCCGCGCATCCAGGACACCTCCGCGCCGAACCGCAGCCCGTCCGGAGTGCGCACGAGCGAGGCGAGCAGCAGGTCCGGTCGCAGCGGCCCGGCCAGCAACGACGGCACCGCGGACAGCCGCGCCGGCACCGGGCGCAGGCTCCCGTCCGCCACGTGCCGGCGCAGCCCCCAGCCGGGCATCACGGTACGGGCGTCGGCGAACGGCCGAGTGTCGAGGTCGGGCTCGGCGTAGGGCATCCAGCCGAGCACCAGCCGCAGGTCGCCGTGGTGCGCGGCGAGCCGGGTCAGCTCGGGGAACAGCGAACGCGGCGTGCCCGAGCCGTCGGCCACGGCGATGCGCATGCCGGGCCGGACGAGCGCGTCGAGTGTGGGCAGGGGATCACCGCGGCGCCCGCGGTGTGATCGTCGGTTCGGTGCACCGGCGGCCACATGCGGCCCGGAACGCACCGAGCCGATGATCTCCCGCCGTTTCGGGGAGCGGTCAGCTGGTTCCGTCACGACAACCGACGCAGTTGCGGCCACAGCTGCGCCCACGGGGCCCGGCGGTCGCGGGCGATCCAGATCGGCCTGCCCTGCTCGGTGTTGTCGAGCCCGACGCCGTCGTCGATCCGCGCCGCCAGGTCCACCCGGCCGAAGAGCTCGCGGACCTGCTGCTCCGGGTAGCCGACGACGATCACCGCAGTGGCGTCGTCGGGCGGCGGGCCCCAGGACCAGTACGCGTTCTGGCCGCAGTAGGCGGGCCCGACCTGGGGGAGGAGGTGGTCGACCGCGCCCGCTTCGCCGTAGTTCTGCGCGAGCACGGCGACCCGCTCGCCCGGCAGCGTGACGCGGACCCTGGCGATCGTGTCGACGTACTGCGGCCACCCGACGGTTTCGCCGGCGTCGGGGTTCACGTCCGTGACGGGCGTGTCGGCCAGCCGCTCGACCGGCACCACCGGCAGGGCCAGCAGGCTCGACACCACCAGGCTGAGCCCGAGCGCGACGCCGAGCATCCAGCGGCGCGCCACGACGGCCCGGGCCCACTCCAGCACGGGTTGTGCCCCGGCGGCGAGCAGGACCGGGTAGAAGCCGGCGAGGTAGTAGGGCTTGCCGCTGGTGGCCGTGAACAGCACCACGAGCAGCAGGTAGGCCACCGCGAAGCCGCGCCACGTCGCCAGCGCCGGATCACGTGCGAGCCGCCACCAGCCCAGCGCCCAGACCGGCACGAGCACCGGGCTGACCAACACCAGCTGGTAGGGAACGAAGAGGTACCACGGCTGGCTGCTGATCGAGCTGCCGCCCGCGATCGCGCCCGCGAGCGCGAGCTGGGGGAAGCCGTTCGCCACCTGCCAGACCAGGTTCGGCGACCACAGCGCCAGCGCGACGAGGGCGCCCAGCCACGGCCACGGCGAGCGCAGCGCCGCCCGCGGGCCCACCGCGAGCACCCCGGCGAGCAGTGCCCCCAGCAGCACACCGGGCAGCAGCTTGTTCTGCAGCCCGATGCCGGCGGCGAGCCCCACGAGGAGCCAACCCGGCCCGCCGTCGCGCAGTGATCGCACGACGAGCCAGGTGACCGAGGTCCAGACAAGAAGGTCGAGGGTGGTCGTGGAGAGCGAGTGCCCGACGATCAGGACGACGCTCGACACGGCCGTGCATCCCGCCGCCAGCACCTGCGCACCGCGCTCCGCGCCGAACTCCCGCGCGATCAGGCCCGTGATCAGGACGACGAGACCCCCGATCAGCGCGGACGGCGCGCGCAGGCCCACGAGCGAACCGTGGAACAGCACGTCGAGGGCATGGGCGAGCAGAGGTGTCAGCGGGGGCTGGTCGACGTACCCGAACGCCGGCTCCGCTCCGGCCCGCAGGAAGTACAGCTCATCACGGTGGAAGCCGTAGCCGCCTGCGGCAGCCAGCAGCACGAGCGACACCGCACCCGCCAAGGTTCCCAGCTCGCCCCACGCGACGGCCGAGCGCTCCTCCGCGACGGTTCTGGGGTAGGTCTCGGCCACCGGCCGGACCGTACCGCCGATCAGGCGACCGGCGCGAGGTCGACGTCGGCGCGCACCCCCTCGTCGCCCTCGCCCCCCCGGTCGACGGGGAGTTCAGGGGCGGACGAGGGGTGTGGGTGACCCCAGCCCCGTTCCGATGGCGGATGATGACCCGCGATGACGTCCACGAGTGCGTTTCCGGGCAGGCGCCGGTCGGCGGTACCGCTGCTCGGCGGGCTCGTCGCCGGGATGATCGCCGGCGTGCTGGTCGCACCCGCCGCCGCAGCTGCGCCGCCGACGCCGGCGCCGGTCGCGCAGGCTCCCGCCCCCGAGATCACCGGCCTCGCGCTCGGCATCGACCGGTTGCCCCACTGCGCGGCCGTCGTCGCGGCGATGCCCGCCCGCGCGCGCCTGGCCCAGCGGCTCATGGTCGGGGTCCAGGGTGGCGACCCTGCAGGCACGGCCGCGACCGTGCGCGACACCCAGGTCGGTGGGATCTTCGTCGGCGGCAACGCCACCCCGCTGCTGCAGAACCAGGCTCTGCGGGGTGTGCAGGCGATGTCGCGGATCCCGCTCGCCGTCGCCGTCGACGACGAGGGTGGACGCGTGCAGCGCGTCGACGCGCTCGACGGCAACCTGCGCAGCGCACGCACCATGGCCGCCACGATGACCCCGCTCGAGGTTCGTGAGGTCGCGCGGACCCGGGCGAGGAAGCTGCTGGCCCGCGGCATCACCATGAACATGGCGCCCGACGTCGACGTCAGCGACCAGCCCGCCGGCGCCGTCATCGGCGACCGCTCGTTCTCCGACGACCAGGACGTCGTCGCCCAGTACGCCACCGCGTACGCGCTTGGCCAGCGCGAAGCCGGCGTGTTCACGGTGCTCAAGCACTTCCCCGGCCACGGCCACGGGGCCGGCGACTCCCATCAGGGCCGGGTCACCACACCACCCCTGGCCCAGCTCGAGGCCGACGACCTGCGGCCCTACGGCACGTTGCTCGGCACGGCCGGCCCGCTCGCCGACGCAGGCGGGAAGGGACGCACCGGGGTGATGGTCGGCCACCTCGACGTCCCCGGCCTCACCACCGGCCTCCCCAGTTCCCTGACCCCCGCGGTCTACGAGCTGCTGCGCGGCCGCTACGGCTTCGACGGCATGGTGATCACCGACGACCTCGGCGCGATGAAGGCGATCACCGGCGAGTTCGCGCTGCCCCAGGCGGTGGAGACGGCGCTGGCCGCCGGTGCGGACATGGCACTCTGGTCGAGCGGCGGGCGCGTCGCCCCGGTTCTCGACGGCCTGGAGAAGGCCCTCGCCGCAGGCCGGCTGGACCCAGCGGCGAGCGACACGGCGGTGCAACGCATCCTGGCGGCGAAAGGCGTGTGTTCCCGCTGATCAGCGGTCGTGCGCGGAGAACGTCGCCCTGGCGACGCTTTCCGCGCACGGGGGCGTCAGCCCTGCTCCTCCGCCTTCCGCATCCCGCGCTGCACCGCGTCGGCCAGGTAGGGCCGCAGGCCCGTCGCCGGGACGATCCGGTGCACCGAGCCGACGCTCTGGGCCCGCTGCACGCTGTGCGCGGTGTCGAACTCGTCGGCCACCTGCCCCAGCTTCTCCGACCGCACCACCGGCCGCAGCGCCGCCAGCTCGGCGGTGAGCAGGGCCGCGTCCGCCTCCGTGCCGGCCTGCCGGGACTCGGCGATGCGGGTCTCCAGGTCGGCGACGCGCGGGTCGGCGGCCGTGCGCTTGTTGACCTCGCCCGCGAACACCACGGCCGCCGCGGGGGCCCCGCCGAGCACCGAGGCGTAGGAGCCCTCGACCGCGGCGATCTCCATGTTGTCGTTCAGCGTTCCGGAGAACACCACGAACGCACCGCCGTGGTAGCGGCTGACCACGCAGAACACGATCGGACCCGCGAAGTTCACGACCGCCCGGCCGATCTCCGCGCCGTACTCCAGCTGCACCTCCCGCAGCGACTCCGGTGAGCCGTCGAAGCCCGAGAGGTTCGCCAGCACCACCAGCGGCCGGTTGCCGCTGGCCGCGTTGATCGCCCGCGCCGCCTTCTTCGACGACTTGGGGAACAGCGTGCCCGCGGTGAACGTGGTGGGCCCGTCCACCGGCACCCGCCCGCGGCGGGGGAGCGGGCGCGACTCGATGCCGAGCATCTCCACCGGCTGCCCGCCCAGGTGCGCGTCCAGCACGACCACGCCCTCGGCGTCGATCATGTCGACCCAGCGCTCCAGCGTCGGGTGGTCGGAGTCGGCGACCGCGCGGAGCACCGACCGGATGTCGAAGGGCTTCTTGCGGCCGGGGTTGGCCGAGAACACCTCGCCGACGGTGGTGAAGTCGCAACCGGGGCCCGAGTGCGGCGACGGGGAGATGTCGCGGTCGACGGGATCGGACGACGGCGCGGGACGCGGGAAGCGCTCGCCGGGCGCCTTGTAGGTGTGGGCGTAGTGCGTGAGCAGCAGGTCCACGGCCGCGTTGAGGTCCGGGGCCCAGTACTGCGCCTGGCCGTTGGGCCCCATGATCCGGTCGTAGCCGCCGATGCCGAAGTTGTCCTCGGCGCTCACGCCGCCGGAGTAGTCCAGCGACTGCTTGCCGGTGAGCACCATCGCGCTTTCCGGCGTCATGACGAGAATGCCCTTGGTGTGCATGAGCATCGTCGCCTCGGCGTTCCAGTACGGCTGGGCGCCCACGTTGATGCCGGTGACGACGACGTTGATCTCGCCGCCGTCCTGGGTGAACTCGATGATCGCCCGCAGCACCCGGGAGATCCAGTCCATGTTCTCGGTGCCGGAGTCCATGGCGATCTTCGCGCCGGCCGAGACCGCGAACCACTCGATCGGCGCGTCCAGCCGCCGCGCCAGCTCGATGGCGGCCACCACACGGCGGCACTCCGCCTCGGCCAGCGCGCCCAGGGCGCGGGTCGGGTCGCCGATCAGGACGACCCGGGTCATGCCTTCCGGATAGCGCCCGGTCGCCGTCGTGACGGTGCCCAGCACGATGCTCGCGGAGTTGCCGCCCGGCGCCCGGTCCACCGGCACCGGTGCGAACGACCCGTCGAGGTCGTACTCGGTGAACGTACCGATCGGACCACGGTGGTCCGGGTTGCGCACGAGCATCGGCACCAGCTCGAACGGGTACACGGCGCCGCGGCGCCGCGCGCGGATCACCTTCTGCGCGTAGGCGTCTAGCTCGCGCAGGGGCTGCGTCGGCGGCGCGGTGACGCGGACGGTGAGCCCGGCGCCCGGCGGCCGGGACATCCGCAGCATGTACTCCTGCGGATCCGCCTCCGGGTCGGTCGCGAGCCGGAACTGCACCATCACCTGCTCCAGGCCCAGCGCCTCCGACCGCGGCGCGAGGATGCGGACGACAGAGTCCAGCTCGTCGAGCCGCACGTCCACCACCGGCCAGACGTAGAGCAGCACGCGGTTCCAGTCCAGCCTGCCGTCTCCCCGGTCGGCGGCGCGGGCCGAGCGCAGCGCGTCCATGCAGGCGTCGAGGACGTGCTCCAGCTGCGGCAGTGCCCGGATCCGGCCCCCGTCGTCCCGGAGCACGGTCAGGTCGCGGACGTCGGAGAGCACGATGAGCCGCTTGTCGTCGGCCGCCTCCTTCCCGACGGCACGGAACAGGTGCACGTCGATCGGCGACGGGAGGCGCGTCAGGTCGAACGCGGCCAGCCGCCACAGGCCCAGTCGCTCGGCGACCATCGGGTGCAGGCCACGCAGGGTCCGGTCCTCGACGGGTTTGCGATCGGGTCCGGCCCGGAACGTGAACCACGCCGACCGCTCGTCCCCTGCCGGGCGCCGCACCGCGACGGCGACGCGGGCGAGCGGCTCGGGCAACCGTCCCAGCAGCGCACGGATCTTCTCGCCGGACCGCTCGGGATCGGCGTCGGGCGCCTCTCCGGCGATGACGTAGAGGTCGAGCAGCGCCGTGACGCCGTCGGGCACCTGGGTCAGCAGCCGCCGCAGGTCGCCCTGCACGGCCATCGGGTCGGTGCCGGCCGAGGAGCCGGGCGTGGTGTGCACGGTGGTGGCCAGCACGGCGTAGCGCTGCCCGTCGTGCTCGTACGCCGCGGTGAGCAGCGGACGCCCCTTGCGGTCCTGCAGGGTCACGTCGCTGAGCGTGCGCACCCGGTAGTACCGCCGCGTCATCACCTCCAGCATCGCAGCCTGGTGGCGCTCGCCGAACACACCGAGGATCGGCTCGGCGGCCGAGACGATCGCGTCGATCTGGCGGGCGCGCTCGCCGGGCTCGTCGTTCAGCCGGTCCAGCTCCGCGCGCACCGCGTCCTGCCCGGCGGCGCGCTCGGCGTCGATCAGCGGGGCCTCGAAGCAGGTGTAGCGCACCCGCCGGGCCAGCCCGCCGACGACGGGATGGCGCAGCTGGGTGGCGGTGACCAGCAGGTCGAGCACCCGCTGGTACTCCTCGCGGGAGCCGTCGGGCAGCGAGTCCGGGTGGGCCAGCCGCCACTGCAGCAGGTCCAGCAGCACCGGCACGTGCGCCGAGGCGCGGCGGTGTGCCAGGAACATCCGGTACAGCGCGCTGTACAGCTCGGGGGAGGGCTCGAGGTCGGAGACCCCGTAGTGGGCCAGCGCCCGGCGCAGCTTCACCAGGAACGACTCCGGCAGCCCCTCGGCGTCGGCGTCACGGGAGCGCAGATAGGCGTAGAGGTACTCCTGCGGGTTGCGGGCCTCCTCGCCCGCCGGGTCCATCTGCTGCGACTCGTCCTCCGGGCCGCGGCGGTTGCGCGACAGCGCGCACAGGTCGGCGAAGATCCGGTACGCCGCGATCTCGCCGTGCAGCACGCCGGCGTCGTCCGGCGGCAGCGTCCCGCGGGCGGTGGTGAGAGCGGAGAGCAGCGGCCGGGCGTCGCGCTCGTCGATGTCGTAGCCGAGCACCAGGAACCGGAGCGAGGTGAGTGCATCGGCGGCCACGGCACCCGGGTCCGTGCCCGAGACGGGTGGCGCGGCGAGCGCCGAGAGGTCGGCCCGTTCCCCGTCCGATGCCGCGCC
Organism: Mycobacteriales bacterium; assembly: GCA_038320445.1. Taxonomy (GTDB): domain Bacteria; phylum Actinomycetota; class Actinomycetes; order Mycobacteriales; family Pseudonocardiaceae; genus Pseudonocardia. The sequence continues at coordinate 7,775 of JBBQEF010000093.1, forward strand.
CGCGTCGGCGTCCGGCTCCAGGCGGACGAGCTTCGTGCCGCTCTCCACCTGCGTGTTCGTGTCGACGAGGATCTCCTGCACGCGCCCCGCGACGGGTGCCCGCAGCGCCGTCTCCAGCTTCATGCTCTCGAGGACGGCGACCACGTCCCCGGCCGCCACCTCGTCGCCGGGGGAGACCGGGATGGACACGACCATCGCCGGCGCCGGGGCGCGGACCAGCCCGGCCTCGCCGCCGGAGATGCGGTGCACGGCGCCGTCGATCTCGACGAGGTAGTCCGAGCCCTGCGGTACCGACAGGACCGCGAACGTGCGGTCGCCGACGGTCAGCTTGCGCTCGAAACGTCCGGTGCGCTCCGCGTCCACGTCGACGGTGTGACCGTCCAGCTCGACGTGGTAACGGGTGCCGCGCGACTGCGCGACGCGCAGCCGGTAGGACTCGCCCGCCGCGCGCACGTCCACCTGGTGCCACGCCTCGTGGCCGACCTCGGGACGGCCGCGCTCCGCGGAGGCGAACAGCCGCTCGCGCTGGCGGGCCACGTGCGCGTCCTGGGCCTCGACGGCCGTGGCGAGCAGGGCCACGTCCAGCCGCCGTGGCGGGGTGTAGCCGGCGGCCATCATGGTGTCGAGCCACATGGTGTCGGTGTCGCCGGAGATCACCTCGGGGCGGTCGAGCAGGTCGAGCAGGAACGCCTTGTTGGTGGTGCCGCCGTCGATCACGGCGGCGGTCTGGCGCAGCGCGCGCGAGAGCCGCGCGCGGGCCTCGCCCCGGTCGCGGCCCCATGCGATCACCTTGGCGATCATGGAGTCGAACTGCGGCGGGATGGTGTCGCCCGCGGCCACGCCGGTGTCGACGCGGATGCCGGGGCCGCTGGGCAGGGCCAGGTGCTCGATGCGCCCGGGTGCGGGTGCGAATCCCTGCTCCGGGTCCTCGGCGGTCAGCCGGGCCTCGATCGCGTGCCCGCGCGACGGCGGGGCTCCGCCGTCGACCCCGCCCGCCCCGATGTCGGCGAGCTTGCCGCCGCCCGCCACGTGCAGCTGCAGCTTGACGATGTCCACGCCGGTGGTGACCTCGGTGACCGGGTGCTCCACCTGCAGGCGCGTGTTGACCTCCAGGAACGTCAGCAGGCGCTCCTTGGGCTCGTAGAGGAACTCGACGGTGCCCGCGTTGACGTAGCCCGCGGCCTTGGCCAGCGCGGCGGCGGCGCTGCGGAGCTGCTCCTCCTGCTCGGCGTCCAGCGCGGTGGACGCCGATTCCTCCAGCACCTTCTGGTTGCGGCGCTGCACCGAGCAGTCGCGGATGCCGAGCGTCCAGACGTCGCCGGTGGCGTCCGCGATCACCTGCACCTCGACGTGGCGCCCGCCGGAGATCGCGCGCTCGAGGAACACCGTGGCGTCGCCCGCCGTCTTGGCCGCCTCCGAGCCGGCGCGTTCGAAGGCCTCGTCGAGCTGGTCGGGACGGTCGACGCGGCGGATGCCGCGCCCGCCGCCGCCCGCGGTGGCCTTGACCATCAGCGGGTAGCCGATGCGCTCGGCGTGCTCCCGGGCGGCGGCGATGTCGGCGACGGGGCCGTGGCTCCAGGCCGCCAGCGGCACGCCGACCTCCTCGGCCAGCTCCTTCGCCGCGATCTTGTCCCCGAGCCGTTCCATCACCTCCGGAGAGGGCCCGATGAACACGACGCCGAGGTCCCGGCACAGCCGCGCGAAATCGGCCTTCTCCGAGACGAAGCCCCAGCCGGGCCACACGGCGTCGGCGCGCGCGACCTTCAGCGCACGCTCCAGCTCGGCGTAGTCGAGGTACGGGCTCGCGCCGAGGTACTCCGGGTCGTCCGGCCCGATGAGGACCGCCTCGTCGGCCTCGCGGACGAACATCGCGTGGCGGTCGACGGCCGTGTAGAGCGCGATGGTGCGCAGCGGCGGGCGCCCCACTGCCTCGATGCCCGATCCCGACCAGCGGATCTCGGCGTTCCACTCCCGGACGGCGTTGATCAGCCGCATCGCCGGCTCACCGCGATTGACGATGGCGATCCGGCTCAACGACTGTTCTGACACGATGCGCACTCCCCTGCCTCGTACAACGTGTGCCCCACCCAACTGGACGCCCCGCCCTCGCACAACCGGTGAGCGGGGGACGGGTCCACACTAGGCGCGTGGCCCGTGTCCCCTACGTCGTTCCCGAGCACGCCCCGCCCACCACCGCGAAGGCGCTGAACCGGCTGCCGCCGCTGCACGTCTTCGGGCTGATGGCGCAGGCGGAGACGGCGTTCGTGCCCTGGCTGCGCCTGGGCGGAGCCGAGCTGAGCGACCTCGCGCTCGACCCGGTGCTGCGCGAGCTGGCGATCCTGCAGGTCGGGCGGCTCGCGGCGCGCTACGAGTGGGACCAGCACGTGCCCATCGCGCAGGCGTGCGGTGCCACCGACGAGCAGATCGCGGCGCTCGACGCCGGTCTCGTGGGACACCCGTCGTTCACCGCCGCACAGCAGGCCGTGCTCGCGTTCGTGGCCGACATGGTGCGCGACGGCGAGGTGCCCGACGAGCGCTACGCCGACCTCGCCGCGGAACTGGACGACCGGCGCGTCGTCGAGGTGGCCCTGACCGCAGGCCACTACCTGGGCCTGGCCAGGGTCATGACGGCCCTGCGCATCGACCCCGATCTCCCCGCTCCCGTGGGCTCGCTGACGGCGTCGACCTGATGGAGGTCCTCAGCGGGCGGGTGCTGCTGCGGCCCGTCGACATGGAGCGCAGCCTCGCGTTCTATCGCGACGTCCTCGGGCTCGCGATCGCACGCGAGTTCCCGGGCGGCACGGTGTTCTTCATGGGCAGCGGGTTCCTGGAGCTCTCCGGCCGGTCCGACGGCGGCAGCGGCGCGGTCGCGCTCTGGCTGCAGGTCCGGGACCTGGACGCGGCCGCGCGGGAGCTCGCGGCACACGTCGTCCGCGGGCCGCAGGAGGAGCCGTGGGGCCTGCACGAGATGTGGATCACCGACCCCGACGGCACCCGGATCGTGCTGGTGCGGATCCCGGCCGACCACCCGATCCGCCGGGACCGGCGTTAGCCCGCAGTCAGGACGGCGTCGGTGCCGCCGCGTCCGCGCCGTCCTCGACGTTGCGCTTGATGTGCGCCAGCGTCTCGTCGAGTCCCCGCTCGATCTGCTCGCCCTCGACGTGCTCCGTGTGCAGCGTGACGGTCACCCGTGAGCCCTCCGGTGCACCGATGACCGACAGCTCGCCGCTGTAGTGGTTCGGGCCCTCCGAGCCCCAGCGGATGCTGCGGGCCTCGGCGTCGGTGGTGAACCACGCCTCGCCCTCCCGCCGCGTGCCGTCGACCTCCGCGACCGTGTGCACGGCGTCGCCGTCCGCCGGCTCGGCCGAGCGCATCGACGAGAAGTAGGAGGGGAGGTTCTTGACGTCGGACAGGTAGCCGAACAGTGCGTCGGCGTCGGCGTGGACGGTGGTGCTGCGCTCGTAGTCACCCATGGCCACCGGGTACCCGTCCGGAGGCGGCTCAACCGGCGCGGCGCGCGCCCGGTCCGGGCACCGACCGCAGCGGGGTGCCGCGCTCGATCAGGTGCCGCTGGGCGCAGCGCACCTCGACGTGCACCGGCGCGCCGCACCCGCGGTGCTCGACGGTCATCGGCGGGCCGTCCGCCCCGGCGCGGTGGGTGTCGCCCCAGGCGAGCATGGCGAGGATGACGGGCAGGAGGTCGCGACCGGCCTGCGTGAGCCGGTACTCGTGTCGCTCGCGGCGGCCGGCCTCCTGGTAGGGCACCCGGACGACGACGCCGTGCTCGATCAGCGCGGTGAGCCGCCGGGTCAGGACGTTGCGGGCCACCCCGAGGTGGGCGGTGAGCTCGTCGAAGCGGTGGATGCCGTTGAACAGGTCGCGCAGGACGAGCACCGACCAGCTGTCGCCCACGACCTCGGCGGTGCGGGCCACGGAGCAGCGGGCGCTGTCGAGCTCCTTCCAGTCCATGCCACCAGGGTAGCACTGGGTTGCGTTGCGCAACCCAGTCGCCTAGGCTGCGTTTCCCATGAGGACTCAGCAGGCTCGGCCCGGTCTCGTGCTGGCGGTGTCGTCGCTCGCGGCGTTCCTCGCCTTCCTCGACGTCACGATCGTCAACATCGCCTTCCCGGCGATCACCGCGTCGTTCCCGACGGCGTCGCTGGCCGGCCTGTCCTGGGTGTTCACCGGCTACAACGTGGTGTTCGCGGCCCTGCTCATCCCGGCCGGGCGCCTCGCCGACCTGCTCGGCAGGCGGCGGGTGTTCCTCGTCGCGCTGGTGCTGTTCGGGATCGCGTCGGCGGCGTGTGCCGCGGCCCCCACCGCCGGGCTGCTGGTGGCGGCCCGCGTGCTGCAGGCGGTCGCGGCCGCGCTGCTCGCGCCGTCGTCGCTCGCGTTGCTGCTGCCGGTGTTCGCCCCGCAGCGGCGTGGCTTCGCCGTCGGCACGTGGGGGGCGATGGGCGGCGTCGCCGCGGCCACCGGCCCCGCGCTGGGCGGCGTGCTCGTCGACGCGTTCGGCTGGCGCGCGGTCTTCCTCGTCAACCTTCCCGTGATCGTCCTGACGCTGGTGGCGGGGGTGCGGGTGCTCACCGAGACCCGCGACGAGCGCTCCGTGCTGCCCGACGTCGCGAGCGTGCTGCTGCTCGGCGCCGGCGTCGCGTTGCTGTCGTTGGGCATCGTCGACGGGGAGAGCGGCTGGACCGGACCCGGCACGCTCGGGCCGCTGCTCGCCGGGGCCGCGCTGCTCGCAGCGTTCGGTGTGCGGAGCGCGCGGGTCGGGAACCCGCTGGTGGAGCCCGCGCTGTTCCGGCTGCGGGCGTTCAGCGGCTCCGTCGTCGGTTATCTGGTGTTCTCCGCGGGGTTCTACGCGTTGCTGCTGTCCAACATCCTGTTCCTGACGCGCGTCTGGCACTGGGACGTGCTGCTCGCGGGCCTCGCCGTCACCCCCGGCCCGCTGATGGCCGCCACGTTCTCCACCGTCGGGGGGCGGCTCTCGGACCGCTTCGGGGCGCGCGCCGCGATCGTCCCCGGCGGGCTGCTGTTCGCGCTGGGCTGCGTGCTCTTCGCGGCCCGCATCGGTCCCGACCCCGCGTACGTGACGGCGTTCCTGCCCGCGACGCTGTTGACCGGCACCGGGGTGGGGCTCGTCTACTCCGGGCTCGGCGCCGCAGCCGTCGCACAGCTGCCGCCCGCGCGGTTCGCCACCGGCAGCTCGGTCGGGACGTGCGCCCGCCAGATCGGGGCGGTGTTCGGCATCGCCGTGCTGCTCTCCACGCTGGACGCCGGCGGCTCGTTCCGGGCCGGCTGGTTCGTGATGGCCGCAACGGCGCTGGTCACGGCCGCGTGCGGGGTGGTGGTGGGTGCGGTGCGGGCCGCCCCGCGTGAGCCGGTCACCGGCGCGACCGTCGCCGTGCGGTGACCGCCACCGGCCCGGCTCGCGCTGCATGATCCATCCGAGAGGGGGCTTCTCGTGCCTCGATCACCGAAGACTGCCGTCTCGGACGGATCTCGCAGTCCGGTCGGGCTCCGGCGGGCTCGTGAGCACCGGGCGGCCCGGGCCGCGTGGCGTCACGGCCGCGATCACCGACGCCACCACCGCCGCACCCGCGGCAGCGAGGAATACCGTCGTGTACGCCGCGGCGGCCGGCAGCACCTGCCCGGCCACGACCACGGTCAGCCCGGTCGCGACGGCCGCCGCCACCGCGCTGCACGACGACGTGCCGAGCATCCGCATCAGCGTGTTGAGGCTGTTCGCCGCGGCCGTCTCGGTGGCCGGCACCGCGTCCATGATCAGCAACGGGAGCGCGGAGTAGGCGAGCGCCGCCCCGATCGCGGTGACGGTGGAGGCGGCCATCACCAGCGGGATCGACGGCAGGAGCGCGGCGAGCCCGAGGTTGCCGACGGTCAGCACGGCGGTGCCGAGCACGAGCGTGGTGCGGGCCCCGAAGCGGGCCGAGAGCCGCGCGGAGACGGGGGAGAAGACCGCCATCGCCGCGCCGATCGGCAGCAGCACCACCCCGGCGCCGACCAGCGAGAGCCCGTAGCCGTACCCGGACCCGACGGGCGCCTGCAGGACCTGGGTGTTCACCAGGAACCCGGCGAACATGGCGAACCCGATGAGGATCGAGGCGATGTTCGTCCAGAGCACGGCGGGACGGGCCGAGACGCGCAGGTCCACCAGCGGCGAGCGGACCCGCAGCTCCATCCGTCCCCACCCGGCGAACAGCACGACCGAGGCCACCGCGAGCCCGATGACGCGGGCACTGCCCCAGCCCCACTCGCTGCCCTGGGAGACGGCCAGCAGCAGGCAGACGAGTGCGGCCGCGAGCCCGAGCGCGCCGGGCAGGTCGAAGCGGCCTCCGGTGCGCACCGGCGATTCGCTCACGACGCGTCGCACCAGCAGGAACTGCAGCGCCCCGACCACCGCGGCTCCTGCGAACAGCCAGCGCCAGCTCGCGTGCTGCGCCACCAGACCGGTCACCGGCAGGCCGATCGCGCCGCCGATGCCGAGCGACGAGCTCATCAGCGCGATGCCGCTGCCCACGCGGTCCGGCGGGAGCAGGTCGCGCATGATGCTGATGCCGAGCGCGACCACGCCGAGCGACGCACCCTGCAGCACGCGGGCCGCGATGAGCGTGCCGACGTCCGGCGCCACAGCGCCCAGCAGCGAGCCCACCGTCACGATCGCGAGCGCCCAGAGCAGCATCCGGCGCTTGCCGTACATGTCGCCGAGCCTGCCCAGCACCGGAGCGCACACCGCGCCCGCCACCAGCGTCGCGGTGACCAGCCAGGTGACCGTGGCCGGTGACGCGTCGAGCAGCCGCGGGAACTGCGGCAGCAGCGGGACGACGAGCGTCTGCATCAACGAGACGGCGAGCCCGCACGAGGCCAGCACGCCGATCACGAGAGCAGGGCGGGACGCGGGAGGTGACACCCGATCAGATGACCACGAATTAGTTGGCATTGGCAAGTTCGTTCGGTGCGCCCGACGGCCTACGGTGATCGCGTGTCCCGCGCCTTCGACCCGTCGCCCGAGCTCCTCGCGTTCTGGGCCGAACGGCACCTGTGCACGCTGGTCACCCTGCGTCCCGACGGCAGCCCGCACGTCGTGCCCGTCGGCGTCACGCTCGACGCCGCGGCCGGGCTCGCCCGCGTGATCTGCACCGGCGGCACCCAGAAGGCGCGCAACGCCGAGCGTGCGGGCGTGGCCGTGGTCTCCCAGGTCGACCGGGGCCGCTGGTCCACGCTGGAAGGTGCGGCCGTGGTGCGCTGCGAGCCCGACGCCGTCGCGGAGGCCGTGCGGCGCTACGCACAGCGCTACCGGCAGCCGCGGGTCAACCCGGAGCGGGTCGTCATCGAGATCACCGTGGAGCGCGTGCTGGGACCCCTCTAGGCTGAAACCCCGTCGAGAGGCACACTGAAACGGTCAAGAGGGTCGGCGTGGACGCTCACGGAGACACATCTGCCGCAGGAGAGTCGCTGTGACCACCGCGTTCGGGGACGACAGGTCCGACCAGAACGTCGTCGAGATGCCCCGCATCCAGCCCTCGCCCGACCTCACGATCAGCACGCTCGGCCCGTCGCGCATCACCTCGCCGATGGCCCCCCTGCTCGACGCCCACAGCACCACCGAGCACTACGTCGGCGAGTTCGACCGCGTCCTGCTCGACGACACCGTCAGCAGCATGTCCGCGCGCGCCGTCCCGTTGACCGAGCTGCCCGCCTTCGAGCCGTGCGGACCCCGTCGCAAGATCTTCTTCGACCCGTCCAAGACGCGCGCGGCCATCGTCACGTGCGGGGGGCTCTGTCCCGGGCTGAACGACGTCATCGCCGGCCTCGTCCGCACGCTCACCTACCACTACCGCGTGCGCCGCATCGTCGGCATCCGCAACGGCTACCAGGGCGTCGTCGCCCACTACGGCCACGACGTCGTCGAGCTGACGCCGGAGAGCGTGCGCGACATCGCCACCGACGGCGGCACCGTGCTCGGCACCTCGCGCGGCCCGCAGGACCCCGACGAGATCGTCGACTGCCTGGAGCAGCTGCACATCAACGTGCTGTTCGTGGTGGGTGGCGACGGCTCGATGCGCGGCGCCATGAACATCGCCGAGACCGTGGCCGAACGCGGGCTGGTGATCTCCGTCGTCGGCATCCCGAAGACCATCGACAACGACATCCCCTACATCGACCAGAGCTTCGGCTTCCAGACCGCGTTCAGCTTCGCCAGCGATGCGATCCGCGCCGCGCAGGTGGAGGCCCAGTCCACGGCCAACGGCATCGGGCTGGTCAAGCTCATGGGACGGCACTCGGGCTTCATCGCCTGCTACGCCGCGCTCGCCCGCTCCGGGGCCGACGTGGTGCTGATCCCCGAGGTGCCGTTCGAGCTCGACGGCGAGCACGGCCTGCTCGCCCACCTGCAGCGGCGGGTGCAGGAGCGCGGGCACGCGGTGGTGGTGGCCGCGGAGGGTGCCGGCCAGGAGCTGCTGGAGGAAGCCGACGGGCGCGACGCCTCGGGCAACGCCAGGCTCCAGGACATCGGGCCCTACCTGCGCCGCCGCTTCGGTGACCACTTCGCCGCCGCGGGCATCGAGACGTCCGTCCGCTACATCGACCCCAGCTACGCCATCCGCAGCGTGCCGGCCAACCCGTACGACTCCGTGTACTGCGTGCGGCTGTCGCAGGCCGCGGTGCACGCCGCGATGTCGGGTCGCACCGAGATGGTGGTGGGCCGCTGGCGGCGCCGGTTCGTCCACATCCCGATGGCGGTGGCGGTGAGCAGGCGCAACCAGGTGGACCCGCACGGCGACCTGTGGATGGCGGTGCTGGAGTCCACGCAGCAGCCGGTGCGTTTCGGCTAGCTCAGTGCCGTGCCGCTCAGCGACAGCACCGCCACCCCGGTCACGATGAGCACCAGCCCCACCACGCCCACGCCGTTGATCCGCTCGGCGAACAGCAGCACCCCGAGCACGGCGACGCCCGCCGTGCCGACGCCGGACCAGATCGCGTAGGCGGGCCCGACGTTCACGCTCCGCAGGGCCAGCGCGAGCAGCACGAACGACGTGGCGTACCCGACCGTCACCACGACGGCGGGGGCCCACCGGAACCCGTCGGCGAGCGCGCGGAGCGCGAGCGTCCCGGCCACCTCGGTGCCGATCGCCCCGGCGAGGAACAGCCACCCCATGTCGGCGAGGTTAGCGGCGCTGACGCGCCCGTGCGCGGAAAACGGCGTCACGACGACGTTTTACGCGCACCACCG
>JBBQEF010000094.1:0-17001 GCA_038320445.1 Mycobacteriales bacterium
GCCCGGCCTTGACGGTCATCTCGGCGACCAGGCCCGTGACGAACAGGTCGAACTCCTCGGTCCCCGGCGCCGCGTCGGGGCCGAGCGCCGCGAGGTTGAGCGAGTCGGCCTCGGCGGAGAAGCGCACGGCGTTGCGGACGATCGCGGGGTGCGTGCGCAGCGTCTGCGCGGTGGACGCCGAGCCGGTGAACGAGACGAGGTCCTGGCCGGTCAGGTGGTCGAACATGTCCCCGACGGAACCGGCGACGAGCTGCAGCGTGCCTTCGGGCAGCAGCCCCGAGGAGATGATCAGTTCCACGAGCGCGGAGGTGAGGAACGCCGTCGGGCTCGCGGGCTTCACGACGGTCGGCACCCCGGCCAGGAACGCGGGCGCGAACTTCTCCAGCGGCCCCCACACCGGGAAGTTGAACGCGTTGACCTGCACCGCGACGCCACGGCGGGGCGTGCAGATGTGCTGGCCGAGGAACGTCCCACCGCGGCCGAGCGGCTCGACGGCGCCGTCGACGTACACGGTGTCACCCGGCAGCTCGCGCTTCGCCTTGGACGCGTAGGCGAGCAGCACGCCGATGCCGCCGTCGACGTCGAACCGGGAGTCGACGAGCGTCGCGCCGGTCTGCGCGGAGACGGCGTAGAGCTCGTCGCGGTGTTCGCGCAGGTGCCCGCCCAGCGCCTTGAGCAGTGCCGCGCGCTGGTGGAAGGTCAGCTCGCGCAGCACCGGGCCGCCGACATCGCGCCCGTGCTCCAGCGTCGCGCCGAAGTCGACGCCGGCGGACGAGATCCGGGCGACCTCCTCGCCGGTGACGGCGTCGTGCAGCGGCCGCCCCTCGTCCGACGGGGTGAGCCAGTCACCCCGGACGTAGCTGCGCAGGACTGGTGCCATCGAGGAGGCCTCCGTGACTCAACCGACCGTTCGTTCGGTTGGCGACGCTAGCACGGTCGAGTCATCCCGCACAGGTGTGCTAACGCCTGCGGCGCCGTCCCGATATCTGACGAAGGGTCCCGGGTCGACCCGGGATCCGGTACGGGGGCGCGATGAACGAGGTGCGGCGCGGCGGGCGGAGCCCGGCCGATCGTCGGGGCTTCCCCGCTGCGCTCGGACTCGCGCTGTTCGTGCTCGCCGTCGCGTCCGTGCTGATTGCCCCCGCCGGGTCCCGCGTCGCCGCGTGGTGGCCCGGCGCCGGACTCTCGGTGGCCGCGGTCGCCGTGTCCACCGGCCGCCGTCGCTGGACGGTTCTCGCCGTCGTGCTGGTGGCGGGCGCGCTCGGCAACATCGCGGCCGGCCGGCCGCCCGTCGTCGCGGTCACGTACGCGGCCGGCAACACGCTGGAGGCGCTGCTGGTCGGCGCCTGGCTCGGACGCGCCGGGCCGCCGCGACTGCGGTCGATGGGCGACCTCGGTGAGCTGCTGGTCGCCGCGGCCTGCGGTGCGGTACTGGCCGGCGGTGTCGGGGCGCTCGGGCTCCTGATGGGAGGTGGCGCGGACCCGCTGGTGGTGTGGCCGTACGTCTCCGCCTCGCACGCCGCCGCCGTGCTGGTGGTCGTCCCGCTCGTGATGCGGATGCCCGGGGAGCCGCATGCGGTGGGGTGGCCCGAGCGGATCGCGCTGTGGACGGCGGTGCTGGCCGCGGCGGGGATCGTGTTCGCCCAGGGCGCGGACCTGCCGATCGCGTTCCTCGTGGTCGCCGTGCTGGCGTGGGCGGGATCGCGGCTGGGCGCCCGGACGGCGGCGGTGCAGCTCGTCCTCGTCGGGATCATCGCCGGGGCGCTGACCCGAGCCGGCCTCGGCCCCTTCGCCGAGGTGGGACGTGACCGGTCCCCGGCCGTCGCCGGAGCGCTGGTGCAGCTGTTCCTGGTGGCGTCGGCGCTGGTCGTGCTCGTGCTCGCGGTGTCGGCGGCCCAGCGGATGGCGGCGATCGCGGAGCTGGCCGATCAGCGCCGGTTCGACCGCGCGGTGCTCGAGGTCGTCAACGCCGGCGTCCTGGCCTGTGACGCCGAGGGCACGATCGTCGTCCGCAACGCCGCCCACCGCAGGCTCACCGGTGTGGCGGACGGCGTGCCGGTGGATTCCGACGAGCTCGTGGCCCGGCTCGAGGTGCTGACCGAGGACGGCACGACGGTCCCGCCGGACCGCACGCCCCTGCGTCGCGCGCTCGCGGGGGAGCTCGTCACCGACCTGCCGCTCCGGATAGTTCTCGCCGGGTCGCGGCCGGCCGAGGTGGTGGCCGTCGCACGCGAGATCCGCGGCGAGGACGGCAGGCTGATGGGTGCGGTCACCGCCTGCACCGACGTCACCGCCGAGCGGCAGGTGCAGGACCAGCTGCGGGAGAGCCTCGCGTTCCGGGACGCGGTGCTCGCGGCGAGCCCCGACCTCATCTACACCAAGGACGCGGAACGGGGCTCCCTCATCTGGGTGTCGCGGCGCCCGTCGGAGGTGTTCGGCCACACGTCCGACGTCCGGATGGGTGACCGGATCCCCGACGACTACGTGCACCCCGACGATCTGCCGGTGATGCGCGGGTCCGATGCCGCCGCTCGCCTGCTGGCCGACGGTGAGGTCCTGGCGCTGCGCTTCCGGATGGTCGACCGGCACGGGCTCTACCACTGGTTCGCGCGACGGGTCACCCCGTTCCGGCGGGACGCCGACGGCCGGATCACCGAGCTGCTCGGGGTCGTCCGCGACGTCACCGGCATCGTCGAGGCCGAGGAGCGGCTGGCGGCGTCGGCCCTGCACGACCCGCTCACCGGGCTGCCCAACCGGCGGCTGCTCACCGAGCGGCTGGACACCGCGCTGGCGTCGGCCACGGCCCAGGTGGTGGTGCTGTTCTGCGACCTGGACGGCTTCAAGTACGTCAACGACACGTCCGGGCACGCGGTCGGCGACGCCGTGCTCATCGCGGCGTCGGCGCGGATCGGCAGCGTGCTGCGGCCCGACGACACGATCGCGCGGGTCGGCGGGGACGAGTTCGTCGTCCTGCTCGCGGCCTCCGAGGCGAGCTGCGCGGCCGACGTCGTCCGGGATCGGGCGCGTGTCGTGGCCCGCCGCATCACGGGGGCGCTCCGGCGGCCCGTCGAGTTCGACGGCGTGCCGTACTCGGTGACGGTCAGCGTCGGCATCGCGGTGGGCCGTGCGGGCGAGGCGCCGCAGGACGTGCTCCGTGACGCCGACTCCGCGATGTACCGGGCCAAGTCCCTGGGCAAGGACCGGCACGCGGTGTTCGACGAGACGCTGCGGGCCGACGTCACCGAGCGGCGGCACGTGCAGCGGGTGCTTCGAGCGGCCCTCGACGGGTCCGGCGGCGCCGTCCTGTCGGTGGCCTACCAGCCGATGATCGATCTCGGGACGCAGCAGCTCGCGGGGGTGGAGGCGCTGGCCCGGCTGCGGGACGGCGAGGGCCGCAGCATCGCACCGGACGACTTCATCCCGCTCGCGGAGGAGAACGGGCTCATCGCGCCGCTCGGGCGCCGGGTGCTCGAGACCGCGTGCACCGATCTCGCCACCTGGCACGCCCGGCACCCGGCCCGCCGCGACCTGGGGGTGTCGGTCAACCTCAGCGCCCGCCAGGCCGATCTCACCGACCTCGCGGCCGAGGTGCGCAACGCCCTGGAGGGCGCCGGGCTGGCGGCGACGCTGCTCACGGTCGAGCTCACGGAGACCGTCCTGGTGGAGGCGGGACACGCCACGCTGACCGCCCTGCACGCGCTGCGCGAGATGGGCGTCCGGATCGCGATCGACGACTTCGGCACCGGTTACGCCGGCCTCCGACACCTCGCCCAGCTGCCCATCACCGGTGTGAAGATCGACAGATCGTTCACGGCCGGGCTTCCGGACGACCCGACCTCGGCCACCATCGTGCGCACGATCGCGAGCCTGGCCCGCGATCTCGGCCTGTCGTGCGTGGCGGAGGGCATCGAGACCGACGCGCAGCTCCTGGCCCTGCCGCCCGGACTGGTCGGGCAGGGCTGGCTGCTCGGCAAGCCGGTGTCGTCGGAGGAGATCGATGTCGTGCTCGCCGACCGACCGTTCGGTCTGGGGCTAGGATTCCGCGCATGACCGACGCTCCCGCCGTCCTGCTCGCGCGAGACCCGGCAGACCCCGCCGTCGCCGTCCTCACGCTGAACCGCTCAGCGCGGTACAACGCGCTCACGGTCGAGCTGAAGACGGCGCTCCTCGCGGCCCTCACGGACCTGGCCGGGCAGGGGGACGTCCGGGCTGCGGTGATCACGGGGGCGGGCCGGGCGTTCTGTGTGGGGCAGGACCTGGCGGAGCACGCGGAGGCGCTGCAGGCCGAACCGGCCACCGCGTTCGACACCGTCACCGAGCACTACAACCCCATCGTGATGGCGATCGCGGACCTCCCGTTCCCCGTCGTCGCCGCGATCAACGGCCCGTGCGTCGGAGCCGGGCTCGGGTTCGCACTCGCGTGCGACCTGCGGATCGCCGCCGCCGGCCTGAAGTTCTCCACCGCGTTCGTCGGCATCGGGCTGACCGCCGACTCCGGTCTCTCGGCCAGCCTCGCGCACGCCGTCGGCGTCTCGCGGGCCACGGAGCTGCTGCTGCTCAACGAGACGTTCACCGCCGAGGACGCCGCCGGCTGGGGGCTCGTCCGCGCGGTCGTGCCGTCCGAGGAGGTGCTGCCCGCCGCGCTGGACCTGGCCCGCAGGCTGGCCGCGGGGCCGACCCTGGCCTACGCCGAGGTCAAGCGGGCCGTCCGGCTCGGAGCGGTGTCGGACCTGCCCGCGGTGCTCGCCGCGGAGGGCGCGGCCCAGGCCCGGCTCGCCACCACCGAGGACCACGTCGCGGCGGTGTCGGACTTCCTCGCCAAGCGCCGCCCGACGTTCCACGGCAAGTGACGGCGGCCCGGGCGCGGCGGCCCGTCCACGACCAGGGTTCGCTGCTGGAGGTCGCCGTCGGCGAGTTCATCACCCGCGGTTACGACGCCACGTCCATGGAGGACCTCTCGCGCGCCGCGGGCATCACGAAGTCGTCGTTCTACCACCACTTCGCGGGCAAGGAGGCGTTGCTGCGGGCCGCGCTGGAGCGCTCGCTGGCCGGGTTGTTCGCCCTGCTGGACGAGCCCGGCGCCACCACCGGGACCCCGCTCGCGCGGCTGCGGCACATCGTCACCGGCCAGATCGCCGTGCTGCAGCGCGACCTGCCCTACGTCACGCTGCTGCTGCGGGTGCGCGGCAACACCGAGAGCGAGCGGTGGGCGCTGGAGCAGCGCCGGACGTTCGACGCGCAGATCGCCGCGCTGGTGCGGGAGGCGGTGGAGACCGGCGAGATCCGGGTGGGCGTGGAGCCTGCGCTGGCCGCGCGGCTGCTCTCAGGGCTGGTGAACTCGGTGGTGGAGTGGTACCGACCCGGCCGCCCGGGCGAGGCGCACCTGCCCGCGGACGTGGCGCGGGCGGCGTTCGAGGGCATCCTCCCCGCCCGATCCTCCTGACGTGGAGATCCGCGAACGCTGCCCGGTCGACGGGTTCTCGGAGCGCTGCGGTCCGACCCCGACCATCGCCGGCCCCACCCGCCGGCACGTGCTCTGCGCTCACCCCCATCGGCGTCCACACCCCCCATCACCCTTCACACCCCCCGTCGACGGGAAGTGTGGCGGCAAGTGGGGGGTGTGGACCTCGGCTTCGCGCCACCGACGTTCGTGCCCCTCCCCCCCGGCCGGGCGTCGGCGTCACCGGGGCCGCGGTTGCTTCTTCTCCTGCGGTGCGGCATCCTTGGTCCCGAACGAACATTCGGTCAGGAGGCTCCGTGGACGAGAGTGCCCAGTTCTCTGCAGCGTTCGATGCGGTGATCGCGGCGGACCAGCGGATCGAGCCACGGGACTGGATGCCCGAGGCGT
This sequence comes from Mycobacteriales bacterium, assembly GCA_038320445.1. Classification (GTDB taxonomy): domain Bacteria; phylum Actinomycetota; class Actinomycetes; order Mycobacteriales; family Pseudonocardiaceae; genus Pseudonocardia. Next base: position 5,849 of record JBBQEF010000094.1, read on the forward strand.
ACCGGAAGACGCTGATCCGCCAGATCGCCCAGCACGCGCACTCCGAGATCATCGGGATGCAGCCGGAGGGGAACTGGATCCTGCGGGCGCCCTCCCTGCGTCGCAAGGCGATCCTGCTGGCCAAGGTGCAGGACGAGGCCGGGCACGGCATGTACCTCTACGCCGCCGCCGAGACGCTCGGCGTCGACCGCGAGGAGCTGACCGAGAAGCTGATCGACAGCAAGCAGAAGTACTCGTCGATCTTCAACTACCCCACGCTGACCTACGCCGACATCGGCACCATCGGCTGGCTCGTCGACGGCGCGGCGATCTGCAACCAGGTGCCGCTGTGCCGCTGCTCCTACGGCCCCTACGCCCGGGCGATGATCCGCATCTGCAAGGAGGAGTCGTTCCACCAGCGGCAGGGATTCGAGCTGCTGCTCGCGATGGTGAACGGCACCGATGCGCAGCGCGAGATGGTGCAGGAGTCGGTGAACCGCTGGTGGTGGCCGTCTCTGATGATGTTCGGCCCGCCCGACGACGACTCGCCCAACTCCGCGCAGTCCATGGCTTGGGGCATCAAGCGCCACACCAACGACGAGCTGCGGCAGCGCTTCGTGGACATGTCCGTGCCGCAGGCCGAGGCGCTGGGCGTGACGCTGCCCGATCCGGACCTGCGCTGGGACGACGACCGGCAGGTCCACGACTACGGCCAGCCCGACTGGACCGAGTTCAAGGCCGTGATCGCCGGCTCCGGCCCGGCCAACGCCCAGCGCATCGCCCACCGCCGCCGCGCCCACGAGAACGGCCAGTGGGTGCGCGACGCGGCGAGCGCGTACGCGGAGAAGCAGGCGACCCGGGCGGCCGCAGCATGAGCGCCGGGTTCACGGCGGAGGGCGGCCACGGCGCCGTGCCGACCGCGGGCGTCGAGACCGGCCTGGGCGCGGTGCCGAAGCGGCGGAACTGGCCGCTCTACGAGGTGTTCGTGCGCGGCAAGCGCGGCCTCAACCACGTCCACGTCGGCTCCCTGCACGCCGCCGACGACGAGATGGCGCTGCACAACGCCCGCGACGTCTACACCCGCCGCAACGAGGGCGTGAGCATCTGGGTGGTGAAGTCCGACCACATCGCCGCGTCCAGCCCCGACGAGAAGGACGCGTTCTTCGATCCCGCGGCCGACAAGGTCTACCGGCACCCGACGTTCTACGTGATCCCGGACGAGGTGCCGCACCTGTGAGCCCGCACGCCGCCGAGGAGGACGCCGCCAACGCCTACCAGTCGCTGTCGGAGACCACCGCACACGACGACCCGCGCTGGGCGTTCGGCACCGGTGTGGAGGCTGCATCAGGAATCGATGGGGCCGCGGAGATCACGTCGCCGGTCCCCGACGGGGTCGACCCGGCCGATCTCGCCGCCTACTGCCGCATGCTGGGCGACGACGCGCTGATCTACAGCCACCGCCTGTCGGAGTGGGTGTCGAACGCCCCGGAGCTGGAGGAGGAGGTGGCGCTGGCGAACACCGCGCTCGACCTGCTCGGCCAGGCGCGCGTCCTGCTCGCCCGTGCCGGTCACGTGGAAGGCTTGAGCGGACGGGGCCGCGACGAGGACGCGCTGGCCTACGAGCGAACGGACGCGCAGTTCCAGAACGTCGCCCTGGCCGAGCTGTCCGACGACCTCGACTTCGCCCGCGCCGTCGCCCGCTTGTTGATCTTCTCGTCCTGGCGGCTCGCACTCCTGCACCGGCTGCTCGGCTCGGCCGACCCGGTGGTCGCCGCCGTGGCCGGCAAGGGCGTCAAGGAGCTGGCCTACCACCGCGACTACGCCGCCCGCTGGACGCTGCGCCTCGGCGACGGCACCGACGAGTCGCACCGGCGGATGCAGGCCGCGCTCGACACGCTCTGGCCCTACGTCGGCGAGCTGTTCCGCACGTCCGACGAGGAGCGCAGGCTCATCGGAGCCGGGGTGGCGGTGGATCCGGCGGACACCCGCGCGGAGGTCGACGCCGTGCTCGACGAGGTGCTCGCGAAGGCCACGCTGACCCGCCCGGACCGCCCCTTCATCGGCACGATCGGCGGCCGCAGCGGCCGCCAGGGCGTGCACACCGAGCACCTCGGGCACGCGCTCGCGGAGATGCAGAGCCTGGCCCGCCAGCACCCGGACACGACATGGTGACCGCGGTCGTGCGCGCACGGGCGGCGGTAGCCGCAGTCGTCGACCCGGAGATGCCGATGCTCACCCTCGACGATCTCGGTGTCGTACGTGGCGTCGCCGTCGACGGGGCCGCCGTCACCGTCACGATCACGCCGACCTACTCGGGCTGCCCCGCCGTCGAGGAGATGCGCCACGACCTGCGCGCGTCCCTCACGGAGGCCGGGTTCGAGCGGGTCGAGGTGCGCACGGTGTTCTCCCCGCCGTGGAGCACCGACTGGATCTCCGAGGACGGCCGCCGCAAGCTCGCCGAGGCGGGCGTCGCGCCGCCCGACCGGGTCGGCCCGCGGGCGACCGGCCCGGTCCCGCTGACCCTCACCGCTCCGTCCACCGCCGTCCGCTGCCCGCACTGCGGCGCGCCGGCGACCGAGGAGATCTCCCGCTTCGGTCCCACCGCCTGCACGGCGCTGCGGCGCTGCCCGGCGTGCCGGGAGCCGTTCGAGCACATGAAGGAGATGTAGGGCGAGTGAGCATCGCAGCGAGCGAGGAGCGGAGCGAGCCCGGAATCGACCGTCGCGGACGGAGATCTGACGTGTCGGGTTTCCACGCCCTGAAGGTCGCCGCCGTGGAGCGGCTCTGTGACGACGCCGTCGCCGTCACGTTCGACGTCCCCGACGACCTGCGCGAGCTGTACACGTTCCGTCCCGGCCAGTACCTGACGCTGCGCCAGGAGACCGCCGAGGGCGAGGAGCGCCGCTCGTACTCGATCTGCGCGCCCGGTGGCGCAGCTCCGCGGGTGGGCGTCCGGCGCGTCGCTGGCGGGCTGTTCTCCGAGTGGCTGGTGGACCGGCTGGAGCCCGGCGACGAGGTCGAGGTGGGCCCGCCGTCCGGGTCGTTCACCCCCGACATCGAACCGGGCACCCACCACGGGCTGATCGCCGCCGGCTCGGGCATCACGCCGGTGCTGTCGATCGCCGCGTCGCTGCTCGCGGCCCACGACGACACCCACGTCACCCTGATCTACGGCAACCGCCGCACCGACTCCGTGATGTTCACCGAGGAGATCGCCGACCTCAAGAACGCCCACGGCCCGCGCCTGCACCTGCTGCACGTGCTCTCCCGTGAGGCCACCCAGGCCGACATCTTCAACGGCCGCCTCGACGCCGGCCGGTTGCGCACGCTGTTCGGCGCGCTCGTGGACACCTCCGACGTCGACCACTGGTGGCTGTGCGGCCCTCTCGGGATGACCGAGGACGCGGTGTCGGTGCTGACCGATCTCGGCGTCGACCGCAAGCGGGTGCACCGCGAGCTGTTCTACGTCGACGAGCCACCGCCGGAGGTGCACCGCGACGAGGACGCCGGCCTCGACGGGGAGGGAAGCGAGGTCACCATCATCCTCGACGGCCGCACCACCCGGCTCACCCTGCCCCGCACCGTCTCCGTGCTCGACGCGGCGCAGAAGGTGCGCGGCGACCTCCCGTTCGCGTGCAAGGGCGGGGTGTGCGGCACGTGCCGGGCCAAGGTGACCGACGGCGAGGTCACGATGCGCCGCAACTTCGCGCTGGAGGACGACGAGGTGGCGGCCGGGTTCGTGCTGACCTGCCAGACGATGCCCGTGTCGGACCGGGTCACCGTCGACTACGACTCCTGACGCCCGACACCCATCTGCTTGACGGCCGTGCCGAGGCTCGCGGCGGGGTGACCTCGAGGTCGGGCTCGGGCACGCGGTACCCGGACGTACGACTGTTCTGGCTCAACGGCACAAGAATGCGTAGGACATCAGGAGTAGCGCGCGGCGGTGGCCGTCGCGCGGGCGGCCAGCGTCGCGCGCAGCGACGCGGGCGCGAGCACCTCGGCGTCCGGGGCGAGCGACCACAGCATCTGCGCCGCGTGGCCCTCGTCGGCGAACTCGGCGTCCACGTGCAGCCAGCCGTCCCGCTCGCTCCCCGCATCGAGCGAGCGCGTCACGCGGACCAGGTCGGCGCGGCGGTGGGGCCGCACCCGCACGCGGGCCATCGTGGTCTCCATGGCGGTCGCGAAGCGGTCGCGGTGCTGCTGCCACACCTGATCCAGGTCCACCCCGGACGCACGCCGGGCGGGCTCGTCGAGCTCCTGCACCTCCCGCATCCGGCTCAGCAGGTAGCTGCGTTCGGCGCCGTCGCGCGTGGCCAGCAGGTACCAGCGGCCGCGCGCGCTGACCAGGCCCACCGGGTCGACCGTGCGCCACCGCGCCTGCTCGCCCTTCGCGGCGTACCGGACCCGCAGCCGGTGGCCCGCGAACACCGCGCGCCGGACGGCGGCCAGCCGCTCCTCGTCGGGGGTGGTCTCGTCGCGGCGGATCCAGCCCTCGGGCCGGACGAGGATGCGTTCGGCGTCCCGCGTGGCGGTGCTCCGTTGCGCCGGGGGCAGCGCCGCCACCACCTTCCGCATCGCGGACGACAGCGCGGGCGCCATCCCGGCGGCGTTGCCCCGGCCCGCCACCAGCAGGGCCAGGGCCTCGTCGGACGTCAGGCCGGTGAGATCGGTGCTGAATCCCGCGAGCAGCGCGAACCCGCCGCGGCGGCCGCGTTCGGCGTAGACCGGGATGCCGGCCGTCGAGAGCGCGTCGATGTCGCGCAGCACCGTCCGGGTGGAGACCTCCAGCTCGCGGGCGAGCGTCGCCGCCGACATCCGGCCGCGGTGCTGCAGCAGCAGGACGAGGGAGAGCAGGCGGTCGGCGCGCACGGTGTCGAGAATGGCAGATAATCACGACAGGAGGTGTCGTGATTATCCGGGAGGCTGCTCGCATGACATCGACCACGGACCCCCGCCCCCTCTACTCCGACGCGCTGGCCTGGGTGGCCGGCCTCGTCGCCGGCGCCGACGCGCTGGACCGCCCGACCCCCTGCACCGAGTTCGACGTCCGCGCGCTGCTCGGGCACATCGTCGCCACCGTCGAGCGGGCGAGGGTGGCCGGCGAGGACGGCGACGTCGCGGCCCAGCCCGTCGTCGTCAGAGACGTGCCCGACGACGGCTGGCCCGCCGCGCTCGCCGCGGCCACGGAGAAGATGCAGGCCGTCTGGGCCGACGACACCCTGCTCGACCGTCCGACCACTGTGCCGTGGGGCCGGGTCCCCGGCCGGGCGACCGTGTGGGGCTACCTCAACGAGGCGCTCGTGCACGGCTGGGACCTCGGCGTCGCGACCGGCCAGGATCCGGAGGCCGACCCGGCCCTCGCCGGGGCCGCGCTGGCCGCGGTGCAGACGTTCCTCCCGGCCACGATGCGCGGCGCGGACATCCCGTTCAACGCCGTGGTGGAGTCCACCCCCGGTGCGGGCCCCACCGAGCGGCTCGCGAACTGGTCCGGCCACCAGCGCTGACCGGCTTCACCGGACATCCGCGGTGCTACCGGGCGGCCTGGCCCGTGTCGGCGGTTTGAGGCACGATCTCCGCATGGCTGCACCTCGGCGCGCGCGGGTGGAGGCGGTGGGCCCGCAGGCCTCCGTCACGCCCCTGGAGCTGTTCTTCGACCTCGTCTTCGTGTTCGCCCTGACCCAGATCACCGACCTGATGGCCGCGTCCCCCGGCGTCGAGGGACTGGTCCGCGGTGCGCTGGTGCTGACCGTGCTGTGGTGGTGCTGGGTCGGCTACGCGTGGCTGTGCAACATCGCGAAGGCCGACGAGGGTGTGATCCGGCTGGCGATGTTCGTCGCCATGGGCATCCTGTTCGTCGCGGCCATCACGATCCCCGAGGCGTTCGACGACGGGCCCGGCGGCCTGTTCGGCCCTGCGGTCTTCGCCTTCTGCTACCTCGGCTTCCGCGTCGTGCACGTGCTGATGTTCCTGGTCGTCAGCCGTGAGGACCCGGTGCTGCGCAGCCAGATCTACCGGTTCATCCCGGCGATGGCCCTCGGCACGGCCCTGCTGCTGCTCGCGTCGCAGACCACCGGCATCGTCCAGACGCTGCTGTGGTTCGCGGCGCTGGTCGGCGACTACGTCGGCACGGTGCTGTCCGGCACGAACTGGCGGCTCGCCTCGGCCGGGCACTTCGCCGAACGCCACGGGCTGATCGTGCTGGTGGCGCTCGGCGAGTCGATCGTCGCCACCGGGATCGGCATCGCCCAGGTGCCCGTGACCTGGCCGATCATCGTCGCGGTGCTGCTCGGGCTGGCGATCTCGGGGGCCCTGTGGTGGGCCTACTTCGACGTGACGTCGACGATCACCGAGCGCGCACTGGCCGCCGCCGACGGCGTCCGGCAGATCAAGCTGGCCCGCAACGGGTACTCGTTCCTGCACCTGCCGATGGTGATCGGCATCATCATGATGTCGCTCGGGCTCAAGAAGGCCATCGGCTACGTGGCGGGCGTGGACGACCATGCGCTCGCCGACCCGATCTACGGCATCCCGCTCGGCGCCCTCTACGGCGGCGCCGCGCTGTACCTGCTCTCGCACGTCGGGTTCACGTACCTGATGACCGGCGTCCGCAACGTCGAGCGCCTCGTCGTGGTGGTGCTGCTCGTCGTGCTCGTGCCGCTGGTGGCGCACGTCCCGGCGCTGGCCACGCTCGCCGTGCTGGCAGTGGTGCTCGGCGCGCTGATCGGGTTCGAGACGTTCCGCTACGCGGAGCTGCGCCACCGGGTGCGGCACGGCGAGCAGTAGGGGTGGCGATCACCGTGACCGGACACCCGACGGTGCCCGGTCACGGGCCGTGCGCGTCGCCTCACCGGGGCGAGCGCCCTCAGATGCCGGGCTCGGCGCAGGGCGCGGACGGCACGGCGACGGGGGCGACGGGCGCACCCTCGGGAGCCAGGATCCACGCGGCGATGTAGAGCGGGATGCCGATGCCGCCGCCGAGGATCGTCAGTGTGACGAACAGCAGGCGGACCAGCGCGGCGTCCCAGCCCGCGGCCTCGGCGATGCCGCCGCAGACGCCGCCGATCATGCGGTCGGTGCGGCTGCGGTAGAGCCGGAACGCGGGACGGGCCGGGGCGGCGGTGACGGTGGTGGGGGCGGTGGTCTCGGTCATGTTCTCCATGCACTGAAGCCTGCTCCGCCGCGACGGCCACCGCGTCGGGGTCGCCCCCGATCCCGACCCCTGCTTCACCCCGGCCCCCGCTCCGGGGCCGGCGTCCGCCGGATCAGGGTCCCCAGCAGAGGTGGCCTTGCTCCGACCCGGTCGGAGCAAGGCCACCGTGGCGCAGTGCGGGACGGGGACTACTTCTGGAACGGCGCCTTGTAGCCGGCTGCGTCCGCTGCCGTGAACAGCGGCGCCGCCTCCGTCAGGCCGCCCTCGGCCGCCGGGTCGACCTTGGCGATGTAGACGCCGCGGGTGGGCGGCGCGCCGGGCGAGCTGTAGTCCAGCTCGGCCACGAGGTCGTCGGTCTTCACCGACGTCAGCGACTTCAGTGCGGTCTGGACGCCCGCGCGGCTGAGGTCCTTGTTGTCGCACGCCTTCGTCAGGACGGCCTGCCACACCAGCCCCTCGACGTACCCGACGTCGACACCCGCGTTGAGCGGCGCGCCCGCGTACTTCGCCTTGTACGCCGCGGCGAGCTCGGCCGCCTTCGGTGTCTTGGACGAGAACGGCGGGCTGGACGCCGCCACGTACAGGTTGCCGAGCGCACCCGCGGCCGGGCTCTTGAGCAGGGCCGGGTCGAAGGTCGGGTTGTTGCCGATCACCGGGACGTTCAGGCCGAGCGCCTGGTTCGCGGCCAGCGCCGAGGCCGTCTGCCCCGGTGTGGTCGTCAGCGCGATGGCCTTGACCCCGGCACCCTTGAGCCCGGTGACGATGTTGGTCAGGTCGTTGTCCGTCGAGGTGATCTTGGCTTCCTTGACGGTCAGGTTGTGCTTGGACGCGTAGTACTGCGAGCCCTTGAGCCCGTTGCCGCCGTACTCGCCGTCGATGTAGATGTGGCCGATCGTGTCGCCGTCCTTGATCAGCCCCTGCTGCTGGAGGTACGCCAGCCCGTTGACCTGCTCGAGGTCGTAGGTGGTGCCGATCATCATGATGTTCGGGTTGTTGAGGATCTGGCTCGACCACGACGCGGGGGCCGCGGTGACGTTGTCGTCGATCAGGTTCTGCTTGAGCGCGGCCAGCACCGGGGAGCCCAGCAACTGGACGATGCCGAGGATCTTCGGCTCCAGCTGCGGGTAGAGGGTCTTGGCGGTGTCGGCCTTGTAGCCGTGGTCGACGATCTCGAGCTTGAGCTGGCGGCCACAGATCCCGCCTGCCTTGTTGACGTCGTCAGCCCACAGCTGGTTGCCGGCGTTGATCGCGCCACCGAGGTTCTTGAACACCCCGCTCGTGTCGCCCATCACGCCGAGCGTGATCTCGGTGTCGGTGACGCCCTTGTCGCTCTTCACGCCGCCCGCGCCGGTGGCGCCGCCGGCCGCGGTGTCGGCCGTGCTGCCGCAGGCCGCGAGCACGAGGGTGCTCGCCAGTACACCGGCGAGCACCGCCGTCCGGCCTCGTCTACTCCTGAGGATCATCGTTGTTCCCTTCGGGGATTCGGGAGGTGAAGCGGGACGTCAGACGCCGGCCGATCGCGGCCGCGCCACCGGGCTCGAACAGCACCACCAGCACCACGGCCGCGCCGTAGACGAACGCGCTGAGGACCACGGCGGACAGCCCGCCGAACTGCGCATCGGCGAACCAGCCGAACTGGTTGGCGCCGAGCAGGAAGAACTGCTGCAGCCCGTAGACCACGATCGCGCCGACGACGGCACCCGGCACGGAGCCGAGCCCCCCGATGATCACGATCGCGAGGAACGCGATGGAGACGGTCAGCGAGTAGTTGCCGGTGAACTCGTTCTCGTCGGGTTTGACGAGGTCCAGCCACAGCGCGGTCATCACGCCCGCCAGCCCCGCGAACGCCGAGGAGATCGTGAACGCGCCCGCCTTCACGCGCGCGACGTTCACGCCCATCGCGGTGGCCGCGGCCTCGTTGTCGCGCACCGCCCGCCACGACCGGCCGATCCGGCTGTTCACCGCCCCGCGGGCCAGGAAGTACGCCACCAGCGCGAAGACGAGGAACAGGTACCAGAGCCGCTGCTGCTTCTGGATCGCGACGCCCGCGATCGTCGGGGCCGGGGTCGTGTTGGCGAAGGCGAACCCGAACAGCTCGAACGTGGGCGGCGGCCGCCCGCTCGACGTGCCGCCGGTGAACAGCTCCAGCGACTGCCCGAGCCACAGCCCGAGGAACACCAGCGAGAGCGACGCGACGCCCAGGTAGATGCCGCGCAACCGGCCCGCGACCGGCGCGAACGCCAGCCCGATCAGCCCACTGATGACGACGGCCCCGAGCACCGCGAGCAGCGGCGGGAAGCCCAGCCCGACCAGGTCCGGCGACTCTGCCGGATCCCCGGCCAGCACGGCGTAGCTCACCGCGCCCACCAGCAGGAAGAACGGGTGCGCCAGCGAGAGCTGCCCCGCCTGCCCGACCAGCAGCGTCAGCCCGATGCCGCCGACCGCGCCGATCAGGACGTACTGCGCCAGCTTGAGGTAGGCCACCTGCGTGCCGGTCAGGATCGGCAGCGCCAGCAGGACCAGCACCAGCAGCACGGCAGCGGCGATCAGTAACCAGTTCCGCGGGCGGGGCGCAGGCGTCGGCCGGGCAGGGGTGTCGGGCGGCGCGACGACGGTCTCAGACACGCGTGAGCTCCTTCGTCCCGAACAACCCGGACGGCCGGATCACCAGCACGATCAGCATCACGAGGAACACCGCGCTCTTGGAGAACTCGAACGAGATGTACTGCGCCGACAGCGCTTCGGTCAGCCCGACGACGACGCCGCCGACCACCGCGCCCGCCGTCGAGTCCAGCCCGCCGAGGATCGCCGCGGGGAACGCGATCAGTGCGATCGCGTGCGTGCCGCGTCCGAGCCCGGCCCCCGAGAAGTCCTGGGTGGCCATGAACAGCACGGCCACACCCGCGAGCGCACCCGCCACCAGCCACGCGGTGGCGGTCACCCGGGAGCTGCGGATGCCCATCAGGGCCGCCGCCTCCTTGTTCTCCGCCTGCGCGCGCATCGCGACGCCCCAGTTGGAGAAGCGGAACGCGAGGAAGAACGCGGTGATCAGTACCGCGCCGACGGCGAGCGCGATCAGCTGCGTGCGGAAGATCGTGATGCCCGCGAGCTGGATGGGGCGGGCGTCGTAGGGGTCACCGATGAACGGGATCGCGGCCCCGACCCGGCGCACGATCTCCTCGGTGATGATCACGTCGACGCCGATGGTGAGCAGCGCGAGGCTGTTGGGGTCGGCGCTGCGGGCCTTCGAGAGCAGCAGCCGCTCCATCAGCAGGGCGACGAGCGCGGCCCCGACGATGCCCACCACCGCGGCCGCGAACCAGCCGACGCTGTCCTTGAGCACGTAGACGAGGTAGCCGCCCACCAGCACGAGCGAGCCGTGCGCGAAGTTGACGACCTCGGTGGCCTTGAAGATGATCACGAAGCCGAGGGCGAGGAGCGCGTAGACCGCGCCCTTGCCCAGGCCGTTGACCAGTAGCTGGACGAACGTCTCCATCAGCCCTCCTCCGCTCCGACGCCCAGGTACGCCGAGATCACGGCGGGATCGGACTGCACCTGCGCCGGGAGCCCGTCGGCGATCAGGCGTCCGAAGTCCAGGACGCTGACCCGGTCGGCGATGCCCATCACCAGCCCCATGTCGTGCTCCACCAGCAGCACCGAGATGCCCAGCGCGTCGCGCAGGTCCGAGATGGTGACGGCCATCTCCGCGGTCTCGGTGGCGTTCAGGCCGGCCGCAGGCTCGTCGAGCAGCAGCAGCACCGGCTCGCAGGCCAGCGCGCGGGCGATGTCGACGCGCTTCGCGATGCCGTAGGGCAACGCGGAGACCGGGCTGTCGAGCCGCTGCGCCACGCCGAGGAACGCGCAGATCTCCTCGACGCGGGCGATATGCCGCCGCTCCGTGCGGACGCCCAGCCGCAACCCGCCGGACAGGAAGCCGCCGCGGGTGAGCGAGTGCCGGCCCAGCATGACGTTGTCGCGCACCGTGGAGCCCGGGGACAGCGCGATGTTCTGGAACGAACGG